>JBGSPK010000260.1:0-3064 GCA_041738665.1 Sphingorhabdus sp. | reverse complement strand
GATGAGTCTGGTCGCAGCAACGATGCTGAGCATGGCCGCCATGAAGGCCGATCCGATGGATAATGCCCGCAAGGCGTTCAACAATTGCATGATAGAAACACACAATAAAGCGGTGGGCGAAAAGGCCAGCCCAAGCGATTTCGTCAAGACTGCCGAAGGAGCCTGCACGACCGAACGCACAGCCTATCGTGACGTCCTGATTAAGTCAGAGCGTGGCTATGGATCCAGCCAGAAAGACGCCGAGCAGTTTGCTACCGAAGAGGTCCAGATGATCGTCGACTCGGTGGTAAGCAGCTTCAACGAAAATGTTGAAAACGGCGCGAAACTGACACCCGAGAAGTGAGGGAAGGGGGCGGCTAAGATGCCGCCCATCCCATTAATAATCCTGTCGCGCCGGTAGCGGCGAGGGTCTTGAGCACATTCCATTTCAACCTGAAGATCAGGATCGCACCCAATATAGCGAGTAACGCTGCCTGCCAGTTGAAACTGGATGGATCAGGCCAATAAATTCGAAGCGCGCCAAATTTCCGCTCACCAATCTGAGCAAACAGGATATGAAGCGCAAACCAGACGGTCAGATTGGCAATCACGCCGACGACCGCCGCAGTCAGCGCTGACAGGCCGCCCTTCAGCCATTTCACATTTTCAAGCCGGTCAATCCACGGCGCAAAGGCAAATATCCACAGGAAGCATGGCGCGAATGTGACCCAGGTGGTCAACCCCGCCCCGATGACGCCCGCAATTAGTGGTGTAAACGGCTCTGGTGCGCGAAAGGCGGCGAGGTAACCGACAAATTGTGTTACCATGATCAGCGGTCCTGGCGTGGTTTCAGCGAGGCCAAGCCCGTCCGCCATCTCGCCCGCAGACAGCCACCCATAGCCCTGTACCGCTTCCTGCGCCATGTAGGCAAGGACGGCATAAGCCCCGCCAAAGGTGACAAGGGCCAGCTGGGAAAAGAAGCTGCCGATATCCCAAAGGACATGTTCCCGGCCAAGCGTGAACAATATGACAGCCATGGGTGCCGCCCAGACTGCGACCCCAATTATTATGGTCCGCATTGTCGCCGCCCACGGCTTTTGGGTGGTCACGGGCGAGCCATTGATGGCCTTGATCGCCAGCCAGTCAGGACGCTGTACGGCCACAGCGACACCAATTGCACCAGCGCCGAGAACAACGAGCGGAAAGGGCAAGTCAAAGAAGAACAGCGCAACAAATGCTGCGATCGCGATGGCTTGCTTGAACCGAGTATTGAGCGCGCGCGCGCCGATGCGGACCAGTGCTTGAACAACGATTGCTAAAACGGCGGCTTTAATCCCCAAAAACAGGGCTGCAAACCAATCGAGATTGGCGGCGAAGGCGTAGAGCATCGACAGTGCCAAAATAACCAATGCACCCGGAAGAACGAACAGCAGCCCGGCTGCAAGCCCGCCCTTGACACCATGCAGGCGCCAGCCAATCCATGTAGCGAGTTGTTGAGCCTCTGGCCCTGGCAGCAAATGACAGAAATTGAGCGCGTGAAGATATTGGTCTTCATCCACCCATCCGCGATCGTCCACCAATTCCTTGTGCATCAAGACAATTTGTCCTGCCGGACCGCCAAAACTAAGACACCCTATCCGCCCAAAAACGCGGACGAGTTCTGAAAAATCGGGAATGGTGGATTGCGACGTCACATCATGCTCCATGCCTTGCACGTCCGCAAACGACGGACGAAAAAGACAACACTTGGGCGAGACGCCTGATCGGGAGGTTGCTTTGCCCCGATGCCGTAATGGTAGCGTACCCTGAAGTGGCGATGCAAGAGGAAATGGCGGACAGGGTGGGATTCGAACCCACGGTGAGCTTCCACCCACGACGGTTTTCAAGACCGTTGCCTTAAACCACTCGGCCACCTGTCCCCGGAAGGGGCTCGTATCGAACAGATGTGAAGATGGCAAGCGCCTGAAAATGCGTCAGCCCGAAATTTATGGGGATTCCCTTTACGCAGCCAATCTGTCACACTCCCCTAATCTATTCAAAGGACATCGGCGTGGGCAGAAATTTTATTAAATGGCTGGTACTTCCGTTAGCTGCGTCCAGCCTGACTCAAGCCAGCGTAGCACAGACAGCACCTATGCCCGACCAAACCGCCATTGCGATGGAAAGCGGGTTTCGTATCTATCTGAACCAAGTCCGCCAACGGGCCGCAAGGGAAGGCGTGTCGGCTGCTACGCTCGACCGCGTACTACCCTCATTAAGCTATAACGAGCGCGTAGTAAGGTTAGACAGGGCACAACCAGAAGGTGCTGCAGACGCGCCGATCCCTAATTTTGCGCCTTACAAAGCGAAGCATGTCGATGCCTCCCGCATAACGCGTGGCCGGATAAAATATACCGAACTACGTCCGACGCTTGCCAGAATCGAGGCCCAAACAGGTGTTCCTGAAGAGGTAATGATCGCGATATACGGACATGAAACCAACTACGGCACTGTCACGGGCAATTACAACGCGCCAGAAGCACTTGCCTCGCTGGCTTATGAGGGCCGGCGGCGTTCGCTTTTTGAAGGCGAACTGATCGCTGTTCTGAAAATGATTGATCGTGGCGTACCGCAATATGCGATCACGGGCAGCTGGGCAGGGGCATTAGGCAAGCCGCAGTTCCTGCCTTCGGTCTATCTCCGCCTTGCACGCGATGGCGACGGTGATGGTTATGCCGATATCTGGAAAAGCGAAGTCGATGCAATGACGTCAATCGCCAATTACTTTGTCAACGCAGGGTGGCGGCGTGGCGAGGAATGGGGCTTTGCGGTGAACGTGCCTTCATCGTTGAACCGCGAAGCAATCAGGTCACGCATGGCCTCTCCCCGCTGTCCGCGCGTGTTTGCGCGGCATAGCCAGTGGAGGACTATAGCTGAGTGGAAGCAGCTGGGGATAGCCCCGCAAAGGGGCTTTTGGCCCAAGGACAGCATGATGGCGACGTTAATCGAACCCGATGGTATTGGGAATCCGGGATATTTACTGGGTGGCAACTACCGTGTGATACTCGACTATAATTGTTCGAACTTTTACGCGCTTTCGGTGGGG
>JBGSPK010000256.1:0-2964 GCA_041738665.1 Sphingorhabdus sp. | reverse complement strand
TGAGGTCATCGGGGATGAAACGGGAATCATACCGCTGGTTGAATCTGTTCGCGGACTTCGCGCCGCAGACAGTATTGCGCAATCGCCTGGCGTTGCCGCGTTGATGTTCGGGGGGGGCGACTTTGCCGGCGAGCTTGGCGTCGAATTGGCCTGGGAGCCGCTGCTCCATGCACGCAGCGAAATTGTCATGGCGTCCGCGTCTGCCAATATCCGCGCCATTGATGTACCTTATATCGACATTGAAGATGACGCAGGACTAGCGGAAGAATGTGCGAGAGCCAAAATGTTGGGTTTCCACGCCAAAGCGGCAATTCATCCGCGCCAGATAGAAACTATATATTCCACGATGCGTCCAAGCGCTGCCGAGTTGGCCGAGGCGCGCGACGCCATCGCCGCATTTGACGCGGGCGGAGGGGCTGCTATCCGGTTCCGGGGCAAAATGCTCGAAGCACCGCTCATTCGCCGCTATCGGCAATTACTGTCTTTGGGAGAAACACATAATGCGTGACAGCGTCATCGAAATCGCCCCCGGGCGGTTCCGCGAAGTGCAGGGGCGCTACTTCGAGGATTTCGAGGTGGGACATATTTACGAGCACCGGCCCGGGCGGACGATTACCGACGCGGACAATGTGTGGTTCACCCTGCTCACGATGAACACTCACCCGGCGCATTTTGACTATGAATTTTCTAAGAAAACCGAATTTGGGAAGCCATTGGTGGTCAGTCCGCTGACAATCGCACTGATGACGGGGATGAGCGTTTCCGACACGAGCGGTAAGGCGATTGCTAATTTGGGCTGGGACGAAGTGCGGATGACTCACCCGTTGTTCGTCGGCGATACGCTCTATGCCGAGAGCGAAGTGCTGGAAAAACGCGAGAGCAAAAGCCGACCCGATCAGGGTATCGTTACGTTCAAGACTGTCGGCAAGAATCAGGATGGCTTCGTGGTGAGCCATTACAAGCGTACGGTGCTTGTCTGGAAGCGCGGCTGCGGCCCGGCCGACGATTGAGGAGAAATTAAATGGCCACAGCACCCAGCACTTTTCGTCCCCAGATGGACGCCGATGAGGAAGCGGCTCTGCTGGATGCCATTCAGAAATGGGTGGACAAGGAAGTTCGCCCCGTCGTTCAAAAATATGACCATGACGATGTCTGGCCAGAAGAAATCGTCAACCAGATGGTCGAGATGGGCCTGTTCGGTGCGACCATCGGTCAGGAATATGGCGGATTGGGGTTGTCGGCAGTAACCTATGCCAAGATCGTCGCGCTAATCTCGTCTTATTGGATGGCGATTACCGGTATTTTCAACTCGCACCTGATCATGGCGTGCGCAGTGGAACGCTTCGGTACGCCAGCGCAAAAGGCAAAATGGTTGCCGAAATTTGCCAGCGGCGAAATCCGCGGTGGGCTGGCTTTGACTGAACCCAATGCCGGAACCGACCTGCAGGCAATCCGCATGACCGCCGAACGTGATGGCGATGATTATGTTATCAATGGCACGAAGACCTGGATTTCCAATGGCATCAAGGGCGGCTGTTTTGCGCTGCTGGTAAAAACCGACCCCAAAGCCGACCCGCGTTACAAGGGAATGAGCCTGTTCATAGCGCCAAAGCAAGAGGGTTTTACCACCGGCAAGAAGTTCAAGAAGCTCGGCTATAACTGCATCGACAGCGCTGAACTGATCTTCGAGAACTATCGGATATCTGCCGATAATCTGATCGGCGGTGTCGAGGGGCAGGGCTTTTTTCAGGCCACGGGCGGGCTTGAGCTTGGCCGGATCAACGTAGCGGCGCGTGGGGTCGGTTTGGCCGAGGGCGCGTTGCGTCTTGCTGGCGAATATGCGCAATTGCGCGAAACGATGGGCAAGCCAATCTCGGAGCATCAGGCGATCCAGCTGAAAATCGGCGAAATGGTGACGCGCGCCCGCGCGGCGCGGCTGCTCACCTTCGATGCTGCCGAAGCCTATGATCGTGGCGATCGCTGCGACATGGAGGCAGGCATGGCAAAATTCTATGCTTCCGAGGCAGCCGTGGCCAACAGCCAGGACGCCATGCGCGTTTTCGGCGGGTACAGTTACTCCAAAGAATATGACATCGAACGCCTTTACCGAGACTCCATGCTGATGTGCATTGGCGAGGGCACCAACGAAATGCAGCGCATAATCATTTCCAAGCAATGGATTAAGGCCAACCCTGCGTGAGCCAGCGCCTTCCACTCAAAGGATTTCGCGTAATAAGTGCGGAGCAATATGGTGCGGGACCGTATGGAACCATGTTCCTGGCTCAGCTGGGCGCTGACGTTATCAAAATCGAGCCGCCAAAAGGTGGTGACACCGCGCGCCATGTCGGCCCGCACTGGCTGCGTGAAGGCGAGAGTCTCTATTTCCAGAGCTTCAATCTTAACAAGCGTTCTCTGACGCTCGATCTCGGAACAGATGAGGGACAGGAGGTATTGCACCGGCTGGTTGCGGATGCGCATGTCGTTGCCAATAATCTGCGCGGCGATGTTCCCGCTAAAGTAGGACTTACATATGACGCTCTTAAGGCCGTAAACCCCGCGATCATCTGTGCGCATATTTCGGCATATGGTCGCGATAACGTCCGTTCCAAGTGGCCTGGATATGATTATCTGATGCAGGCCGAAGCCGGGTTTTGCTGGCTTACTGGTGAACCGGACGGCCCGCCTGCCCGTTTCGGCCTGTCGATGGTGGATTTCATGACTGGCACGCAAATGGCCGTTGGTCTCCTCGCTGCTTTGCTTGACGCACAACGTACCGGCGAAGGCTGCGATGTCGATGTCGACCTGCTTTCGGCTGCGCTGCATCAACTCAGCTATCCAGCAATCTGGTACATGAACAATGGTGATGTAACCACGCGCGCTCCCCATAGCGCGCATCCTTCGGCAACGCCGAGCCAGATGTTTCGTGCCGCTGATGGCTGGATGTTCATAATGGCGCAACTGCCG
>JBGSPK010000248.1:0-5271 GCA_041738665.1 Sphingorhabdus sp. | reverse complement strand
CCCAAAAGAGCGATTTTCTTGTTCAACATAAACTGGTCCTTCGTGACAAAAAGCAGATTCGGAATGCCCCACTGCATTCTCATCCGCTTATGCACATCGAATCATAAGGTTTTGCTGTCCCTTATGGTTAACAATATGTGAACCCGATAGGCTGCCGAAGAAGGTTAACTTTTATAAGAGATACAGAGAATCGGCAGGATTCAGGCGTTCCACGAAGCCAACTTCATTAATGCGCCCTGTCACTCGCGTAAGCGCGGCACCCATTTTGTTAGAATTTTTCGCCGGTCAATCGCTGGCAAAGCATATCGAGTTGGTCGAGGCTGCCATACTCAAATGTCACCGACCCAGCTCCAGTAGCGCTTCGCTGATTGATCTTGACCTTAAGGCCAAGCAGATCGCCAAGATGGGTTTCGACCGCCCGAATATCGGCGTTGGCCGGGTTGCCGAAGCTGCTGGTTGATCCTGCGGCTTTCGGAGACCGTCCCTTTTTCACCAAAGCTTCTGTCGCACGGACCGAAAGCCCCTGCTTGATGACCACCATCGCCAGTCGGACGGCATCATCGCTGCCTAGCAAGGCACGTCCATGGCCCATGCTGAGCTTATCTTCGATTACCAGATCACGAATCGCAGGCGGCAGATCGAGCAAGCGCATCATATTAGCCACATGGCTGCGCGATTTGTGGACCAGTTCCGCCAACGCCGCAGCACTATGACCAAACAGTTCGGTCAGCTTTTTGTAGGCTTCGGCTTCTTCGATGGGATTGAGATCTTGCCGCTGGATATTTTCAAGCAAAGCAATTTCAAGTGTTTCTGCATCATCAAAGTCGCGAATTATTGCAGGAATATCATGTATTTGCGCACGCTGGGCCGCGCGCCAACGACGCTCTCCGGCAACGATCTGGTAGCCACCATCATGCGGCCGAACGACGATTGGCTGGATAATGCCATGACGACCTATGCTGGCCGCAAGCTCATCCAGCTTATCGTCTGAAAAGTGACGGCGCGGCTGTTCGGGATTCGGACGAATATTAGCCACCGCTATGGTCGCCACGCCCTGACTGACGGTATTTGCTGTCGGCGTTGGGGTTGGGGTCGAATCTCCCCGAATAGCTTCGCCGAGTAATGCGTCGAGCCCACGCCCTAAACCCATTTTCTTACGCAAGGGTGCTTTTTCAACCGATTCTTCGGGAGTCATGCTGCAAGTTCCTTGGCAGGAAGGCGTCCAATCAGCTCGCGCGCCAACTTTATATACGCCTCGGACCCGGAGCAACGATGGTCATAAACCAACGCCGGCAATCCATGGCTGGGCGCTTCCGACAAGCGGACATTGCGGGGAATGACGGTATCAAAAACAAGATCTCCAAGACAACTCCGCACATCGTCAGCCACCTGATCGGTCAGGCGGTTGCGCCGGTCAAACATTGTGAGCGCGACACCCATGATAGCAAGATCGGGATTGAAGCGCTTTTGTATACGCTCAACTGTCTGTAATAACTGACTTAAACCTTCAAGCGCAAAAAATTCGCATTGTAGCGGGACCAGGATCGAGTCGACTGCAACAAGCGAGTTTATTGTCAATAGCCCCAAAGAAGGCGGGCAATCGATCAGGCAAATGTCCCAATTGGCGTCGGATTTGTCGAACGCCGCTTTCAACCGTCCTGTCCGATCTTCAAACTCCACCAGCTCAATTTCTGCTCCTGACAAATCTACCGTTGCAGGCACGAGATCCAGATTGGGAATGATTGTCGGAATAGCCGCGTCCTTGAGCGAAGCGTCACCTAACAGCAGGTCATAGCTACTATGCACACGGTCTACTTGCTTCAAACCAAGGCCGGTCGATGCATTTCCCTGGGGATCGAGGTCGACCAACACACAACGCCAGCCGCTGGCTGCCAGCGCCGTAGCTAGGTTTATTGCAGTCGTGGTCTTTCCCACGCCGCCCTTTTGATTTGCTATGGCAATGCGAATCATGTTGCTTGCTGCCTCTGGGCCGCTGAATTGGCCTCGTTTCCACGCTTCCCCGTCAAATACCCGACCAAAATGCCAGCTTCCGAGTCGGTCACACTCTCCTCAACCCGAAACTCGCCATTCCAGAACGGCTCGACTTCATTCCATTCCCTAGCGGCATTACGCCCCTTTGGTAACAGCCATAAGGTCTTATTTGTGGAAAATCGCTGGGCAAGCTCGAATAACCGGGGCAATGGCGCGAAAGCCCGCGCACTGATGACCGAAAATGGGGCAGTTTTCACCCGTTCCAACGGTTGCCCAACAACTGTGACCTGTTTTTCCATATCGAGCATCGCAACCGCGCGTTCGAGATAGTCGATCCGTCTGCTCCGCGATTCCACCAGGGTCACATTGTAGTTGCTCAGCATCGCTACGATTAGGCCGGGAAAGCCAGCTCCGGCGCCCAGATCGATCCAGTCCGTTTGGGCAGAATCGTCAGGCACGAATTTCAACAATTGTGCGCTATCGACAATATGGCGGCTCCAGATATGGTCGAATGTGGACGCCGAGATAAGATTCTGGCTCTCGGCCTCTCTTTTGAGAAATCCGATAAAGGTCTCGAACCTCTGTTCTGTTTCACGTGAAACATTGAAGTTTGAACGCAACCACTCTTGGCCCTCCAATTCGGTCATGCTGCAATATCTGCAGAAGAATGCGCGCGTTTCGCATGAACAAGTATCGCCGCGAGCGCCGCCGGGGTTATTCCCCTCACCCTCGCCGCTGCAGCCAGCGTCTCAGGCTTCGCGGCATCAAGTCGCTCGACCATTTCATTTGATAAACCAGCGATGGCGCGATAGCTGAACGAAGCAGGCAACGAAATTCGTTCATTGACTGTTATATCCCTGATCTCGGCGTCTTGCCGCTCAAGATAGGGCGCGTATCGCCCGTCCTGTTCTACCTCTTTGAGCAACTCAATCGGCCAACTTGTTTCACGTGAAACATCCAAAAGATCGTGAATACTTACGGTTGGGTAGCGAAGCCAGTCGACCAGCGGCATTCGCCCTGCATCGCGCTTCACGTCTACTCCGCGCTTAATCAAATCATCAGCACTGACGGGCTGTGATAATCGCATTTCCAGAGCAGCCTTACTTTCAGAACGCTGCTCAAACGCGCGCTCCCGGTTTGGACCAACGGAACCTACAGCAATGCCCAACGGAGTTAGCCTTGTCACGGCATTATCGGCACGGAGCCGCAATCGGTACTCAGCCCTTGCGGTGAGCATGCGATAGGGTTCGGTAACGCCGTGCAGGATGAGGTCATCCACCATTACGGCGAGATAGCTGTTGGCGCGGTCAATAGCAGGCATCTCGCGTCCCAATATCTTGGACGCCGCACCCATTCCGGCAATCAATCCCTGTGCTGCAGCCTCTTCATATCCGGTGGTGCCATTGATTTGCCCGGCACAATATAGGCCCTCAAAGCCGCGCACAGACAATGTGGAATCCAGAGCGCGGGGATCGATATGGTCATATTCGACGGCATAGCCCGGCACTTCTATCTCGCATTGTTCCAAACCAGCCATGGAGCGCACCATGGCTTCCTGAATATCGGTCGGGAGTGAAGTTGATATTCCATTTGGATAGACCAAATGGCTGTCCAAGCCTTCTGGCTCCAAAAACACCTGATGCCCATCGCGGTCGCCAAACCGAAAAATCTTGTCCTCGATCGAGGGACAATAGCGTGGCCCCTGCCCCGCAATATCACCACCAAATAACGGAGACCGGTCGAGGCCGCTGCGGATGATATCATGTGTACGCGCGTTGGTTCGGCTAATCGCACAGAAAAGTTGTGGTACAGTTCGGCGTTTCCGCATCGCAGACATCGTCCAGTCGCCATCATCGGAAGGCTGGATTTCCAAAGCAGCCCAGTTGATCGTGCGTCCGTCTAGCCGAGGTGGCGTTCCGGTCTTCAGGCGCGCCATCGGAAGTCCTGCACCGCGAATCTGTTCGGCCAATTTCAACGCCGAAGATTCGCCAACCCGACCACCTTCAAGCCGCTCTTCGCCGCGGAACAATTTGCCGCCGAGGAATGTACCAGTTGCGAGAATGACCGCCGCGGCTTTGATGATTGTGCCATCGGCCAATTCGAGACCCGCTATCCGATTCTCGCTGTTGGAAAAACAAAGTGCAGCTGCCTCGCCTTCGATAATAACGAGATTGCTTAACTCCCTGAGTTGCTTCTGGATCGACGCCTTGAACAAACGCCGGTCGGCCTGGACACGCGGCCCCTGCACTGCTGCGCCCTTTGAGGCGTTGAGCATACGA
Source organism: Sphingorhabdus sp. (assembly GCA_041738665.1). Classification (GTDB taxonomy): domain Bacteria; phylum Pseudomonadota; class Alphaproteobacteria; order Sphingomonadales; family Sphingomonadaceae; genus Sphingorhabdus_B. Next base: position 1,000 of record JBGSPK010000248.1, on the reverse strand, counting down.
TAGTGAATCGCCGAGTCATCGGCAGCGCGCGCAATTAGGCCATCGAACGCGTCTACTTCCCGCACCAGATGGCCTTTGCCTAAACCACCGATTGCGGGATTGCACGACATTGCACCAATCGTGTGCCGAACAAAGCTGACCAATGCCACGCTTGCTCCCATCCGTGCGGCTACCGCAGCCGCCTCGGTTCCAGCGTGGCCACCGCCAACGACGATGATATCAAAAGTCTGACTCATGAAGCGCGCATAGCGCAACCGACTAACCTGGTCAAAGCAGCGCAGGCTGTTTCACGTGAAACAATTCACTTTCCAACGCAGAAGCGTCCAAACAGCATATCAAGCATATCCTCCGTATGCGCGCGGCCAGTAAGTGCATCAAGCGACAGCCGGGCCTGACGTAGATGCTCTGCTACTATCAACCAGTCCGTCGCGTGTGCCGCATCCTTCAATGCCTCGGCACATTCTCTCATCAATGTCCGCTGCCTCTCGTTAATCGCGAACCGATCAGGTGGAGGGAGGAGTGTTTTGCCAACGCTGATGATATGGCGCACAAGGCGATCCATTCCCACTCCGGTCCGCGCAGAGACACGAAATGCAGCAGCCCGTTTGCGAGGATGCGTCGCCTCATCACATTTCGCATCTATTTCGACAAGCTGCGGATGCTCCGGACCGCCACCTTCATCACCCAGCCATAATATCATGTCAGCGGAAGCCATCGCGATGCGGCTGCGCTCCATTCCCATGGCCTCGATGCTGTCATCGGTGGAGTCCCGCAACCCTGCCGTATCGGTAAAGACAAAGGGAATGCCTTCCAGTGCGACTGGCACTTCAATCATGTCGCGGGTGGTGCCTGCAATGCTTGAAACGATCGCAGCCTCTCGCGCGACCAACGCATTGAGCAATGTCGACTTGCCGCTATTGGGTGGGCCGCCCAGCACAATGTGAAGCCCCTCGCGCAGCTTTTCCGCTGCGGGCGCTTCAAGCAACTCGATAATGGCGTC
>JBGSPK010000243.1:0-10190 GCA_041738665.1 Sphingorhabdus sp. | reverse complement strand
AAAGCGGCCGACATCACGGTCATCGGTGTTGCGCCAGAACTGCCAGTAATCATAATCCGGCAGCTGCTCGCGGTTGAGCCAGATCGCTCCCGACACCGATTTGCCCATCTTCGAGCCATCGGCTTTGGTAATGAGCGGCGTGGTCAGCCCAAAGACTTCTGCGCCATCCATGCGGCGCGCAAGCTCCATACCGTTAACGATATTCCCCCACTGGTCCGACCCGCCCATTTGCAGGCGGACACCCATAGTCTTGCTAAGGTGCCGGAAATCATAGCCTTGCAGGATCATGTAATTGAATTCGAGGAACGTCATCGGCTGTTCGCGTTCCAACCGGAGCTTGACCGAGTCGAAGGTCAGCATCCTGTTGATCGTGAAATGCGTGCCAACGGCCTGCAGCATTTCGATATAGCCCAGCTTACCCAACCAATCGTGATTGTTGACCATTACTGCGTCAGTCGGTCCGTCGCCGAAAACAAGGAATCGTTCGAATGCCGTTCGGATCGAAGCGATATTGGCCTCGATTGTTTCATCGGTCAGCATCCTGCGTACTTCGTCTTTGCCGGTCGGGTCACCGATCCGGGTCGTGCCGCCACCCATTACCACCACCGGCTTGTGTCCGGCCTGCTGCAGCCGTCTGAGCAGCATGATTGAAACCAGGTTTCCAACATGTAGCGATGGCGCGGTGGCGTCAAAGCCGATATACCCCGGAACAATCTCTTTGTTTGCCAGCGCGTCAAGCGCCGCGGCATCGGTTGTCTGGTGGATGTAGCCACGCTCGTCGAGCAGGCGTAGAAGATCGGATTGGTAAGCGGTCATAATGCCGCTGCGCCTAGCAGGAGTTTGCTCGTTGGCCAATAATTCAGTGCGCGAAGTCCATTTGATCTGTCATCCGGCGACACCACCCTTCATGGCCGATCATATCGATGTTACCGTTGGACTGTCCGGCAACCATGGTCTGAAGGTCAGATTCGAACTGCACGGCGACACCGAAACATTGATGTTGCCCTTGATCGATGAACCCGCCCGCCGCGATCGCCTGTGGCAGACGACTTGCTTCGAGCTTTTCGTGTCCCGGCAGGAAGGCGAATTGTACCTTGAGTATAATTTCTCTCCTTCGACCGAGTGGGCGCTGTATCGCTTTGCGGCTTACAGAGAAGGTATGGCCGAAGAGATGGTTGATCGGCCTGTCATCACATGTGATTTTAGCGAAAAGCATTTCGGCGTGAATGTAGATATTGTCTTGCCCGACAAATGGCAGAACGGGCCTTTGTTACTTGGCCTTTCAGCGGTGGTAGAGGAAAGCGATGGTACCAAGTCCTACTGGGCGCTTGCCCATCCACCTGGAAAGCCCGATTTCCATCATAGGGATTGCTTTGCGCTAAAACTGGAGGCACCTAGCGCGGCATGAAATTCGGTATTGATCGCCTCCTGACAGAGCCTGAACTGCGCAAGTCCTTGATGGGCAAGCGCGTTGCCTTGCTGGCGCATCCAGCGTCGGTCACGGCGGATCTGACCCATTCGCTTGATGCGCTTGCTGCACTTGATGACATCAACGTGACGGCCGCTTTCGGCCCGCAGCACGGCCTGCGCGGAGACAAGCAGGATAATATGATGGAGTCGCCTGACTTCACCGATCCGGTCCACGGCATCCCGGTGTTTAGCCTCTATGGCGAAGTTCGCCGCCCAACCGGTCAGTCGATGGGCACATTCGATGTCATCCTGATCGATATGCAGGATTTGGGCTGCCGTATCTATACCTTCATCACCACGCTGCTTTACATGCTTGAGGCCGCGGCGGAGCATAATAAAACGGTGTGGGTGCTTGACCGACCTAATCCTGCGGGACGCCCGGTCGAAGGTTTGATATTGCTTCCCGGATGGGAAAGTTTCGTGGGGGCAGGCCCAATTCCGATGCGGCATGGACTTACGCTGGGAGAGTTGGGCCAGTGGTTCGTTGATTATTACAAGATCGACGTCGATTACCGCGTGATTTCGATGGCGGGATATGAACCCGACGCCGCACCGGGCTTTGGCTGGCCAACCGAACGGCTATGGATTAACCCCAGTCCCAATGCACCGAACATCAACATGGCGCGGGCCTATGCCGGCACCGTAATGCTGGAAGGCACTAATTTGTCGGAGGGCAGGGGCACCACCCGCCCGCTCGAAATATTCGGTGCACCCGATATCGACGCCCGCGCGGTTATCGACGAAATGCGCAGCTTTGCGCCGCAATGGCTGCACGGATGCGCATTGCGCGAAATATGGTTTGAGCCAACTTTCCACAAACATACCCACAGCCTCTGCCACGGAGTCCATATTCACGGCGAAGGCGCAGGGTACGACCACCAGGCGTTCAAACCGTGGCGGGTGCAGGCGCTGGCGTTCAAGGCAATCCGCCGATTATATCCCGATTACGATCTATGGCGCGATTTTCCCTATGAGTATGAATTTGGAAAGCTGGCGATCGATGTGATCAATGGCGGTCGGGGATTGCGCGAGTGGTGCGACGATCCTGCGTCTTGCGCGGCTGATCTTGACGCGATGACGTCAGGCGATGAGGCAAAATGGCTTCAGGAACGACAGAAGTACCTGCTTTATTAATGGCCATGCTTGCGGCTTAATTCCCGCATGGCATCGTCGAGACCTTCCAGCGTTAATGGATACATCCGGTCATTGACCAGTTCCTTTATGATTTTGGTCGATTGCGAATAGCCCCATTGCTTCTCAGGTACCGGGTTTAGCCACACGGTTGCGGGGTAGGTGTTGGTGATGCGGTGCATCCATACGGCACCCGATTCCTCGTTGAAATGCTCGACAGAGCCGCCTGGATGGGTGATTTCATAGGGGCTCATCGACGCATCGCCGACCATCACGACCTTATAATCATGCGGGAATTTGTGCAGCAGGTCCCACATCGGAGTCCGCTCGCTGAAACGGCGTTTATTGTCCTTCCACACGCCTTCGTACGGGCAGTTGTGGAAATAGAAAAATTCGAGGTTTTTGAACTCGCTAGTGGCCGCACTGAATAATTCTTCGCACAGCTTGATGAACGGATCCATCGACCCGCCAACGTCGAGCAGAAGCAGCACTTTAATGGCATTGCGTCGTTCCGGGCGCATGTGGATATCGAGCCACCCTTGCCGCGCGGTACCATTGATGGTCGCGTCGATATCGAGTTCGTCGACTGCTCCATCACGGGCAAATTTGCGCAGACGGCGCATCGCGATCTTGATGTTTCGCGTGCCCAGTTGCCGTGTGTGGTCGAGATTCTGGAACTCGCGCTTATCCCACACCTTCACTGCGCGCTTATTCTTGGATTCGCCGCCGATACGCACACCCTCAGGGTGATACCCCGAATTGCCATAGGGCGACGTGCCGCCGGTGCCGATCCATTTGCTACCGCCTTCATGGCGCTTTTCCTGCTCTTCGAGCCGCTTCTTGAGCGTCTCCATCAACTCATCCCAGCTGCCCATCTTTTCAATTTTGGCCATTTCTTCGGGCGACAGATATTTCTCGGCAATCGCCTTCAGCCAATCGGACGGGATGTCGACCGGATTTTGACCGTAATCTGTAAAAATGCCTTTGAAAACTTTACCAAAAACCTGGTCGAACCGGTCGAGCAGTGCCTCGTCCTTTACCAGCGTCGTGCGTGCCAGATAATAAAACTCTTCCGGGCTTTGCTGGATCACGTCCGCGTTGAGAGCCTCCAGCAATGCTAGATGTTCTTTTAATGATGCGGAAATCCCTGCGGTTCGCAACTCTTCCATGAATGAGAAAAACACAGCGCCGCTCCCTGTTAACCGAACGATTAAGCTTGTGGAGGCTTGGCGCGGCTGCGTCAACATTCAGTGGTTAACCTGGCGATAACCATATTGCGGTAACCGTTGGCGGCTGAAACCAATGAGGATCTTATTGCCGTGAAAATGGAAAAAATCGAGGTCGAGGAAAACCACTGGATCCGCGAAACAGCACGCATTTGCGGTGATGTTACCGTCGGCTGTGCGGAAGCGGCTGGCAAGCTGGAAACCGCGCTTGCATCCGCTGGCTGGCTGAAAGCACAGCACAGCGAGTTGACCGAACTGACATTACGGCTCGATTCCGACATTGCAGAGGTCACCCAAGCGACATCCGACGCACGCAGTCTCGCCGAATCGGCCGTCAGCAAGCTGAGGGGAGGAACCGAAACCGTCGAACTGTCCATGGCGAGCTTTTCTGCATTGGTCTCGCTTATCGGCAGTTTGGGCACACATATCACCGGGTTCGCTGCCGCGATGGAACAGGTGAAGCGCGTATCGCAATCCATAGATACCATCGCCCGGACAACCAACATGCTTGCACTCAATGCTGCCATTGAAGCAGAGAAGGCCGGTGAGGCTGGTCAGACATTTGCGGTTGTTGCAAGCGAAGTGAAAAAACTTGCGCTCGATACGCGGAAGGCTGCGGTGGAAATTACCGGCAAGGTCAATTCGTTGGCTGATGAGGCCGCCAAATTTGTCGGTCAGATCGAAGACGGAATTTCAACAAGCAGTGCTGCACAGCAACAATTTGCCAGCCTCCAGTCGCTCATTCTGTCGGTCAGTGACGTGGTCGGCCAAGTCGGCGAGCACAACCGCGGGATCGCCACAAGCACCGAGCAAATCCACCGCGGTCTTCTCGATTCGCAGAAAGTGCGCGACGCAGTTGCCGATGCTAACGGGGATATGTTCTCTGCTGTTGGTAACGCGCACAGCCAGATTGTGGAGCTTGAGACGCAAGCTAACCGGATGTTTGACCATATTGTGCACAGCGGTCTGTCCCCGCACGATGCCGAATTTGTCGAGCTTGCGCAGCATGAAGCCAAACGGGTTATCGAACTGACCGAGGCAGCGATCTCTAATGGCGGACTTACGGTCGACGACCTTTTTGATTCAGATTTGAAGCAAATCATGGGCAGCAATCCGCCCCGGTTTACGTCAAAACTGACGGCATGGGCTGAGCGAAATTGGCAGCCGGTTCTGGAATCGGTGAAACAAACCGATCCTGACCGGATATTGTCCGTCGTTTGCACGAGCCGCAAAGGGTTTTTGCCGGTGCATCTCAAGGAATATTCGCGTCAGCCAACCGGCGATGTTGCACATGACACCAAATATTGCCGGAATGGCCGCGTGCTCTTCGAAGGGGTCGACCTCATCGCAAAAGCCAGTGAGCAGGACTATATGATGGCTGTTTACCGCCACGAAGGTGACGGCAAAAACTACAAAATCGTCCGCAACGTCTATGTGCCGTTACGCATCAATGGCCAACGCTGGGGCGACTTGGAAGTTGCTTATGTGATTTGACCAGCGGCGCAGGGCTAGCCGTTGGTACGCCGCGCCATAAAGGCCAGTCGCTCGAACAACATCACGTCTTGTTCGTTCTTGAGCAATGCACCGTGAAGCGGCGGTATCGCCTTGGTCGGGTCGCGAGATTGCAGGACATCGAGCGGCATGTCTTCATGTAAAAGAAGTTTGAGCCAGTCGAGCAATTCCGAAGTCGAGGGCTTTTTCTTCAATCCGGGAACGTCGCGCACCTCGTAGAAAATATCCATCGCCTTTGAGACCAATATCTTCTGGATTCCCGGGAAATGGACATCGATGATCGCCTGCATCGTGTCGCGATCAGGAAATTTGATATAATGGAAAAAGCACCGACGCAGAAACGCGTCGGGAAGCTCTTTTTCGTTGTTCGATGTGATAATCACGATCGGCCGGTCGACCGCCTTGATCGTTTCATGCGTTTCGTAAACGTAGAATTCCATCCGGTCGAGTTCCTGCAACAGGTCGTTGGGAAATTCGATGTCGGCCTTGTCGATCTCGTCGATCAGCAACACGGGCAGGACGGGGGCGGTGAACGCCTCCCATAATTTGCCCTTCTTGATGTAATTCTTGATGTCGTGGACACGTTCGTCGCCCAGCTGGCTATCGCGGAGCCGCGCCACCGCGTCATATTCATACAGGCCCTGATGTGCCTTGGTGGTCGATTTGATGTTCCATTCGATCAGCGGCGCACCCATTGCCGTGGCGATTTCCTGAGCCAGAACGGTTTTGCCTGTGCCCGGTTCGCCCTTGACCAGCAAGGGTCGCCGTAATTTGGTTGCTGCATTGACCGCAACCTTCAAATCATCGGTGGCGACATAATTATCGGTGCCTTCAAAGCGCATGGAACGTTCCCGTCAAGTTAATCGAACGGTTAATTCGTAGGTGCGCTCAAAATTATATGCAACCCAATAAAGGGATTTTAGCTGGCCAACATTTCAACATGCCGGGCGGCGATTAGCTGCCATAGACCGCGTTGTTGGGCAAGGAGCTGGTCGGAACCGAATGCCATCGCGCGCCGGTATCCTGCGCCATCGTCGAGTTGCTCTGCAAGACGGAGGCAATCATCAACCGACGGCAAGGAAAGCGGTGCCGGTTCAAGACCGATGTGTAAAGCTACCCGGTCGAGCAGCGCACGCGTCTGATTCCAATCGACGACAAACGCAATTGCCGCACCCGCCGGACATCCCTTGCGATCCGAAGTCGCCAACATTTCGAAGTTTTTCGACTGCCCTTCGATGAGCGCGGTAATCTTGTCCTGCCCGTTCAACCGGCGAATTGGCCCCGCGGTCACGGTCAATTTGTTAAGATAGGCGCGTTCCGATGCGATCCCGTCAATCGCCTGTACAAGCCATTTGCGCGCGGGATCGTCAACAATCTTGTGCGCGGCGTGATCGACAACTCCTGGGTGGCGACCATGCGAGATGTTCATGAAGTGCGCGATGTCTGCGAGTAACGCAGCACGCGCAGTCTTTGCTGGGGACCGCAAATCCGGCCTTTCGCTACCATTTCCTAGAAAGGCGATGAGCGGGGCGACAACCGGCAGACTGCCTTCGGACAATATGGTGCGCACAAAGGAAGCGCCAAAAGCGTCATCCTTTTGAGGCCGCGCCAGATTGTCCATTATGTGCTCCGCCTGTTGGTCCGTCGTCCGCTGTGGGACGCATAAGCCGTTCTGATTAGCGAAAAGTCTTAAAAAACTGGTTTACGGGGAGAAAACTTTTGGGATGCTCTAAATGTAGCGATTAACGCGCCCGTTCGCTCCGATAGTATAGGAATGTCAGCCACAGCGATGTGGCGCCTAGCAGATGCCATGCGGCATGGCCCTGTAACAGGCTTTCGGGCGCGCATAATGTTCCGTGCTGGTCGAGGTTCCAGATGGTGAACGCCACGGCTTTGGTCGCGATCCCGGCAAAATAATATCCGACCCTCACCCGCGCGCGCCGGGGCCGGGCAAAGCCAAGCTCGATAACAATCGCCGCCAAAAGCACCACTGCGAACAGCCAGCGCCGCACATCGGGGATCTGGTAGAGCACCAGGATTAAAGCGCTGACGAGCAACAGGTAGAAGACAATAGCCAATCGCGGCGGCAGTCCGCGCCAGCGGGCCAGCGCGCTTATCAGCATAAACCCGCCGGTCAGATACATCCCCATCACGTCGAAGAATTGCCCCCACAAGGTGAGTGTAGCGTGTAGCAACACTGAGCCAAGACCGACGAAAATCGCGGTCAGTCCGAAAGCCGTTGCGGCTTCCGAGCGAAAACGGGATTTCCACGTCTGGCCTTGCGAGAGCACGATCATCAGGAGTCCGGCAAATGCATAGCCATAGCTCGACCAGCTGTTCGCCGGTTGCAGGACAAGCGATCCGATGCGTGGCAGCTCGCAAAAACAGCGCGTAGCGGTGCAGGTGGCAGGGGCATAGGCAGCCCAATTTGGACCAAGCGCGGTGAGCAGCAACCAGATTGCGACCATCGATAGCATAGTGAGTAGAGCGGCAAGGCCAATCTGGCGCGTCGTGATGGTCAATTTTCCCTCCTGTTGACGGCATCATTAGCACCACATTCTTGTTGCGCTACGCCAATAAAGGTCTCGAATAGCCATATCGGAAAAGAGTTAGGTCTTTGACCGAGTTTGATGTCGAATGCCCGATCAACCGATTGGTAATATTAGCAGCATATCATCATCGGATGGACCGCGCGGCGAACAAACCCGATATGCAATGGGCAATACCCTTGGCATTGTCCCCCTTCATGCTCGCGATTGTGGTGACAATGTTGCTGGTGGTATTCGTCGGTGACGATATCCCCCGCAATATTGCTTACGGCTCAAGTCTGGCAACATGGGGCCTTTTAGTGGCGCTAATCTCGGCCACGGCTCCCTTCGCCATATTGCGTTACAACTGGTCCCAACCGGTGATGCGACGTATGGCGCTGGGGCTTTGCGGTATAGGGGCTTTCATGTCTTGGCCCGTGTGGACCATGGGAATATTGCCTACGGTAAACGGCATGCATATGGGCATAATACAGACGAGCGAAATGCGGTTGGACCGTCTTGAAACCAGCCACGCTAGTAAAAGCAGGCAGATATACCATTGGGCCTATTTACAGCCTGTTTCACCACGCGCCGCATTGGAAGGAGGGCGCTATTTCGTGTCGGCCAATGAGTATCAGCGCTGGACGAACGCGCGTCCGCGAACCGTTGAGATATCACATGCAACGGGCTTGCTGGGTGCAAAAGTTGTGACAGCCTATCGGTAGCCGAAATATGACAGGGCAGCCTGTAAATTAGGGCTGCCCCCGTCCGGTTATTATTGGTCCAAGAAAGACCGCATCTTGCGGCTACGGCTTGGATGCTTCAGTTTTCTGAGCGCCTTGGCCTCAATCTGGCGAATTCGTTCGCGGGTCACACTGAACTGCTGGCCGACTTCTTCAAGCGTGTGATCGGTATTCATACCGATGCCGAAGCGCATGCGAAGCACGCGTTCCTCGCGTGGCGTCAGTGACGCCAGCACACGGGTGACAGTTTCTTTGAGGTTCGCTTGAATCGCGGCATCGACAGGGATAATCGCGTTCTTGTCCTCGATGAAGTCGCCAAGGTGGCTGTCTTCCTCGTCGCCAATTGGCGTTTCGAGCGAAATCGGCTCCTTGGCGATTTTCATCACCTTGCGGACCTTTTCTAGCGGCATCGAGAGGCGCTCTGCCATTTCCTCGGGTGTCGGTTCGCGGCCCTGTTCGTGGAGGAACTGGCGCGACGTGCGGACGAGTTTGTTGATCGTTTCGATCATATGCACCGGAATACGGATGGTGCGCGCCTGATCGGCGATCGAGCGAGTAATCGCCTGACGGATCCACCACGTCGCATAGGTCGAGAACTTGTAGCCACGACGATATTCGAACTTATCGACCGCCTTCATCAGGCCAATATTGCCTTCCTGAATGAGGTCGAGAAACTGAAGCCCGCGATTGGTATATTTCTTTGCGATGGAAATCACGAGGCGCAGATTTGCCTCGACCATTTCCTTTTTGGCGATACGTGCTTCACGCTCGCCTTTTTGCACCATGTTGACGATGCGGCGGAATTCGTTGAGCGACATGCCGGTATTGGCGGCGATGTCGGCAATTTCCGCACGGATGCGCTCGACGCCATCGGCCTCGTTCGTCGCAAAGGCGGTCCATTTCTTGTCGATATTCGAAACGTCGGTCAGCCAATTTTCGTCGAGCTCATGGCCCATATAGCTATCGAGGAACGCCTTGCGCGGAACCTTGTGACGCTCGGCCAAGCGAAGCATCTGTCCACCCAATGCGGTCAGGCGACGGTTGAACGAATATAACTGGTCGACCAGATATTCGATCTTGTTCGCATGGAACTGAACCGACTCAACCTCGGCGGTCAATTCTTCACGCAATTTATGATACTTATTTTCCGAAGCTGTGGAAAAATCGTCACCTGCATTCAGCGCGCGCATGCGCTCCAGCTGAACGTTCGAGAATTTCTTGAACAACGACGCAATCTTGGCGAATCGCTCCAGAGCCTCTGGCTTCAACGCTTCTTCCATCTGCGCGAGGCTGAGGGTGTTGTCCTCTTCCTCTTCCTCAACCGGCCGCGTGCGACGTTCGGTCATATCATCATCGTCGTCGCTGGCGGCTTCAGGCTCGTCCTCGACTTCTTCTTCTTCTTTGTAAGAAACGCCAGCGGTCTTCTCGCTTATCTCGCCGTCGCCTTCTTCTTCCTCATCGTCGGTCAGCGTTTCGGGCGCCTTCGAGAGCATCGCGTCCAAATCGAGGATTTCGCGCAGCTGCATCTCGCCGTTGTTGAGCGCATTTGACCAGTCAATGATCGCATGGAAGGTGATTGG
>JBGSPK010000174.1:0-5213 GCA_041738665.1 Sphingorhabdus sp. | reverse complement strand
CGACAAAGGCATTCATCTGGGGCATCTCAAATGGACGCTGGAGACATTTCTGCGCGCGTTTTTCGAGCGCGACGACGTCGTGCTGCGTTTGCGCCCGAGTTATTTCCCGTTCACCGAGCCCTCGGTCGAGGTCGACGTCGGTTATTCGGTCATCAAGGGTAAAAGAGTCATCGGCGGCAGCGAAAGCTGGATGGAAGTGCTCGGCAGTGGCATGGTCCACCGCAAGGTTATCGAAGCCTGCGGCCTCGACCCAGACATCTGGCAGGGCTTCGCCTTCGGCACTGGTGTCGATCGCCTCGCGATGCTCAAATATGGCATGGATGACCTGCGCGCCTTTTTTGACGGCGATAATCGCTGGCTTCAGCATTATGGGTTCAATGCGCTCGACGTACCCACACTTAGCGGGGGAGTCGGCGCATGAAGTTCTCGCTCTCCTGGTTGAAAGAACATCTGGAAACCGACGCTGACATTCAGGCGGTAGCGGACTGCCTCAATCGCATCGGGCTTGAGGTCGAAGGCATCGAAAACCCGGCGGACAAGCTTTCGGCCTTCCGTATTGCCAAGGTGCTGACCGCATCACCACATCCGCAAGCCGATAAGCTGCAAGTGCTGACTGTAGATGCAGGCGGTGAGCCGCTTCAGGTTGTGTGTGGCGCGCCCAATGCGCGTGCGGGGATGCTTGGGGTGTTCGGCCCAGCCGGTGCGGTTGTGCCTGCCAATGGCATGGTTCTCAAGGTCGCAGCCATCCGAGGTGTCGAATCCAACGGCATGATGTGTTCGATCGCCGAACTCGAACTCGGCGATGATCATGATGGCATCATCGAACTGCCGTCTGACGCGCCCGTCGGCCAGACCTATGCGCAATGGGCAGAACTCGACGATCCGGTTATCGATGTCAGTGTGACACCAAACCGGCAGGATTGCATGGGCGTACGCGGTATCGCACATGATCTTGCTGCTGCTGGTCTCGGCACATTGCGTCCGCTTGCCGAAGTCTATCGCATGACGACGCTGGAGCCTGTGTCGGGAAGCGGAACTGCACCCGATATTCGCACCGATGACGCTGCGGGCTGCCCTGCATTTTATGCGCAGGCTGTATCGGGCGTTTCCAACGGCGCATCGCCGGAATGGATGGCGCGTAAGTTGAAAGCCATCGGCCAGAAGCCGATTTCGGTTCTGGTCGATATTACCAATTTTATCTCGGTCGATCTGGGCCGGCCGCTCCACGTATATGACCGAGCAAAGCTCAGCGGTGCCCTGACTGCCCGAAAAGCCCATGATGGCGAGCAGATCATCGCGCTGAACGGCAAGACTTATACTCTTGACGCCAGCATGACCGTCATTGCCGACGAGCGGCAAGTCCACGACATTGGCGGCATCATGGGCGGCGAGCATTCGGGTGTGTCGGAAACCACAACCGATGTGCTGATTGAATGCGCTTATTTCGATCCCGAGCATATTGCCCGGACAGGGCAGAAGCTGGCGTTGACCAGCGATGCGCGCCAGCGGTTCGAGCGTGGTGTCGACCCTGCATTTCTGGATGCTGGGCTTGCGATCGCGACAAAGCTTGTTCTTGAGCATTGCGGTGGCACCGCAAGCGAAGTTGTGCGTTCGGGGATGCCTCCGGTTACGGCGCGCGTTATTGCTTATGACCCAGACTTATGCGCGCGGCTTGGCGGAATCGACGTGCCGGCCGAACGGCAGTATGACATTCTACGGTCGCTTGGTTTTGCTGTTGCGGACGATGGGATGGTGACCATTCCCAGCTGGCGCCGTGACATCGATGGACCGGCAGATCTTGTCGAGGAGGTCGTGCGGATCGTAGGGCTCGACCATGTTGTGTCAACGCCGCTGCCGCGTGCAGATGGGGTCGCCAAACCCACGGCCACACCGCTGCAATCGCTTGAACGTAAGGTCCGGCGCGCTGCTGCAGCGCGTGGGCTGAATGAAGCGATCAACTGGTCGTTTCTGCCACAAAAGGAAGCTGATGCTTTGGGAGGCGGCGGCTGGAGTCTGGCAAATCCGATCTCGGAGGACATGAAGGTCATGCGTCCATCGCTGCTACCGGGATTGTTATCCGCTGCACAGCGCAACATGGATCGCGGCGCTTCGTCGGTACGTCTGTTCGAGATCGGCCGTCGCTATCTGGACGACAGCGAGCGGCTAACTGCGGGAGTCGTTCTGGCAGGCGAAAAGACACCGCGCGGATGGGCTACCGGCAAGGCTGCAAAATTCGACGTATTTGACGTCAAGGCGGAAGTGCTGGCCCTGTTGGCCGCAGCCGGCGTAGCGACTGATGGCCTGATGCTGATGGATGAGGCTGGGGCGCATTATCATCCCGGACAATCGGCGACGCTGCGTATGGGCCCAAAAAACATATTGGCTGCATTTGGGACGTTGCATCCCGCGACGGCCAAAGCTTTCGATATAGACGGGCCCTTAGTGGCGGCTGAAATCTACCTGGATGCCATTCCGCTCAAGAGAGCTCCCGGCTTTATGCGCCCGGCATTTGTGCCGCCGGTGTTGCAAGCGGTAACGCGCGATTTCGCATTTCTGGTAGCCGGTTCCATGCCCTCGGGAGATCTGGTCCGCGCCATCAAAGGATGCGACAAGGACAATATCGTTGCAGTCAAACTCTTCGACAGGTTTGCTGGACAGGGCGTGCCGGAGGGACAAGTCAGCCTAGCGGTCGAGGTGACGTTACAACCTCAAGACAAGAGTTATGGCGATGAGGATCTAAAGGCGATAAGCGACAAGATTGTTGCCGCTGCAACCAAGCTTGGCGGGGTGTTGCGCGGCTGAGCAAGTAATGCGCAAACGCTGACTACAAAAACAAGGCCGGGGAATTTCCCCGGCCTTTTTATATCTTACGCACGAATTAAGTGCGAAACTAAAAGCGGTATTCAACGCTGAAAGTCGCGGTGCGCGGCGGTCCGTAATAGCCAATGATAGAATTGCCGGTAAACGCACCCGGGAAGTTGTAACCACCGACGCGATACTTCTCATTGGTCAGGTTACGCAAATTGACCGACAGCTTGATGCTGTCATCGGGCGAGGTCCAGGCGGCTGATGCATCGACCAGGAAATAGCCGTCGGGATCAAGTGCGGGCGTCGGTATTTCAAACAAATGGGCGTCACTGCGCATAGACACAGCAGGCGTGAATGAAACTATCCCGCCCGCGAGATCACCCGACAGGCTTGCCGACGCACTTGCCGTGAAGCGAGGCGTGTTCTGGAATTCGCGTGCATTCGCCACATCGACGGGTGTGGTACCTCCGCCAACAAAAGTCAGAAACTCCTCATAATCGGCGTTGGTGTAGCCAAAGGCCGCGTTCATCGAGAAATACGGCGACGGAATGGCGCGAAGCTCAAGCTCTGCACCCCAGATATCGCCTTTACCCGCATTGTCTACAAAGCTTGCAATTCCGCTCGGCAACGCCGGAACTTGGATCGTGACCTGCTGATTCTTGTACTTTGACTTGAACAAGGCAATATTTGCAAACAGCTTGCGGTCCAGCAGCGCGCTCTTCAAACCGATTTCATAGCTGTCGATGGTTTCCGGCTCATAGCCGTTGACCGTCGTCGGCGTGAACACAGCGTCGCCCCGCATATCGAAGCCGCCCGATTTGAAGCCCTTTCCGTAAGACGTATAAAAATTCAGATTGTCGTTAGGCTGAAAGCTCAACGACACACGCGGCGTCAGCTTTTCGAAGCTCCGATCATTCGTGTAATTGGTGCGGATAAGGCCTGGAATAGCGCTTGCATTGCCGAATAACGGGCTACGGATACCCGTATAATTGCGGCGGAATACAGTTCCGGTCTTATCGTCCTTGGTATAACGTAGTCCACCCGAAAGTTTGAGTTGCTCGGTAATGTCAAAGCTGACATCGGCAAAAGCCGCATAGCTCTTTGTTTTGACGGTTCCCGAAGTTAGCGTCGTCGTGTTCAACAGGCCGACAACGGTGTCGAACGCCCCACTGGCGCGTGCATCGAGATAATAGACTCCGGCAACGCCCTGGATGCGGTCGCCCTCGAACAGCAACTGCAGTTCCTGCGTAAACTGACGGTCGTCATAAAAGGCAGGAACATCCAGAACAGGGCCGGGAGTATTGTCGAAGTCGATCAGGGTATCGGTGTGGCCATCGCGGTAAGCCGAAATCGACTTGAAGGTAATGGCATCGGACAAGCCGAATTCCGCAGTCAGCGAGACGCCTTGCGTTTCGACCTTGTTCTTGTCGCCGATACCGGCGCGTGTGTCATATACGCTTGCAGTCGGTGCAAAAACTGGATTGGCTCCGTTGCCCAAAAGCCGCGTGCCGTGGCGCGGGTTCGATTTATCAATGATCTTGTCGGCGGCAATCCGGATGAAAATGTCATCCGTAGGCGTGAACTCGGCCGAGATGCGACCCGCGAGCACGTCTTTGTTGTAGTGCTCTGCGCCAGTGGTCAGGTTCTTGCCGAAGCCGTCGCGTTGATACCACGCAACCGCACCGCCAATGGAAAACGTATCGCCTACAGGAATGGTAATCTGGCCAATCAGGTCGACCTGATTATACGCACCATAAGCCGCGCGCACCTTGCCAGTAAATTCGTTGCCAAGACGGTTGGTGACATATTTGATCGCGCCGCCAATGGTGTTACGACCGTATAGCGTTCCTTGCGGGCCACGCAAAACTTCGACACGCGACACATCGAAAATATCGAGAACCGCGCCTTGCGGGCGGGCTACATAGACGTCATCGACATAAAGGCCTACGCCGGGTTCAAAGCCCCAGAGCGGGTCCTGCTGGCCGACGCCGCGGATGAAGCCGATCAAGGTCGAATTCGAGCCGCGTGCAATTTGCAGCGTCATGTTCGGCGCCTTGTCCTGCAATGCAGTGATGTCCACTGCACCTTGGGCCGCGAGCGCTTCACCCGATATCGCCGTAATCGAAATCGGCACATCCAAGAGGCTTTCTTCGCGGCGACGTGCAGTGACAATGATTTCGCCGCCTTCACCCTCATCGGTAACCGACGCTTCGTCCTGCGCAATTGCCGGTACCGTGAAAGCAAGGCCTGGTGCAGCAATGCTAGCCAGCAACGCAGCGCGGATGATCGAGATTTTAGGGGATTTCATGGTTCACTCTCCTGCTCAAAAAGCGGGTCTTTACCCGTTACGGATTCAGCCTATAGTGAAAGTTGAACCATGTTTCAACTTATGGTCTTTAGGAAGA
>JBGSPK010000173.1:0-4441 GCA_041738665.1 Sphingorhabdus sp. | reverse complement strand
GATGATCGTCATCGCCTGCCATCTCGATAGCTGGGACTTGGGCACTGGCGCGATCGATGATGCAGCCGGATGCGGGATCATTACTGCGGCGGCGTTGAAGGTCGCTCAACCGAAAAGAACCATCAGGCTTCTTTGGGCTGGTGCAGAGGAAGTCGGCATCTGGGGCGGCAAGGACTATGGCACAAAACATTCCAGCGAACCGCATGCGCTCGCGATGGAATCCGATTTCGGCGCTGGCAAAATCTGGGCCGTCGACTTTCTGCTGCCGGAAAGCGCGAAGGGTCTGAAAGCACAAATAACAGCCGCGCTCTCGCCTTTAGGGGTGGTGCCACGACAGCAGCCAGCCGGCGGCGGCGCTGATATTGGTGCAATTATCGCGGCGCAGAAATTGGGGATTATCGACCTTCAACAGGATGGAACCAAATATTTCGATCTTCATCACACGCTGGACGATACGCTCGACAAAATCGATAAGGCAGAACTGCGCCAGAATGTAGCGGCTTGGGCAGCAACTCTGTCGCTCGTTGGCAATTATGACGGCGAATTGAAGCCTGAACAGAAATGAGAGCAGCTGCTTACGCGTTGGCAATAGCTACCCTTAGCGCCCTTACCGGCTGCGTAGAGGAACCAACTGTCAAAGATGCGGAAAAGGCGGTTACCGCCATCGAGCAGAACGAGGTGAAGAAAAAGCAGCTATCGATTGAACAGGCAGCAGAAGAAGCCACAAAACTGATTGAAGAGGATGCGCGCAAGGAAATTGAAATGAATAGCGCAAGCTCAGATTTGGAGTGATGGTCGTCGGCAGGCGAATTCGGGTTCGCTCTACGTCGTCATAAGATTGCAAACCGATACCTTGAGGCTTTGACGGCAGGCGAAGTAACCCACGAGGCACACGGTCGATACCATGGCAAAGACCATTCCTGTCACCCAAAGAATGTCCGGGTTGTAGGTCAGATTGAACTGGGTCTGATAGATCAGCAATCCCGCGCTCCAAGTACCCGCGATAGCACCAGCGGCGGCGATCAGGGCGGTAAGGCTCCAATCATAGAAATTCAGCCTCAGGCAATCCGTCTCCTTAAGCCCCATGCTCATTAGCAGGCCATTTTTCTGGCGATCATCGGCGCTGAAGCCACTCACTGACGCAGCGAGCACAAAGAGCGCCAGCAATAACACCATGGCCGCGTAGCCACTCGTCACTTTCGTGACGATGCCGAGCGTCTGGTCAAACCGTTCAGTCAGTTCCTGGAGCGGCACAAGCGAGAGGGTGGGATATTGCTGCCATAGACCAGCAAGTGCATTCCATGCCGGTTCCGGCAATTCCATGCTGCCCATATAGCGGGTCGGGGCATCGATCTGCGCTCTGGCCGATAAGGGAACCTGGAACCAGAAGGTTATCGATCCTGCGCCCGGTTTGTAGGCGTGGCTTGCCACCAGTGTAAAGTCATAAGGTTTGCCGCTGATCTGGTAGGTCAGCGTGTCGCCATAATTGAACCCCATGTCGGTCATGACTTCGGGTTCAGCGGAAATCTGCCGCCAGTTGTCGGTGCCTTCCGTCCACCATTTGCCGCCGATTAGGCGGTTGTTCTTTGGCATAGCGTCCGTCCAGCTAAGCCGTATCGGATCTTTGAGTGTTGCCAGCGTGTCGCTGGGTTTCCGCATGTCTGCAATGGCTTTGCCGTTCACGGCAACAAGTTGTGCAGACACAAATGGACGCAGGGACCGTATGGTGCTGCCGGTCTGCTTGGCCCAGTGATTGATCGCGTCAATCTGATCGGTCTGACCTTCGGCGATCATGAGATTGCCGTCATGGCTCCGGCCATAGCCCTCCATTGTTGTTCCCAAGTCACGCATCAGCATCAGGGAAAAAAGAAGGAGAAGCCCGCACAATCCCAACCCCATCACCTGCGCTGATTTGGCAAACAGGCGCTGCCGCATCATAAAAAAGGCAAAGGGGAGCAGACCGGCGCGTCGGCGGCCCCAAAGATCGCCCAATCGGATGACAGTCCAGGTCAGCGCTGCCATCAGGGTGAGCGCTGCCGCGATTGCCGTTAGCGTCATGCCGGTCAGCAGCCAATTGTCGGAGTAGGCAGCGGCCAGCAGCGTGACCGAACTGATGCTCCAGAACAACCGATGCCACACATACCTGCTTTCGGCCGGATTACGGATAAGCGAAAGCAACGACGCGCGGGACAGCTGGATGAAGCTGGGCACCTGCAGCGCGAGCAGCAGCAAAAAGAACAGGCCGATTGTCTTCAAGGCTGGTGCCGCATGCCAAGTGGCGCGAAGCCCGGGGAAATATCCTTGCAGTTCGGCGACGATTAGTCCGTATGCGAATATGGCCAGCGTGCTAGCCAGGGCGATGGACAGAATGAAACCAGCCAGCCATTCGCCCAGCGCCATCAGCATCGCGGTGCGGGTGCTGGTGCCAAAGCTTGCATAAATCGCAAGCCGGTAGCGCATTTTGGCGAGCCAGCGGCGATTGGTCATATCAAGGGCCACGGCACCCATGAAAAACAGAATTACGGATGCCAGGCCGAGGAAATTCTCGGTGCGTTTCCAAAAGCTTGCAAGTGGATGCTGGCCGCCAAATTTTTTGATGACGTTGGCGCCAGGCAGGGCCTCACGCGACCAGATTTCGATCGCCTGTTGCTGCTTTTCATCGGCGGCAACCAGATAGCGCGTTCGGCCCTTGCTGCTTTTGATCGATGCGCCCTCAAGGCTTTGGAAATGCACCATGGCGCGCATAGTCGTGCTATGGCCTTCCAGGATGCGGTCGGGTTCATGAAACAGGATGGCACTGAGGCGCAGGTCCGTGCCACCGATATTGATGGTCTCACCCACCTGCGTCCTAAGCTTGATGGCGAGCCGCGAATCCATCCAGATCTCGCCGGTCCCCGGTCCGCGGTTTACTGCGCGCTGCGTGTCTACCGGCGTGTCGCCGATCTGGAGATTGCCCTGCAGCGGATATGCGTCATCGACCAGCTTCAACTGCACGCGGGCCCATTCATCTTTGTACGTAAGGGTTATGTCGGCCAACTGTGTGACCGAAACGCCGGCCGCGAGGGATTTGAATGTGGCCTCGTCAGCCTTCTTCAGTGGAGTATGGCTTTCAATCACCAAGTCAGAGCCAAGCATCTGATCGAGATTGCCGGCCAGATAGCTTTGGATCGACGCACTGGTGAGCGTCAGTGTCATGAGGAAAAACAGCAGGGCCGTTTGCGTGGCCATGCTGATGCGCCCATCGCCACCCTTCAAGTCGCGCAAGCTATTCTCAAGCATCAGTTTGAATCTGTTCATGCCGCTGCCTTCAGCTGTCCGGCGTCGAGAAGCAGGCTGGCGTCTGCACGAATCGCCAACGTCCTGCTGTGAGTCACGATCACCAAGCCGCAACCTGTTTCGCGGGCGCAGTCAAACATCAGCCCGGCAACGCCTTCGGACGTCTGCATATCCAGATTGCCAGTGGGTTCATCCGCGAAGATAAAACGCGGGGCGGTGACAAAAGCTCGCGCCACGGCGATGCGCTGTTGCTCACCCCCGCTCAATTGGTGGGGGCGATGCCGGGCGCGATCTTTCAGACCCACCTTTTCAAGCCAGATGGCAGCGATGTCGAAAGCGTCCCGGTTGCCCTTCAGGCGAAGCGGCAACGCCAAGTTACCGATGGCATCGAGTTCCGGCATCAGGTGAAATTGCTGGAAGATGAAACCGGAATTGGCGCGCATCGTCAGCGCGTCCACTTCGACACCATCGATGGTAAAGCAAACCTTGCCGCCCGCCGGCATTTCCAGACCAGCGGCAATCGACAGCAGGCTAGACTTTCCCGCACCCGAAGGACCAATGATTGCCAGCGTTTCCTCTGCACGGATAGTGTATGAAAGGCTGCGGAACAGTTCGATCCGTTCGCTGGCCGTATCGAAATGATGGCTGATAGCGTTTAATTCGATGGTATCGTGCATGACTTGTTCCTGTAGCTTCGCAACTCGCGCTTGGGGCGATCTTGAGCGAAGGTGAAAGCGGCATTCCCTGACGGACCCGCGCACCATGGGCAGCGGACGCGTTGGAAACATCCGCCAGCCCATCATGACATTATTACATTTTTGCCAGCTTGCTTCGGGCTTCTGCGATTCCGGCAACCAATTCTGGTCTGCTGAAGTGCGGCAAGGCCAATTCCATCACTTCTACCGCATTGGTCAGCGTGTCGCGATCCGGGCCTGCCGATTGGGCGCGGTAGAAACCCCACATGGCGATCAGCGGGACATCGTAGAGCGACGGGTCGGCGTTAAACGATGCCATCGCTTTCGCTTTATCGTCGCTCAGCATCTGCGACAGCAGCGTTATACTCCGTTCATCGGCCCATGGCTGCCGCGGTGCGAGCGGGCGTCCCATTGCCTTGATCACAGCTTCTGCTGCGGCCGCAGTGGAATAGGGATTTTGTCCCGTCACC
>JBGSPK010000280.1:0-2637 GCA_041738665.1 Sphingorhabdus sp. | reverse complement strand
AACAGAAATGCGATCACTCCGTTAATTGATTGAAAGCGACAATGACTGATTAAAAGCGGACTTTACCATGTTTAACAATTGCGACATCTCTCGCCCGACATCCCCCTATTTCAGTCGGCAGGTTAATGTGATAAGGTTCCTTCATATTAGGGAATCTGGCAACATAAGCAGATTTCAAAACTGCTGGTGCCGCCTCGACGCTGACAGGATGTTGAACCGTCCGACCGCAAATATTCCATCCACGATCAAGCTGGATGATACGATAACATGGGAAGAGGACAACTCGTTTAAGAGGGAGGCCACCCTGTGACCGCATTATCGACCGATTTTACCGACGATCTGGAACTTCCGACATTCATTTTTGATGAGGCTCCGGATGAGTGTCAGCCCACTTCTGGCAAGATTGCGCTAATCGGACCATGTCCAACACGGGCATGTGGTCTGGCGACATTCACCAGCGATATTGTCAGCCACGCAGGTTCGTGCGGAAGCATTTTTAACGTCGATCATATCTGCGTTTTGCGCGACGGTGAATCCTCGCAAAATCGCATTGCGTTTGTGGAAGCGGATCAGGCCTCGTATCATTCTGCGGCGCGGGCGATAAATGAAGCACAATATGACGCTGTGTGGATTCAGCATGAGTTCGGCATATTCGGCGGCGATGACGGGCAATATATCATAGGCTTGGCCGAGCGCTTGGCCGCACCGGTGATAGTGACATTCCACACGATCTTGCCCCATCCTTCGGCCGGCCAACTTGCCATTATCGAGCGCCTTATAGGGATAGCGTCCCGGATCATGGTCATGTCGGTCCATGGCCGCGACCTGTTGGTGTCCCACTACAAAGCCGACCCGCATCGTATTTCGGTTATCGAGCATGGTGCACCCGACCGTCCGCTATCGGGAAAGGATCCGTCGGCACCGCTTACACTCGCGACTTTCGGTCTCCTTGGCCCTGGCAAGGGTCTCGAAACCGCTCTGGATGCGTTGGCTAAAGTTCGGGGACAATATCCCGATTTTCGGTACCGGATTATCGGTGCAACCCATCCCAATTTGATCGCTCAAGGTGGCGAGGCATATCGGGATGCGTTGAAAGCCCGGGCCTCGTCATTAGGGTTGGATGGTCACGTGGAATGGGTCGACAAATTCCTCGATATAGACGACTTGCTGACCGAGCTTGACCAATGCCAGATTTATCTCACGCCTTATCCCAACCTGAACCAGAGCACCTCGGGAACTCTAAGCTATGCCGTAGCTCTAGGTAAAGCGGTCATTTCGACACCCTATATTCACGCCCGCGAATTGCTTGCGGACGGATGCGGGAAACTATTCGATCCCGGCGACAGCGAGGCGCTTGCCGCCGCCATTCTGGACTTGGCGCTTGACCCCAACAAATTGCAAGATGCGCAAAGCCGCGCATATCGTCGGGGGCGAAGCACAATATGGCCCGAATTCGTTGCCGGCGTCGATGACATGATCGGTTCGACAATATTGCATCCGCAACCAAAGCTGGCAAAGGACGCGATGCTTACCGTTCCCAGCCTGATTGGTTTCAAGGCGATGGTTGATGGGACGGGGATGCTTCAACATAGCCACGGACCAGTGCCCAACCGCGCGCATGGCTATTGCGTCGATGACAATGCCCGCGCGCTGATGCTTATGAACCATGTGAGCAATCGGTCCGAGCCGTCAGCATATCATCTCGCTTTGACATTCTGCTCGTTCATTCAGGACAGCTACAATCCTGATACCCGGCGTTTTCGAAATTTCATGGGATATGATCGACGCTGGCTTGAGGAGGCGGGATCGGAAGACTCGAATGGCCGGACAATCTGGAGTCTGGGCCACACCGCCCGGCATAATCCGCATCAGGATATACGTTGGTGGGCTTCGGACTTTTTCAATCGTACGATTGGACTTGTCAGCGAACTGGGGTCACCCAGAGCGCACGCCTTTGCCGCACTGGGCGCCGCAGATATTATCGAAAACGATCCCGAGAATATAGCTGCGCAACACGTTATCGCGCATACCGGCGAGATGCTGTTTCAGCTGCTAAAAGCGTCATCCAGACCCGACTGGACATGGTTTGAAACCGTTCTTGCTTATGACAATCCGAGATTGCCGGAAGCGCTCATGAAAGCAGGCAAAATCACCGGTCGCCTCGATTGGCTGGATACCGGCATCGACGCACTGCGCTGGATAAATCAACAACAAATAAGCGAACGCGGCATGTTCAGGCCAATCGGCTCGGAAGGGTTCGGCCGTCAAGGCGATTTTCTGCCCTTTGACCAGCAGCCACTCGAAGCATGGTCTGCCGTCGATGCATGCGCTGCCGCCAATGACATGCACCCCAATCCTGAATGGTTGGCCCATGCCGAACAGGCAATGTCTTGGTTTCACGGAAACAACGACCGTCATCAACCGTTAATCGACGCTGTTACAGGGAGCTGCCGTGACGGCATCACGCCGCATGGAATAAACCAGAACCGGGGCGCGGAATCGATACTCGCCTATCAACTTGCCTATCAAGGCTATATGCAACTGATTGCAAGAAGAGGACGGGGTGCTTCAATCAATGACGACAAATTGTACCGAGCCGCGAAGCCTGCTGGATATTCACGACCTGAAACTGGCCGC
>JBGSPK010000117.1:0-34544 GCA_041738665.1 Sphingorhabdus sp. | reverse complement strand
AACGCCCGCTCGGCAAAATCGCGCGCCGCGCGCATCGGGCCTACGGTATGCGAACTTGATGGCCCGATACCGATGGTGAACAAATCCGTGATGCTGAAAGTCTGGGCCATCTGACGCTACGGCATGTAGCAGGCCCTCTGGTATAAACAACCGATTTTGGTTGCATATGAAACTATGTGGTGCCCGCCCGCAAACTTTAGTCTGCCAACAAAAAATGCCTGAGTCATCTCATGAGCAAAGCCAATGTGGTGCCCCAGGCCCGACTCGAACGGGCACTCCTTTCGGAACAGGATTTTGAGTGGGGCCAGACAACCGTATGTTCTTGTTACTGCACGATAAATTATAGGTCAATCGAAATTTGTGTAAGGTTTTGTGTAAGTGTGTAAGACATGTGTAAGGCTTGCCCACAGAAAGTTGGGCGCGCCTGACATCGATTAGACGGCTTTCGCAGACTTCCTATCAGTCATCTGCCGGTAACAGGTACAAAAGCCCCTTTGTAAAGCCGCGCGGCGCAACCGTTAAATGGTCTTCGTCGTTCAGGACTTGGGACTTCAGTTTCAGATCAGAATAGCCACGCTTCCACCGCGCTTCTGAGAACGCCTGATTATCAAGCGCCATGTCGAAAAAGTCCTGATAATAACGCTTGTCCCCTTTGCGCTGGGCTTCATATTCTCCGATGTAGAGTCAGATGTAAAAGACTGTAACCAACTGATGCTACTTAGTTGTTTATCGTGGGGGTGCGCTAGTGTGCTAATCAATGCGCTAATCTAAGATTGCAAATTCACTTCAAATTTGGTCCTACGAGGCCCAAAAGTACAAATTTGCAGAATTGGTCGAGTAAATCCCGCGAAGCGGACTGTAAAGGTTTAAAAACTGACCAACCCTTCAATTTCGCCGTTTTTTGCCGCCCAAAGGTTGAATTGAGAATGATACTGGATGCTTGAAGTTTCTCTCTGAAGTTTCAAGGAGGCAGGCCAACAAATCCATGTTTTCGGAAGTGATCGGGATTGTCATCTGCTCAAGACCTTCGGTGCCTTGAACAATTTCTACGTTTGTGATTCCGCACTCAAAAGCCAGCCTAGACGGTGATACCCATTCCAATTCGTTGAAGGGCAATTCGGCCTGACCCATTTCGTTCTGCTGTCCTCTCATACGGAGCTCCATTTGATGCTCGTCAGGAAAGCCGTAATGAAAGCCGACTGCGCCGCCCAGCATAAGACTGAAAGCGCAAAGCAAAATCGGAGTTGTTGCACGAGGCAACTTCACACCAACAACTCCGGAACTATCTCAGACAATTTCATCAACCGCATTTTGCCGCAATATTAGAACGTCTTCTGTGGATGGCTCCCGCATTGCAAGCGCAAAATTGATCATGTGGCGTTGGTCGGGTGCAGTGTTCTGGAACTCTGTTCATTTATCACTCTAACACGGACGTTGATGCAGCTTAAATTCCTCATTGAATTCAACGGAAGTTCGCCTACGAGTTTCAAATGGAAGAACGATCCTTGGAGAGCAAATGACATTTCGGTGGGGAGTCGCGGCTGCGGCATTATTGGCGCTACCAGAATTAGCATTCGCTGGTGATCAGCCGCTATATTCACCGCCGCCAAGCTGGATCAAACCCTCCGTGATAACGTCGAAGCCGGATGAAGCTGTAACGGGCGGGCCTGTTCTTTTAAATATCCAGCAGCGGATCGAAGGCGCAACCGTTTGGACGTACTCAGACACCGCCTTTCGACTTGATACACCAGAAGCACTATCGCAAAGTAGCAATATTACCTTGGCATGGAGTCCTGATAAAGGTGACCTGGTTATTCACAAGCTTGCTATCGTTCGCGACGGCGTGGAGATCGACGCATTAGCCGCTGGACAAAGATTTACTGTTTTAAGACGAGAGCAGCAACTCGAGCAGCGGGAAATATCGGGCGTTTTATCTGCGACAATGGCAGTAGAGGGTCTGCGGGTGGGCGATATTTTACGCCTTCAAGTGTCGATATCAAGCAGCGACGCAGCACTAAGCGGCAAAGCTCAAGCGGTGCAGTTATTAGTTGCAGATCCATTGCGTATTCCTACAGCAGCATATAATCTTTCTTGGCGTGCTAATGAGCCAGTGAGATGGAAGATACTCGCCGAAAAAGTAAATGCTTCGGCCAACCGCAAAGGTGATTTTTTCGAACTCCCGGTAGCGCTTGCCATTCCGAAACAGGTTGAAATTCCTAATGATGCGCCCGGGCGTTATTACCAACCCCAAATTATCGAAGCATCATCATTTGCAGATTGGGCTGACGTATCGAAAGTAATGGCTCCGCTTTACGAAAAAGCGGCAGTGCTCCCAGAGGGCAGTGAGATTGCAGCTGAAGTGGCGACCATAAGACGATCAACCAATGATCCGTTGCGCCGAGCAGCACTGGCGCTTCAACTCGTCCAAGACAAAATACGCTATCTGGCGATTGGTATGGATGGTGGAAATTATGTTCCCCAATCGCCTGCGCGAACATGGGAACTGCGCTATGGCGATTGCAAGGCAAAAACCTTGCTGCTGCTATCAATGCTAAAGGCGCTGGACATCTCTGCCGAGCCTGTATTGGCTCATTCCCTCCTAGGAGACCTAGTGCCGCTACGTGTTCCTAGTGCGCTGGCGTTCGATCATGTGCTTGTGCGCGCTACAGTCGGTCAAGACACGTTGTGGCTTGATGGAACGAAGCTTGGCACGCGACTTGCGGACATACGCGATACGCCAATGCTAGGGCATGTCCTTCCGGTTAGAGCGAATGGCGCTGAGTTATTCAAGATCGCACTTCGAACGCCTGAGCGACCTTCTATCGATTTATCGCTTGAGATTGATGAAAGCACCAGTGTCGATTTACCCTCGGTTATCGCGCTTGATATGTTGGTACGCGGAGAGCTTGCAAGCGGACTGACGCTGGCAGCTTCACAGTTGCCCGAAAACGAAAAACGCGAACTGATCGATAGCGTTATCCAACGTTACGTCGGCGAGGCACAATATGAAACGCTTAACGCAACACCAGATGTTGAAAATGGCACGGTCCGTATTCGCGGTCGAGGCGTGTTCACAACTGGCTGGAAATCTGAAGAGCGCCGGATGGAGCGCTGGCTTTCACGTGTTCCTAATCTAATCGAGTTCAAGCCCGACCGAGCGCGGCCAGCTTGGGCAGACATCCCGGTCGCGACTAATGCCCCCGAAATGTCGCGATATAAAATGAGGATTCGGCTGCCCGATGCCGGACGCGGGTACACCATTGAAGGTGAACAAAATCTCGACACTGTGATTGCGGGCACCGCCGTGAAAAGATCAGTTTCGATGTCGGACGGAACCGTTGTGGTCGAAGAAACTTTCAGCGCTAATGGCGCCGAGATCCCGGCAACGCAAATAGCAGACGAAGTAAACAAAGTCGCAACAATGAAGGCTCGATCGCCACGATTAATCGCGTCTCCTGACGCACGTCGCCGATGGAATCTTGAGGGCGCCACTTCCAGCTCACAGCTCCAGTCTGTTAAAGCCATATTTACAAAAGCCAACGCAGAGGCAGACGAAGAAAATATAACATCATTAACGAGCAGCTGGTCGTTTTTCAGCGGCATTGGAGACTATAAAAGCGCCGAAGAAGCATTGGATAAAGAAATTGCCATTCTCCCATCGGTCGAAGCCTATTTGAACCGGTCGTCAGCGCGCTACGAGCTCGGTAACGTTAAAGATGCCTTGCAAGACGCTGAAAAAGCCCAAAAACTTGACCCTTCGTCTGTGCAAGTGGTCATGACAATCGCAAGTTATACCGCGCTTCTGGGTGATCTGGCAAAGGCTGTCGCAATGCTTGATGAACGCATCGCGCTTGGCGGAAAAACCCGCAACGATTACCGTGTGGCCAAAGCGTCACTGATTGGTGAATTTGGTGACGAGCAATTGGCCATTTCAGAATTAGACGCATTAAACGCAGAAAAGCCTGGATCGCCCGACCTACTAAATACGCTTTGCTGGGTAAAAGCGACTCAAAATCTCCAGTTAGAATCCGCTTTGAAAGATTGTACTTCCGCCATCGAACTCAGTGAAAGTACACCGGCAATTCTTGATAGCCGTGCACTCGTTTGGATGCGCCTGGGTCGATACGACGAGGCACTCCGGGATTTGGACGCGGCAATAAGCCAGTCACCTGGAATGGGGCCAGCGCGGTTTTTACGATCTATTGTGAACAAGCGTTTGGGTAATGTGGCACAAGCGGCAAGCGACCTATCAATTGCGCGGCAGCTGTTTCCATCGATAGAAAGGGATTATGCCCGGCTTGGGTTAAAACCGTAGTCGATTTGACAAGTGCCCGCCGTCTAAGTCTTTCGCGTAACCCGTATCGACCAAAGTGGCGTTGCGCTAATATTTCATGCCGATCTCCGGCAGCCATGCTTGTCCGGTGTAGCCGAACCGTCCAACATTGTTTGCCTGCGGTATAATATATTCATCATAGCGGTTGATGCCAAGCGCATTGCCTGCGACATTGCTGATCGCAAGTCTGCTCCTACGCTCGTCAGCGTGCAGCCCGCGCCGGTCGGTCGTGCCCGCGCCTTCGTCACACCACCGGTTCATCCTGCTCGGGGCCAGGAACATAGCGACGCGGCAAAGCCGAGGTGCCGCTGTATTCGGACGCAAGGCTGCTATCTGTATAGGGCCGGTCATTATTGCGTCTTGGGTTTGCAACAACTAATTGGAAAAAGGTATTTTTTAAATAAAACAATTATCGAGCATTTATTTATCGTATTTCTCAAAATGACGAAAAATAAAATATATTAAAACTAAAAAGGTAAATGATACAGATAACGAAATATAGATTGAGAAACCGTAAAAAATCATAGCTCTAAATTGCGCAATTATTGCTATTATAAATATTATACCTAGTGAATTTTTTTTCATCATTTGCAATCCGGTGCAGTAAGTGCGGTGTATATGGCTGCCGAACCGCCTTGTACAGCCACAGATATCACTGCGCCCCAACCACTTGCTTTTGCAACATTAATCGCCTTGCCTAACGGAAGCGCCGCTCGACCTATAGAGTTGGCATTTTTTATGCCCCATACGCTTGCTCCCAAACTGTGCCCGATTAAAGCTTGTGGGTCGGTTACACCATTCCACGCACCTTTCGCGACTGCTCGGGAGCAACGTGGATTTCGAGCAACTACCCATCCTGGCATCATTGGACTGAAAATGAGTCCTTTCTCGACAAAACTTCCTTCAGCCCCGCTGAGTCCACTTCCCGCTCCAGCACCACCACCCAGCCTACTGAACGCGCTAAAACTACTGAGCATCGTCCAGTTGGTTCCTAATGCAGTGCCGTTCGAGGTCCACGTCCATTTACCCGCACCTGGGGGCAAACAACCAACGCAAGGGAGTTTACCCGACGTGATTGATAACCGGTTCACAACACCGCCATCGCCGTCGGTGCCCGAGGACCCCGGACCGGTAGACGGCGCGTATGATGAATTACTCGAGCCAGCACTAGTGCATATTCGTGAGCCGGTGGGCGTTTCGCACAACCCACTAGGATCGACCATATTCACCGGATCGCTGCCGACATAGTTATACCAGTTCAACCCGTCGGCATAGCCAATCGGGTCGGTCTGCATAAACCGGCCAAGTGTCGGCGAGTAGATGCGAGCCTTGTAATAATTCATGCCGATCTCCGGCAGCCATGCTTGACCGGTGTAGCCGAACCGTCCAACATTGTTTGCCTGCGGAATACCATATTCGTCATAGCGGTTGATGCCAAGCACATTTCCTGCGCCATTGCTGACCGCAATGACACTACCGCGTTCATCGCTGTGCAGCCAGCGGCGGTCGGTAAGGCCCGCGCCTTCATACCACATTACGGTTTCATCGGTGCCAGGCCCTGGAACATAGCGGCGTAATATGGCGACGGTATTGCCGCTGATTCCAATCTCCAGATTGATGCGGTCGCCGTCCCAGCCGAACCGCGTGTCCACACCCGCGCCTGTGTAATATTGAAGTATCTGGTTACCTGATGGCTCATAGGCGATATAGGGTCCGCCAGTCGCTGCCGCTAACCGGTTCTCTGACGTGTAGGAATAGGCAGTGCTGCCGGAGTTGGCGAGATTACCGCGTCCGTCATAACCAAGCGCCGTCGCGCCTGCGCTGGTTAGCTGGTTGAGGCCGTTGGTGCCATAAGCCCGGTTGATGTTGTAATGCGACCCCCACGCATAAACGTCGTTCGTTTTGGTCAGCGTGTCGATCTGGCCCGCCGGGTTATAACCGAGCGTCGTTGTCTGGTCGTGAGCGCTGCCGCCCAAGTCCTGGGCCAAGGATGAAAGCCGCGATGCAGGGTCATAGCCATAGGTCGTGACCGTCCCGTTGCCGCGCGTGACGCTCGAACGCCTGCCAAGATTGTCATAGGCGTAGGTTGCCAGAACACCGACTCCTGAGGTCGCGCCGTTTTCGCGAATGGCCGTAACATTGCCGGTCACATCATAGTCATAGTCTATGTAGCTGCCATCCGCCGACCAGGTCATGCGCGTCCGCCTGCCTGCGATGTCATAACTGTTATAGGTTGCCGCGTTGTACATATGCTGGGCGGTCATTCGGCCGAGCGCATCATAGGTGAAATTGTTAGTGTGACCTGCGCCAGTGGTCGCGGTCTTCAATCTGCCCAACAGGTCAAACTGATAACTGATATCGTAATCGAAATGGACTGCATTTGGTGTGTCCTTCAACGTCAAACGGTTCAAATTGTCGTAAGCAAGGCCAATGATAGTGCCATCGCGCAAGCGCTGTTGGGTCACATTGCCGTTCGCGTCGTAGGTCGCCTGCTCATAATCGGTGGTCGAGCTGCTCGCCGCACCCAGGGTTGCGACCGGATAGCGGGTTTTGAACAACCGGTCGTGACCGTCATATTCATAAGTGGTCAGGTTGTTTTCACCGTCCTTGATGGAGCCCAATTTGCCGTTGAGCGTATAAGTGCTGTTTGCAATGGTCGCATCGGGCGTTCCAAGCGCTTCGGTTACCGAAACAACTTCGTTAGCATTGTTATAGCTGTTGCGGGTGATCCGATCCGCTCCATTGGGACCAGTGGTTTGCGGAGTACAGGCATCGCTTTGTCCAGCCCATTGTGCCGGGTCCATCCGAACAGCTGAGCAATCCGCGCGCCCACGTGCATCGTAATTGTGTTGCACGACACCGAAGGTAGTGCCGCCCGCCTTCATTTCGACTTTGATTGGGCGGCCTGCTGCATCCAACGTGACCGCATTTTGTTGCAAGCTGGCAAAGCCAGACCATGCAGAATTCGATTGATCGGCCACATTGCCAGTTTCACGCAAGATTATGGTGCCGTCGGCATTATATGACAGGCGTTGTGCAACAGGGGGCTGGCCTACACCTGCCCCGTCTGGATCGGGGCCGACAACGCCGGTCAATTGGCGCGCAGCATCATACCTCCGCACGATTGTATCGCTATTTCCGGCGAGCGGCCCATCTATGGCAGTCGTGTTGCCAATTTGATCATAAATCACCCCGGTGGTGGATGTTACCGAATTGTCGCCTGCGGAGACCGTGCTGTTAACTGGCAAAAGGTTGTTGGCAATTCCAGCAGATTGTGGCCCGTAATCCAGCGTTGTTTTGCGTTCGGTGGCTGCCCCTGCGCAACTGGCACCGCTGCTGCATTCTGATATCGTAGCAAGCTTTTGATGGTTAATGCCCGAGGCAACGATGGTTCCTGTAGCATTTTTAAAATAGGCTTGCTTGGGCGCATAGGAAAAACGAGTTTGTGGGCGTACGCCCGATGCGTCCGCCGGCAATGTTACTGTTAACGGAGCGCCATGCGCAGCATCGTAGGTATAATCGGTCTGATTATTGGCTGCATCGCGGGTCCAGTTGGGTTTGTTACATTTCACTGCCTGCAAACAATTGGCGTCAAAATTCGCGGTTGTAATAATGTTCGCAAGACCCGAGCCGGCCTTTGCTATCACGCTTGATTGGGTAACGTTTCCACGTGCGTCATAAACATAACTAAGCTGGTTGCCTTCCGGACTAGTGCGCGCGGTCAGGCGACCATAAGTGTCATAAGCATATGTGGTCGTACGATTAAGCTCATCCTTTTCACTCAGCAGCACATTTTTCACAGTGTCGGTGACATAAACCCTCTGGCTCCCGCCCGGATTGGTAACCGTCGCCGTCATATTCGGATAGGCAAGGGCCCAAGCATATTGGTATGTTATGCCATCCGAATTGACCGACGCTACTTTGCCCGTCCCGTCATTTGTTACGACGAAATTGTCGGTCGCTGACGAAGGCCGTCGAATAGACAATGATTTATATGTCGTTGTCCGATTTAGATTATCGGTTTCCGTTCTTAAAGCCGAATTACCAACATATGTAAGCGACGGCCAAGTCTGAGTGAGTGATGAGCAGGCATCAGCCGCTGGATCGCAATAGTCCGTCCCCGTGTTAATCAAAGTGACTTTACTGATGTTGTACCAGCCATTGTCATAATTCGGACTAGAGTAATCAATTTTAGTCAGATATCCGCTGGAGGAACTGACCGATTGCAAACGAAGTACGCTCATCGGCCCTCCAGCATCTTCTCCTAAAAATACCTTGTATTTGAACGACACTTTCTCGCCATTTGGCCGCTGCATATAATTGGCAACAGCTGCCGCCCCTTTTTTATAATATTTGATACCGTAATTTGGCGGCGTCAATGTTGTCCCGTCAAAAACAATGATGGTCCCATCATTCAGGGTCAGAGTGTAAGGTCCATATTCACCACCACCCGATGTCAGGGTTTCGCCCGAAGCCTGCTGATTAACATAGGCCCCGCCCGTCAATGTGAATGCAAGCGACCTATTTCCTATGGTAACTGTGACGCCGCCGGTCACCGCATAAATTGCATAACGCCACCCGTGCATAAATAGTCCAGTCGACGTAATCGATGGATTATAAGCCATTCCAGCGTCGCCCGCACCAATGGACAGGCTCGTTCCAGTCCACACTATTTTGCCCGTAGCGAGATTAACGCCATTGTCGTCGATAGCTTCTCGCACTGGCGGCGGCGGAACATCTGCGGTTTGTGCCATTAGTGGCGCGACGGCGCCGCCAGCAAGTATTGTCGAAAGACTAAGCTCAGCAAGCTTCTTCAAGCGCACGCCAGCAAACATATCGCCCATTGGAAATATCCTTTTTCTATTTAATTCGACGAACCTGTAGTTGTCGTATTTTTCCGATTACTGGCTTTGTCATGATCATATGTCGTCTGAACGCCGTTGTTAATAGTACCGCTGCGCACTACTTTCACCAGCCGCCCTTTAGCATCATATTTGTAGGTGATAGTTTCTGCCGCAACGACCGCAGCAGTCGGCACAAGCATTCCAGCAATAGCTAAACTATAGAAGACTTTCATAGTACACGCTCCCATTAAGACGATTTTTTTATTATTATCACGAAGGCTAGCGTTAATAGTGGCCTCGTTCGTCTTAGGAATAAGCAGCATCAAACAACTGTCAACGCAGATAGATAATCAATGAAATATTAAGCATCATTTTATTTGACCCGGTACATATAGGAAAGCATTTTACAAGGACAACTCGGGCATAATTTAGGAAATAACATGTTCCTCTCCTACAGCACACTTGGCGCTCAGAACGCGCAGACACTTCCTATGGCAGTCGGCTGGATCGAACGCGCACTGCTCGGAACGTCGGCCAACAGCATTGCGATACTTGCCGTTGCAATTCTTGGACTTGGAATGCTTTGGGGCCGCATCGACGTTCGCGCTGCCGGGCGTGTTATACTGGGAGCCTTTATATTGTTCGGAGCCCCGCTGATTGCCTATCAGCTATCGAACAGCTTGCGTGGTAGTGACGTAATAGCCCCTACCCTTGCACAGCCGCCGACGCCCCTTCCAGCTGCCCCCCAAATGCCTAAAAACGCGCCTGTGAATGACCCCTATGCCGGAGCTGCTGTTCCGCAACTACAGCAATAGTCCAACCTTCACCGGCGCGGCAGCGAAGCCGAGCGGAGCGCTGCAAGCCCAGATATGGTAAATATCTGTTAGTCACCAATATAGTTGACGGGAGGAATTTCTCTGTGTGTATCAAGACGATAATGAATCAGGATATGTATTGCTGGCGTAGCAATTGGAGGATGATTTGAACTATTTTTGCGTTCTTCGAAAAGCTGGTGCAGCGTTACTATTGCTGGTCGCAGCCCCGGCATTTGCATTCGCACCGCCTGACCCGCAAGGCTCGGGAGTCGTCATCAACGCATTCAACTGGCTGCAAGGCACGCTGTTGGGAACGGTCGCCACCGTTGCAGCGGTAATTGCAGTCGCCGCAGTTGGCTTCATGATGCTCACTGGACGCCTTAACTGGCGACATGGCGGCGTTGTCATATTGGGTTGCTTCATCCTGTTCGGCGCTACAAGTATTGTTGGCGGAATCCGCAGCGCAGCAGGCGGCTAAACGAAACCATGGCAACACCAGTCAAGCGCGAGCCTGTCTTTGTGGCGCTCACCCGCCCGCAGATGTTTGCGGGCGTTACCTATAGCTATTTCATTGCCAACGCGGTCATCGCCGCCGAGTTTTTCCTGATTTTCAAATCCTTTTGGGCCTTGGGCGTTGCCCTTATCATTCATGTGATCGGCGTCATGCTGTGTCTGCGCGAGCCGCGCTTTTTTGATCTGTGGATCACGCGCATGAGCCGTTGCCCGCGCGTCAAAAATTATGAAAAGTGGGGATGCAACTCTTACCGCCCCTAACCCCTGCCTCTGATACATGGGCAAAAGAACAAGCCGCGGGCGTCCATTTGCCTTATGCGCGGCACGTCGATGATGTGACCCTGCGAACGCGCGACGGGCTGCTAATGCAAACAATCCGCCTTGGCGGGCTATTGTTCGAGACCGCCGATACTGACGAACTCAATTATCGGGCTGAACTGCGGGAAGCGATGTTGCGCAGCGTCGGATCATCGCGATTTGCCATTTATCATCATGTTGTGCGGCGGCGCGCCGAAGCCTTGCTTGAATCCGACTTTCCCGACGCGTTCTCGCGCAAGCTCGATGCACGCTGGCGCGAACGGCTTGCCACGCGAGAAATGTTTATCAACGAGCTGTTCGTCACCATTGTCCGGCGGCCAATGCAGGGACGCGTTGGCGTCCTTGATCGCATTCGCGAATTTGCTGGCCGGGCAACAACTGACAAGATGGCAAGTGAGGCAACAGAGCTTCGAGCCCTCAGCGCTGCAAGCGAAGCATTGGTCGCATCGCTAGGCAATTATGGGCCACGTATCCTCAGCGTATACGAGAGCGCACACGGGCCGCGCTCCGAACCACTCGAATTTCTTTCCTATCTCTATAACGGCCAGATGCGCCCAGTCGCCCTGCCTTATGGCGATCTCGGCCAGCATATACCCTTCCGGCGAATTAGCTTCGGCGATGACGCATTCGAACTTGCAGCTGCAGGCGATGTGCCTCGAAGCTTCGGCGCGATCATTTCGATCAAGGATTATCCGGCGCAGACATTATCGGGCATGTTCGACGAACTCTATCGCATGCCGTACGAGATGACTGTGGCCCAGTCGTTCGCCTTTGTTGAACGCGGCGAAGCACTGAGACGGATGAACCTTGCGCTCCGCCGGATGCGATCTACCGACGACGAGGCTCTGTCTTTGCGCGATGAGCTTAACCAGGCTAAGGATAATGTTGCAGCAGGCCGAGCGAGCTTTGGCGAGCATCATAGCAGCATTGCGTTGCGCGCGGCGTCTCTCGAAACCCTCGACATGCAAGTTGCCGAGGTCACCGCAACGCTCGCTGACCTTGGTATCGTTGCGGTGCGCGAAGATGTTGCGCTCGAACCTTCTTACTGGGCGCAGTTCCCGGGTAACTTCAAATATATCGCGAGGAAAGCGCTGATCTCGTCCGCGAACTTTGCTGGGCTTGCAAGCCTGCATAATTTCCCTGTGGGACGACCACGCGGCAATCATTGGGGCGATGCCGTTACCTTATTCGAGACGACTGCAGCCGGGCCGTATTTTTTCAGCTTCCACCATCATGATCTAGGTAATTTCACGATCATCGGGCCGTCGGGTT
Organism: Sphingorhabdus sp.; assembly: GCA_041738665.1. Classification (GTDB taxonomy): domain Bacteria; phylum Pseudomonadota; class Alphaproteobacteria; order Sphingomonadales; family Sphingomonadaceae; genus Sphingorhabdus_B. Next base: position 22,449 of record JBGSPK010000117.1, on the reverse strand, counting down.
CTGGGAAGACTGTTGTGCTAAACTTCCTGCTGGCACAGGCACGCAAGTTCAATCCTCGCATCGTCTTTTTCGACAAGGATCGCGGGGCTGAGTTATTCATCCGCGCGATCGGAGGGCAGTATGACCGCCTCCGTCCCGGTGCTTCCTCTGGCCTCAACTCGTCGCCAGCGTCAGCACGATACCTACTTTGAGCATATCGCCAACAAGGCCGCGCGCACGCATCTCTTCACCGAGCATCAACCGGTAGCCGAAGATCGCGATGAAGATGGTCAGGAGCCCGGTCAGCGCAATCGACACACCTGATCCGGGATTGGCGAGCGCGCCATAGCCATAAGCGCCGATAGCCTGTGCCTGGCAGTCGATATGCGCGATTGTTTCGCTAAGGAACCGATTGCCGGTGGTGACCGATGGACAAGCCATATCAGGCTTGCTCCAGAAGCTGAGCGATCCAGTTGGCTGAATCGAAACCCTTGGCTTCTGCCATCTCGTCGTAGAGCCGCACGGTAGACTCGCGGCCTGAAAGGATCGTGAGGATTTCCTTTTCACCAAACAGATTGAGCCGCGCGATCACGCTTTCATTGCCATGCCGGATGAGGAAGCAGTGCGAGCTATCTGGAAGTGTGCGGATAAGTTCATATTCGTGTGTGGAGAGCCCGAAGCCGTCAATATAATCTTCGGCCCGTGCCTTGGGGTTGACCATGAATATCTGCGTCGCTGCCTGTTCGATGATTGCGCTGGCGATTTTGCTTTCCAGCGCATCCTGTGCGCTTTGCGTGGCAAATCCTACAATGCCGTTTCTCTTGCGGATCGTCTTTTCCCAATCCTTGATTCGCCGGACGAACACATCATCATCAAGCGCCTTCCAGCCCTCGTCGACCACAATGATGGACGGCGTACCATCAAGTCGTTCCTCCACCCTGTGGAAGAAATACAATAACGCAGGGGTGCGTAGGGTCTGATCGTCGAGGATAGCGGTCATGTCGAACCCGACCGCAGACGCGGCAAGATCGGTCAGATCCTCTTCGTTGTCGAATAGCCATGCCCGCTCTCCTTCGCCCCACCAGGGGCGCATCCGCGAATATAGATCATTGGCGCGCGGGCGTTTGCTTCCGCGGAATAGCTCAACCAGATGCCGCAGGCGCCGGTGCTTGGGCGGCTGCAGGAAATTGGCGTCAATAGCATCCTTGATCGCCTCAAGCTCGTCGCCTTCGACACTACCTACCAACAATGACAGCCATTCAATAAGAAACTGTCGGTTTACTGCATTGTCATCGAGTTGCAGCGGGTTGGCCTGCATGGCGAACGCTTGGCTATGATGTCGCGATGAAGGCCCCTGGCGAACTTGCAGGCGCAATCGCCGGTGCATCGCGATTGCCCGGAAGTGGCAATGACTTGGCGTCTCGAATGCAGGCGGCTGACGATGCCATCGTGATCCTCACCGTTTATGGCACCGGACGGACGATGGGTGGCGCGGTTCGCAGTGATACGATCGGCGACAGGCTGGAAGGCATTGCCGTTACAGACCGGGAGGGCCTCGGCGATGGCCGCATGGCCTATCTTGCAGGCGTGCTGACGCCGTTCGCGCTGGTTCGCTTGGGCGCAGGGTTCCTTCTGGCACTCGCTCCGTTGATGGCGGGATTGTTGCTGTTTTCCGGAACGCGCGACCTGTTTATGGGCTGGCTGCGCGGCCTCGGTGCGCTTGCGCTTGGATCGGCCGCCTTATCCATCCTGCAAGGCGTTCAGCTTGCAATCCTCGAACCCTGGCTGCGCGATGCGCTCGCCTTGCGCAGCGCGCAACTGCTCACCCCGTCTGCGCCAACCGAACTCAGCGTTATCACCTCAGTGTTCATGCTCGTGAGCTTCGCGCTGCTGTTCGTGATTGGAAAGATATTCTTCTTTGGCGGGATGGGCGTGTCGGGCGTCTGGCAGCAATTTCAGACAGCAACGGGACGCAGCATCGCGCGCGCGCCAGCAGCAGCATTGGCGATTACAGAACGCGGCACTTCGCCGCGAGCGGTACTTATCGCCGAAGGTGTTTCGCAGACGCTCCGGCGCGAAGGTGCCGGCGCTGGCTTTGACCGCATGCCGGGAAGCCTCTCACTAAATCGGCCGGATGGACGTGCCGCTTTAGTCGCTGCAGGAGGCACACGAGTCGAGGGACTTGGCGAGCATCTGCGGCTGCCGGAAGCGCGCCGGTTCCGGCGCGGTTCTGAGGCGGGCAGGAAGAGGGATATGCGATAATGAACAAACCTGCACTCGATCTCGATGACTATTATCGTGCCGCGGCAAGCTGGGGTGAGGATCGCGAGCGCGAAATCGCTGCTTCGCGGAAAGTAGCTTGGATTATCGCCAGCATAGCAACAGCCATTGCGCTCATCGAAGCGATCGCACTGATCGTTCTGCTTCCGCTCAAGACCGTTGTCCCTTACACTTTGCTGGTCGACAAGCAAACCGGCTATGTCGAGCAATTAAAACCGGTCGAGAACCGCAATATTGATCCTGACGCCGCACTGGTGCGCTCATTTCTGGTTCAATATGTAATCGAACGCGAGAGTTTCGACATCGACTCGCTCAGCGACAGCTATCGCAAAGTAGCCTTGTGGTCGGCGGGCGATGCGCGCACGCGTTATATCAACGTAATGCAGGCAACCAACTCCGAAAGCCCGCTTGCACAGCTGCCACGAACGGCTGTGGTCGATGTGAAGATCCTCTCGGTCTCTTCGCTTGAAGGCGATACCGCAATGGTTCGTTTCACCACACAGCGCGGCGATGCGGCAGGATCGGGAGCGGTGCCTGAAAATTGGGTGGCAGTGATCCGCTACCGGTTCAGCGGTGCTGCAATGACCGCAGAAGACCGGATGACCAACCCGCTTGGGTTCCAGGTCGTTCGCTACCGCCGAAATGCAGAAACACTTCCCGCACCCGCCCGGCCCATAGTCGCAGCACCGGCAGCTGATCGCCCAACTGCAGGTCTCCCAAGCGCGAACCTGCAATCGCGACCGCGGCTTGTCCGGCAAAGCGAGCCTGCCCAATGATCATTCTGCTTATTATCTCCCTTTTACCGGTCATGAGTCCGGAATATACCGGCAAAAGCGCTGCACCGCAGAGCGCGCATAACTTTGTGTTTGCAGCTCAATCTCCAGAGACCGGAGGGTCACTCGATAAGACACGAATGGGCGCTGGCGTCGAAAACGATATGGCCGTCCCCATTTACCGACTGTCGGGTGAAAAGTCGCTGCGTCCTGTTCGAATTGGTGATGATGGCACTCACATGTATCTCGAATGGGACGAGGAGCAGGCACTGCCAGCCGTGTTCGCGCTCAATGCGCTTGGCGAGGAAGAGATGGTCGACGGCTATATGCGCAGCGGTGTCTTTACCATCGACCGCGTGCACCGGGATCTTGTGTTCCGCATCGGCAAGAAGCGCGCACGGGCAAAGCGGGTCAGCAAATGATAGCAGAGCCTATTAAATCTGACGCTATAGCCAGAACTACAGGCAATACGAGGCCGCTGGTAGCACGGGCAGTCTCGAAACGCGGTGCTTGGATGCGCCACCACATTCCCGCCCTTATGTGTTCGGACAAAAGACCAAGGGCGGGGGCAACAATAAAGAAACGCCGGAACGAGCGCAGGTCCGAAAATTATATGAAGATCCTGCGCGAGACTTACGCATAGATGCTGAATGGCTCGCCGGCGCCGAGGCTCTTGCGCTCAAACTCGATTCCGACACCAACAATACCAGTTTGGTCTTAGCCTTTGAGCTACCTAATGAACAAAAGTCTGTTCTTCTATTTCCGGGGGATGCGCAGGTCGGTAACTGGATGTCCTGGGGCGACCAGAAATATCCCAAGGAGCCTATCGACGTATCGGGCGCTGCGCAGCAAACCGTGGACGAGATTTTAGGCAGAGTGATATTCTACAAGGTAGGTCACCATGCCAGTCACAATGCTACGGCCAAGGCTCGCGGGCTTGAACTCATGACCAATAGTAACATTGTAGCAGCAATCCCGCTGGTCGAAGCGGTGGCGCAGATTCAGGGGCCCGGTCGGAAGAAGCCCGGCCGCGGCTGGAAAATGCCCTATGATCATCTGCACGAGCGGCTGATGGAGAAAACTGACGGGCGGATTGTGCAGGGTGATGGCGATCCCAAAGCCGAAAAGAAAGCATTCGCAAAGCGCCCGGACAGTCCAGACCTCGCTTATGCCAAAGACGGATTATGGGTCGAACTGAGTTTCCGTATCTGATGCGCCGAAATCACAAATTTTTCAGGCTTCACGAAAAGCGCCATCGTGGTTGAACCTAAGAAGCTCACCAAATCCGATTTTCTGGATTATCGCGCGTGTGCAAAGAGCTTCTGGCTGAAGCATCACAAGCCCGATGCAGTGCCGTGGCCTGCGCCGGGGGCGTTTGACCGTATGTTGATGCGTGATGGCTATGCCGTCGAGGCTCAGGTTAAATTGCTCGTGGAAAGCTGGCCTGATCCCGACCAACTGACGTTCCAGAAGATATTCGATGCCGAGCATTGCTACGCCCGCGCTGACCTTGTGCGCGAATATCCAGACGGTTTGATCGACATTTTTGAAATCAAGGGATCGACCTCCCTGAAGAGTTCCACCGGTGCTGACCATATCGATGACGCAGGCTTTCAGGCTGCCGTCGCTAAATTACTCGGATTCAATGTCCGCTCGGCCAGCATCATCCATGTCAACGGCGACTATGCGCGGGAGGGGGATATTGATCCTGCTGCACTATTGGTCATCGTCGATGTGACCGACGAGGTCGCAAAACGCGAAGCAGATTTGGCCAACGAAATCGCCGCTGCACTAGAATATCTGGCGCAAACCGAGATCGACGAAAAGGGCTGCACCTGCCGTCTCATTGGTAGCCTCGACCGGCATTGTGCGTCGTTTTCGTATTTTAATCCGGACATCAAATTTCCGTCCGCGCATAATCTGCCGCGGATTTCGGCAAAGGCATTGGCCAAGCTCGACGGGGAAGGCCGTCTTGCTATCCTAGATGTTTGCGAGGACGATGTCACAACGGGTCAGTTAACTATTTTGCGTGCGTTGCAAAGCGGCGAGCCGCAGATATCGGTGAACGAGATCACCAAGTTTGTAGGAGAACTCGAATGGCCGCTATATTTTTATGATTACGAGACCTTCGCCTCGGCAATCCCAATAGCCAACGGCCATCGGCCCCAACAGCAATTGCCGGTCCAATTTTCGCTTCACCGGCTGGATGCAAATGGCGATCTTGCGCACTTTGAATTTCTGGCGAATGAACCGGGAAAAGAAGCGGCGCTTTGCGCAGCGTTGATCGCATCGGCCGGGAACGAGGGCAGCGCAATCGTGTGGAACGAAAGCTTCGAGACATCGTGCAACAAGCGTCTGTCAAATCTTTTGCCCGAGCATGCGGAATTTTTTGCGCAACTGAACACACGCACTGTCGACCTAATGGTACCGTTTAAAGCACATTATGTGCACCCGGGGTTTGAGGGTTCAATCTCGATCAAGAAAGTGCTGCCTGTTCTATGCCCGCACCTTCAATACCCCAAGGATTCCGTACACGATGGGGCCGGGGCGATGGAAGCATGGTCTGAAATGGCGAACACTCCGGATACCGCAAAACGCGAACAGCTGCGCCAAGAACTACTGACTTATTGCCATCTCGACAGTCTCGCGATGGTGGAGATATTCAAAGTGCTGCTCAAAATATCAGCGCGTGATCCCGGGCACGGAAAGAGAGCGCGTCTTTCCGTTTGACGGCAAGAACGGCTTCGCACCGGGTACAGTCGCTCAGCATGAAACAGATTACTGGTTACGCAGTGCCGTTCGCCTGCTAGCTTATGCAAAAAGACAGGCCGATGCTGATCTAGCACGGATACCCAAGCGGCACTGCGGGTCGGCGAGCGACCGCGCGATGATCGCCGACCCGAATTCCGCATTCTTGGCGATGACGCGGTCGATCATGCTGCCGCTCATCCCGGTCGCTTCACCCGCGATTTCGAGCGTATTGAGATGATCGGTCAGCAACTCGCACAGTCCGTCGGTGTCGAATGCCGAGATCAGTTCGTCGACGAACGCATCGGCCCATGTCCCGTCGCTCTTCCAGTCGTCGAACGGCACCTGGCCGACGAACTGCCAGTCGGCCCGGTCGGTCAATGCAGCGTAGAGCCGAAAATCGAGATCGGTCGGCAGGTTTCTCATGATCTCGCAGGCTGCGTCCCCGACGTCGCCACCGCCGTGTTCGGCCCACCAGTCGAGCGAGCCGATGACCGCCAGTAGCGTCGTCGGCGCCAGTTTCCCCGCCTTCACGAGCGCGCCGACCCGCTCGATCGTTACCTTGAACTCGGCATCGTACAGCGCGGTCAGCGCCTCGGACGGGGATGTGTTGAAGGCGCCATACGGCGCCCGAACGGCATTGTTCAGGAAATGGCCCGCCTTATGAGCGATACGCGCATCCGGGCTTTCCAGCAATTCGATCGTGCGGTCGATCAACCGCGTCCGCAGATGGGCCACGACCGTGTATTCGATGAAGAAGGGCGAGAAGGCGATCGCGCGGCCAGTCGAATGCGTCGACATGCCCTGTCCGCTGAGCAGCGGTTCGAGAACGTTGAACGGGGTATAGGCGCGTTTCCAGGCGTCCGGCTCATCAATCAGGCCAAACGCGAACTCCGCAACCTCCTCAATGAAGCCGAGCGGCTTCTGCCGCTCATAGCTCAGCAGCTCGGCCAGTGTCCGGATCGGGTGGTTGGGATGCGGGTTGAGATCGCGCTGATCTTCTTTGCCGAGATCCCAGAGAAGCCGCAGCGCGTCGAGCCGATGTTCGGGGCTATACGCCACCCTGCGCAGGATCGTGCCGAACTCCTGCAGGATGCGGCCCGCGTCGATCTGCGCCTGAACGAACGCCATCGCCTGCGCCGGCTGATAGTAAGCTGCCGACTGGACCGCCTCGATCCGGGCATCATATTTCTCGTCGATCGCGTTCAACGTCGACCATATCGGATCGAGCAGGTGGCTATTCGACGGATCGCCGCCAGTCAGTCGCCAATCCATCCGGCCGAGATTGACCAGCAGCTGCGTCAGCTGCGCGGGTTCGACGTGCTCCGCCATCGTGGTCGCGAAGGTCGTCAGCATTCCGTCCGCGCCGACACAACTCTGCTCGATCAGGAAGTCGCCAAGAAGATCGGGCATGAGCCGATAGAGATCGCCACGCTTGTAGATGACGCCGCCTTCGACGAGAAGCTTGAGCGCACGACTGACCTCGCTTTCGTCAATGCCGGGCTTGGCCGTCGACACCAGTGCCGCCACCCGCCGATCATCGACATGGAAAGGCTGGATCGCCGCAAGAACCTCCAGAAGCGATCGCAGCAGCGGCGCGTCGGCGGGCAATCCAAGTTGCCCGGTGATAACTTTGGTAAATTTGCCCAAGATGACGTCGCGCAAAGCGCGCTCGCCGCGGGCAAGCTCCGAGTGCAGCCCTTCGGTCGCGACGACGCGCGCGGCCATGGCGGCGACGAGCGGATTGTCGGAGGCCATCGCAAGGATCGAGTCGGCCCAGTCCGCCTCGCCGTCAAATTGCTCCAGCACTTCGATGACGAGCGCGCGCAAATCCCTTTTCTCGAGGCGCTCCAGCCGCACCGTCGGCGGATCGACGATGCTGACCACCGCCAGCTCGTTGCGGATGCGCTGCTCGGCATAAGGCCGGCTGGCAATCAGCAGGCGCGTCTTGTTATCAGGGTTGGCGGCATATTCGATAACGAGCCCTAACCCCTCCCGGTCATGCCCATCGTCGACAACGAGAAGCTTGTGACCGTTCCCTAAGGCGTCGAGGCTGGAAGGGTCGGGCTCGCGCGATGCCGTCAGGAACCGGACGGCGACGCCGGGTTCTAGCGCCCTCTCCAGAGGCGGCGGGAAATGGCGCGGAAACCATATGCGATTATCAGTGTTTGAGATTGGCAGGCTACAGAAGTCCCTAGCCGCTAACATTCCGGACAGATCGAAACTAATTTGCGCGAGATATTGACAAAAGAACATATATAGAACATTTATTGTAGTGCGTCAGGCATTGCGGCTAAGCGTGCGGTGCTTCCGTAGCTTTCTCTTGCCATAGGTCGCATTAGTCTGCACATTAATGCACGTTCTGTAGCGTCTTGGAACATGGAGTTTTCCTATGCAAAATGATATTCGCTTTAGGGACAAAGAGGGCTGATGATGCGACTGGATTTGTCGCACGAAGGGCCAGCATTATCGCCGATATCACCACTGCGCGAACTGGGCGCCTATGAGGCTTTGTGGCTGGAAAAGGGCGCAACGTTCAAATCCCTGGCTGAGAAATTCGCAGCCGATCCGGCTGCATTGCCATCCGATTTTGTGAGCGCGGCCGGAGCGGCCCAATGTTCGGCAGAAGTCATGAAACGGCTTAAGCAGGCCAATGTCCATCAGTTCGGTGTTCGCATCAATCATGCCGGCGACTATCCGCAAAAGCTCCGCGATGCGCGTCATCCAGTTGAATTGCTTTATTACCGCGGCGCATGGGAAATCAGCGAGACGCGCTGCATGGCGGTTGTTGGCAGCAGAGAAGCATCCTTAGAAGGCCAGAACCGTGCCGCGAGAATAGCGCGCGAGCTGGTAGACCGGAACTTTACCGTTGTTTCTGGCCTCGCCAAAGGGATCGACAGCGCTGCCCATAAGTCGGCAATCGCGCATGGCGGTCGCACTATCGCCGTGATCGGCACGCCGCTTGATAGTTTTTATCCCAAGGCAAATGCGGCTCTGCAGGAAGAAATTGCAGAAAAGCACCTGTTGATCTCGCAGGTTCCGGTGCTTCGATATGCGCGGCAAGCGCCCCCACAAAACAGGCTCTTCTTTCCCGAGCGCAATGTGACAATGAGCGCGTTAACGGAAGGCACGATCATTGTGGAAGCTGGCGAGACATCTGGAACGCTGACCCAAGCGCGCGCGGCCATTTATCAGGGCCGCAAACTGTTCATTCTCGACTCCTGTTTCCAGCGGTCGGATATCACTTGGCCCGCACGGTTCGAAGCCGAAGGCGCCATCCGGGTGCGGACTCCCGACGACATATGGAATGCGCTTGAATAACCTCGTGCGACTCTCCGAAATCGATGACAGTAACAGGAGCGATCATTTTCATCTGACCGCCGACGACATTTGTTATTTTCTCTACGAATATACCTCGGGATACAATTACGAGTTCAGCAGCACGAACAGCCGGATAAGCAATCTCAAGAAGAAGCCCAGCCAGCGTGGGCAGCAACACTATCAGTACAAGGAAGGCGCTATTCGATCATGCGCGCGAGATTTCTCACAAGCACTTAACGCACAGTGGTTGGCACAAGCGACTTTGGTACCAGTCCCAGGATCCAAGGTTATTGATCACCCTGATTACGACGACCGGATGGTGCGCATCTGTAACGGGATATCGCAGCCTCCGCCCGATGTGCGGTTGTTGGTTCTCCAAGCCCAATCGACGAATGCATCGCACGAAGCCCAAGAGGGCGATCGGGTTACCGTCGAAGAACTTGCTGATCTTTATTCGATCAATGAGAATATCGCTAATCCCGCTCCCAGCGCGATTGCCATTGTTGACGACGTCTTGACGGCCGGTACTCATTTTCGCGCGATGAAGGATATTCTGACAACCCGATTTCCGGGGATACCGATCGTTGGCCTGTTTGTTGCGCGACGGGTATTCCCCGAAAACCCGTTCGCGAATTTCGCTTAGTCCAGGACAGTGATGGGAAATTCATGCCGATTCGAAGCCCCTCTCAGAAAATTGGAGACGCTGGCGAAAGGTTGGTAGAGCGCATAATTGACGACCACCCAGATTGGATTGCTCGGCGGCAAACCCATGATTTTGGGGTTGATCTCGAAGCCGAACTGGCACCCCCATCGCAGTCAGGTCAGCTACTAAAGGGTAAGCTGCTTAAGATTCAAGTAAAAGCCTTTGGCACGGTTACGCAACGATCTGGGTTCGTATCCGTTCAGATTGATCGAAGTCTTATCAACTACGCGAACGGCTTCCATATTCCGTTCATCGTGGCTGTGGTGTGTGATAGCAGCAAAGGCATATGGTGGTGCTGGCTGCAGGAATGGGCGCTGCTAAACGATTCACGACTGACGAAAACTTCTGAGACGCTGGCGATCCGTATCCCACTGGTAAACACTTTGGAGCACGGTTTAAACCATGCTTTGCCTGCAATTGTTACGGGAGCAAATTCAAATGCCATGATTCTGTCGTTGCGAAATATACTTGCGCAAGCTGGTGGTTGGGAAAACCGGAAAGTGGCAGAAGGCGTGATAGGACTACTCAATGACATTCATGGCCCTAGCCGGGATTGGGCGTTGGAAAGAATTATCGGCGACCTGCTCGATTTGGGCCAGAACGCCCTGTATTGGGAAGCTCAGCAGTCGCTACCACTTTTGTTCGCTTTGATCGAAAAGGCAGGCGACACGTTCACCGCCGAACAGGTTTTTAAAATGGTGGCAAGGGGCGATACTTATTCACGAACAGGATTAAATGCGCTTAGCTTCCTATTTGAACATTGGCATGAGCATGCCGTCGAACTCGCGCTTCCAAAATTATTTGGATCGCGCGGTCTACCGGAACTCGCCTGGTACACGGCGATGCGGGAGCGCTTTCATCACAAGGGCATGTTTGCATATCACATCCTCGATCAGCAAGAGCGAGACCTACGTTTTGAAAGCGCGTTTTTGGTTCTCGATGAGGATGCGCGCGATTATATTTTTCTGAAGTATCCAAATCGCGGGGATACGGTTTTGCTTGATGCGCTAAGGTATGATCCAACGAATGGTTAAAGGGCTTATACTGGCAGGTGACGGCGTCTGAAGGGCGTTGTGACATCAGCGGAACCGCGGGCCAACGAATTCAAACGTAGGGACGAAACTCGTTTGGCTGGCTTTAGAGTGCAAAACGGAAATAGTGCTTGCTTAAACCGTCGTCACTCAGAGCGCTAGCGAGATACGGTAGGCGATTGAGACCACTGTAAGGCGACCAGGACCAACATCGGTGCCCGCACCCACTGCGTCTATGGGAAAATTCAGGCATCATTTAAAATCAAGGCGGTGGCCGAATCCCGTCTAGGATTCCAACGGCCAGCATTACAATTCCTTCGATTGTCATTATGCGAGAGCAGAGCGCGGGACGTGCGACCCTAAACGATCCGCTGATGCAGGCTTCTGCCCACCATGTGGTGGATGTATCAGAGCCTGCTAATTGTTGGATGGTGCCCCAGGCCGGACTCGAACCGGCACTTCTTTCGAAACAGGATTTTGAATCCAGCGCGTCTACCAATTCCACCACTGGGGCAAGGCACAGTGCCTATAGCGCCGTCATAAAAACACGCAACGGCTAAAAGCAAATATTGCAGCTCATTGCGCTGCCTTTGCAGCCCTCTTTCTGGCGACAACTGGCTTGGGCTTAGCCTTGCGAACATTGACCGCCGAAGCGTCGATATTGTTTTTCAAATGCCGCCCGTAATATTTCTCGATCATTTCGACACTCGTACGACAGTTCTTTGCGACCTGATAAATGTCTGCACCTTCGAGCAACCGAAGGCAGATGTAAGTATGCCGAAGGCTGTAACAGGTTCGGATATGGCCATCACGATCAAGTTTCAGGTTGAGCTCGTCGAGAACGGTGTTCATCAATTCGCGCGGGGTCTTTCCAAATATTCGATCAGTCGGTTTGAGATTCTTGCGCTTGCGGACCCGTTCGAAGGGTAGAATTGCACCGGGCATCGACTTACAGAAGCCGACACCACGCTTGCCGCGCACCTCGATCTCCAAAATGCGTTCGCCTGTTGACTCGTCATCCACGATCTTGACGTCCCGAAGCTCAAGCCGCGCGGACTCATCTGGGCGTAGGCCAGTATTTCCCATGAACAGAACATAGTCATGAAAGGTCTCGCAGACTTCGCGCCAACGTGGCTTGGGCGGGTTTTTTGCCCGCTCGCGCGTCGCTTCATAAAGCATCTTATATTCCTCGGGCGAGAACCAAGCGCGATGCTCGACCTTGCCGGATGTCTTATAGGGGGCGGACATATCTGGCAGCGCCGAAATCCAACCCTTGCGGTTGGCAGTCTTTAGCACCTGACGGAGCGTTACCACCTCGCCGTGCAATGTTGCGCGAGCCGGTTTCTTAGGCTTACCCGTTTTGGGATCGATCCGGGACGTCTGGCGATGAACCCGGTATTCTTGAACCTTGCCAGCGGTAATGTCCTCAAGCGCGGTATTGCCAAAAAACGGAATTAGGTGAACGCGAACGTGATCTGATTTCTGTTTCACATATTCGGCATTGCGTTCGCCTAGCGTGATTACCTCGAATTCATCGGTAAACGCCTTAGCGGCATCTTCGAAGCTGGGGCCATTTGGCGTTCGCCGTCGACGACCATCTGCCAACGCGCCGGGACCGGCTAAGAGAGGCTGGACGGGTCCGTCCAACGAAAGTGCGCCACCGCGTCGGCGTTGGCGATCCTCGACGCAGCGCTCCATATACCAGTCGCGCGCAAAATCCATGGCGGCAGCAAGGCTGACCTCTTTAGTTGTTTGTCGATGGTTGCGGCTGCCCAAGTAGGTCGAGCATTGCCAGAAGCGGCTATTCTCACGTCGATAAACGTGAAGCGCACCGTCCATCAGCAGATGGCTTTCTGTCGGCATTGCGAAAACTCCAAACTGTGTAAGACATGTGTAAGTCTTTTTGGAAGTCTCGTCCTTGCTCAAACTACTGGTTTTATGAGGTTTTTTGCTTGTTTTTTAAGGCAAAACGCCATTTTGAGTCCAGCGCGTCTACCAATTCCACCACTGGGGCACAGCAACTTAGGGCGAACCCTTCGAAGCGGAGGCTCCTCTAACCGAGCCTCCGCCGGGATGCAAGCGCATCCTTATTTCTTCAATTCCTTGGCCAGTGTCTTTGCCGTTGCTTTGCCATAGGGGGCCTTGAAACCGCCGATGCCTGCAACATCAATTCCCGTCTGGCGATAGATAGCGCGCATATGGCTGAAGGTCTTGAACCCGTCAGCGCCGTGATAATTGCCCATGCCTGAAGGCCCCACCCCGCCAAATGGCAGATCTTCCATCGCGTTATGGAAAATAACATCGTTGACGGTCACGCCGCCGGAGATGGTCCGCGAAAGTACGCGCTCTTCTTCCGCTTTGTCCGAGCCGAAATAATAAAGCCCCAATGGCCGGTCGTGCGCGTTCACATAATCAATGGCCTCGTCCATCGATGAATAGGTCATCACCGGCAGGATCGGGCCGAAAATTTCTTCCTGCATCACCTTCATATCGTCGGTCACATTGCGGACAATGGTCAGCGGCATCTTGTTGCCGTTGGAGCCGGCAAAATCCTCACCCGCCGGATTGACCTCAATGAGCTCTGCGCCCTTTTCGCGGGCATCGGCGAGATAGCCCTGCAACCGCTCATAATTGCGGCCATTCACCACGGAAGTGTAATCGTCGTTGAGCAGCAACGTGGGATATTGCGCGGTTACCCCAGCTTTAACCGCATCGATGACATCGCTCTCTTGGTCGCTTGGCACCATTAGATAATCGGGCGCGAGACAGATTTGCCCGGCATTCATCATCTTGCCCAAAGCAATGCGCTCGCCCGCTTTCTTCTTATCAGCGCTTCGTCCGACAATTGTTGGCGACTTGCCGCCAAGTTCAAGCGTCACCGGAACCAGATTATCCGCCGCCGCCCGCATGATGTGGCGGCCAACGCCGGTCGCGCCGGTGAAGATCATATGGTCGAAAGCAAGCTTTGAAAAAGCCATGCCAACTTCGGCATTGCCGGTGAACACTGCCATTTCCTCTTCCGCAAAATATTTCGGTACTACTTCCTCGAACAAGGCCGACACGCGCTCGGTAAATTCCGATGGCTTGATCATCGCGCGGTTGCCTGCGGCCAGGATGCCTGCCATCGGCACCATCACCATGCCGACAGGGAAGTTCCATGGCGCCACGACGCCCACCACGCCCTTAGGCTGATAAACAACTTCCGCCTTTGCACCCAAAAGGCCGAGCGGAAAGGTCGGCTTGCGCTTCTCACCCTTGGCCCAAGCCTCGAAGTGCTTCTTTGCGTGCTTCATCGCGCTGACCGAGGGCATGATGTCGGTCATCAATGTCTGTTCGCGGCTGCGATGACCGAAATCGGCGGAGACGGCCTTGGCGAAGTCCTCGGCATGATCGATCAGCAACGCAATCGCGCGATCGATCCGGTCGCGGCGCACCGACATCGGTTCGGGCAGTGCTGCAGTGAAAGCGGCACGCTGTTTTTCCAGTACGGTTTGCATATTTGCGGACATTTTCACTCTCCAATTTACTCGCTTGATGAATTGCTAGCGCGAAGCGTTGCAAATGAAAACCATTTTGGCGTAACGACGTTCCGAGCAGGCACTTGAGATGCGGCGAACATATTGGAGAGACAATGATCGAGGCTGGAAAAAGTTGGACGCCACCTGCGGGTTGGCCCGTAATGACGCGCGATCAGGTGAAGGCTGCCCTGTGCGCTCCGGGCATGCCGTTTGAGATGGAAACGGTCGATATTGAAGGCGTCCCGACGCGGGTCTGGAAGAACGCCCTGCCCAATCTGGCCGCGCTTGCAGAGAGCACCAAAATGTTCGGCGATCGCGAGTTCGTGGTTTTCGACGATGAACGCGTTACCTACTCCGCCTGGTACAAGGCTATCGCGACCCTCGGCGCAGCACTGCAAGAAATGGGTGTCGGTAAAGGCGACCGCGTTGCGCTGGCGATGCGCAACCTGCCCGAATGGCCCGTCGCCTTCTTTGCCGGGGCTGTCATCGGCGCGATTGTCGTTCCCTTGAATGCCTGGTGGACGGGCGAGGAGCTCGCCTTCGGCATGGCCGATTCCGGCGCGGCAGTGCTGATATGCGACGCCGAGCGCTGGGAACGGATGGCGCTGCACAAGGCCGAAATGCCCGATCTCCAACATGTTCTGGTCACACGCGGTGGGAGCAAGGCACTGGCGGAACCCGCCCGCGCGCTCGAAGACGTCATCGGCAACCCGAAAGACTACGCCGATTTGCCCGATCGGTCTCTGCCCGATGTTGCCATCAACCCCGACGATGCGGTGACAATCTTCTACACCAGCGGCACGACGGGGAAACCCAAGGGCGCGCTCGGTTCACACCGCAATTTGCTAACCAATGGCCTGACGACCGCTTATTCAGGCGCCGCAACGATATTGCGGCGCGGTGCGCCCTTGCCTGAACCTACGATAAGGGCGGGTCTGGTGGTCGTGCCGATGTTTCACGTTACCGCCTGTTCGGCCTCGATGATCCCCACCATTCAGGCCGGACACAAAATCGTGTTCATGCACAAATGGGATACCGTCAAAGCCTTCGAAATCATCGAGCGCGAAAAGATCAACGCGACGGGCGGCGTTCCTTTCATCGCATGGCAGTTAATCGAGCATCCCGACCGCGAAAAATATGACCTGAGCTCAATTGACTCGATCAGCTATGGCGGCGCGCCGTCGGCGCCCGAACTGGTAGCCAAGATTTACGAGATCTTCGGCGCCTATCCCGGCAATGGCTGGGGCATGACCGAAACGATGGCGACGGTAACGTCGCACACGTCGGAAGATTATCTCAACCGGCCGGATAGCTGTGGTCCGCCCGTTCCGGTTTCCGACCTCAAGATCATGTCCGAAGACGGTGTGACCGAACTGCCCATCGGCGAGGTCGGCGAATTGTGGGCGCGCGGCCCGCAGATCGTCAAAGGCTATTGGAACCGGCCCGAAGCTACAGCAGAAACCTTTGTCGATGGCTGGGTGCGCACCGGCGATCTGGCGAAGCTCGACGAGGAAGGCTTTTGCTTCATCGTCGATCGCGCCAAGGACATGATCATTCGCGGCGGCGAGAATATCTATTCGTCCGAGGTCGAAAATATCCTCTACGAACATCCGGCCGTGACCGACGCGGCGCTTGTCGGCATCGCACATCCGACGCTCGGCGAAGAACCTGCCGCCGTTGTCCACCTTGCCCCCGGCACGACCGCAACCGAAGACGAGCTGCGCGCATGGGTTGGCGAGCGTCTGGCCAAGTTCAAGGTGCCCGTCAGGATCGTCTTCACGACCGGCACGTTGCCGCGGAATGCCAATGGAAAAATCCTGAAACGCGAACTCAGGGAATTGTTCTGACATCTTCGCCATACGAATTCACATTTGTCAGCGATGCTGCGCCGCACTATAAGGCGCGCATTCCCACACGAAGGACTCATCCATGAGCAACACCGATCCCGTCGTCATCCTGTCCTACGCGCGCACGCCGATGGGCGGTATGCAAGGTGCGCTTGCCGAGGTTTCGGCGACCGACCTTGGCGCAACTGCGGTCAAGGCAGCGGTCGAACGCTCTGGCGTCGATGGCGCGGATATCGAGCGTATCTATATGGGCTGCGTGCTTCCTGCCGGATTAGGCCAAGCCCCTGCCCGTCAGGCCGCCATCAAGGCCGGCCTGCCCAAATCGGTGCAGGCCACGACGGTCAACAAGGTGTGCGGCTCTGGCATGCAGACCGTCATCATGGGCAGCGAGGCGCTGGCTGCCGGTTCGGTTGATTATGTCATCGCTGGCGGCATGGAGAGCATGACCAATGCGCCATATCTGTTGAAAAAGCATCGCAGCGGTGCGCGCATCGGGCATGATACCGCTTATGACCATATGTTCCTCGATGGCCTCGAAGATGCATATGAAGCAGGGCGTGCGATGGGCACGTTCGCGCAGGACACGGCCAATGAATATCAGCTAACCCGCGAAGCGCAGGACAATTACGCCATTGAATCGCTCCGCCGCAGCCAAGCCGCCATTGCCGATGGAGCGTTCAAGGACGAGATCGTGGCGGTGACTGTCGCCACCCGCAAAGGCGACGTGATCGTCGATACCGACGAGCAGCCCGGCAAGGGGATGCCCGACAAGATACCGGGCCTGCGGCCAGCCTTTGCCAAGGACGGCACGATTACCGCAGCAACCAGCTCGTCAATTTCGGACGGCGCTGCAGCGCTTGTTCTCACGCGCCAGTCGGTTGCCGATGCCAAGGGGCTGAAGCCAGTTGCCCGAATCGTTGCCCATGCGGCACACGCGCAGGAGCCATCGGCGTTCACCACTGCCCCAGTCGGCGCCATTACAAAATGCCTGGCTAAAGCTGGCTGGTCCGTCGGCGACGTTGACCTGTTCGAAGTCAACGAAGCCTTCGCCTGTGTCGCGATGTTTGCGATGCACGATCTCGGCATTCCGCATGACAAGATTAACGTTCATGGCGGAGCGACTGCTTTGGGTCATCCCATCGGCGCATCGGGTGCGCGGATCATCACCACGCTGATCGCCGCGCTCAAACGCCACGGCAAGACCAAGGGCGTTGCCAGCCTTTGCATCGGCGGCGGTGAAGGCACGGCCTTGGCGGTCGAGTTGGTGTAAGTCGACGTCTCACATTGACGTTGCCATAGCCGGTTCGTCAGCATAGCCTCCCCCCGGGTCGCGGCAAGAGGGAGAGTTATGATGAAAAAACTGATGATGATTGCCGCGTTATCCGCGTTGACAGCGTGCTCGCAACAGGCTGAAAAGACAGCGGACGCCGATACGGCTCCGGTCGAAGCGGCGGCACCTGCTTCCGCCGACTCGACATCGCCCGTCGGCGACTATGACGTCAAGATGGCCGACGGAAAGATGGCCAAAACGAGCATCAATGCCGATGGCACCTATGTCGATACCGGGCCTGACGGCAAGGAGGTCAAAGGCAAATACGCGCGCAAGGATGGCAAGGATTGTTTCGATCCCGAGGGTGACGAGGCCGAGGCTTGCTGGACATCAACTACGCCTGCGGCTGACGGAAGTTTTACGTCCACTGGCCCCGACGGCGCAACCGTGACGGTGACGCCTACCAAGAAATAAATGTATGAACCGGCGGCCGGAGTATCAGGTACCTAGCGTGCCCCACTTTGACCGCCGGTATCTGATACAATTTGCGACACTAATGTCTTATTTCTGAACGGCTTGTTTTCCGCACGTTCAAGGACAGACTCCTAAACAGGGAACAACAGACGCAGCAATGGGTTTGTTGTTTCAAAGGAGACAGACAATGAATAAGAAATTTTTGATAACAGTCGCAGCTGTCGCCGCCACCCTATCCCCAATGGCAGCGCAGGCGCAAACACGCGAGTTGCAGCGTGACCGTCAAGAAGTACGCGAACAGAAGCGTGATTTGAAAGATGCCAAGCGTTATGGTGACGCCCGCGATGTGCGTGAAGAACGCCGCGATGTGCGTGAAGCCAAGCAGGAACTGCGTGAAGATCGCCGCGATTGGCGGTCTTACAAGCAACAAAACCGCAACGTTTTCCGCGGCACGCGATTTAACGCACCATTCCGTTATCGGACTTTCAATTCAGGCGTAAGTATTGGTGCCAGCTATTATGCACCGCGCTATCGCGTAACGAACTATTCAAACTACCGCCTGCCGCAGCCGGGCCGTTACCAGACCTATGTGCGTCACTATAACGACGTGCTGCTGGTCAACACCCGCACCGGCCGTGTCATTCAAGCCTATCGTGGTTTTTACTGGTAACGTTTCATCCTCCCGGAACGTGACCAAGTAAAGCTGGGCCGTCGGAGAAATCCGGCGGCCCTTTCTTTTGTTATTGAGCACGGCTACCCAGTTTGGATGAACATCGTTTTCGTCCTTTTTGATAATGTGACCCAGCTGGATTTTGCGGGGCCGGCGCAATTTCTGTCGCGGATGCCCGGCGCGAAAATCTCCGTGGCGTCCAACGACGGCAAGCCGGTCACCACCGACTGCGGCTTTTCTATCCTGCCCACGACGAGCTTTGCCGATTGCCCTCAGGCAGATATTATCTGTGTTCCGGGTGGTCACGGCGTCCGAGAGGCGATTGCCGACGCCGCGATTATTGATTTTGTCCGGCAACAGGGCGCGCACGCAACTTGGATCACCAGCGTCTGCACGGGCGCATTCATCCTGGGCATCGCTGGCTTGCTTAAGGACAAGCGCGCCACATGCCATTGGGGCTACACCCACTTGCTGCCGCTGGTCGGTGCAACACACGAGGCTGCGCGCGTGGTTCGCGACGGCAACCTGGTCACCGCAGGCGGCGTGACATCGGGCATAGATTTCGCGCTCGAACTGATCGCGATGATTTCGGGCGAAAATGTCGCGCGCAGCATCCAGCTCGCGCTCGAATATGATCCCGCCCCGCCTTTTGCCGGCGGTACCCCCGCAACTGCGCCAGCGCCAATTCTCGCCAACCTGCGTGAGCGCGTCTATGACAACGCCGCAAGCCAGCTGGAAGCCGCAATCAAAAACGCAGTTTAATCCGCCGATTAAATTCGAGCTTTACGCAGTCACGCGTTCGGCATAGCCTCTCCACCGGGAGAGAGCATTATGATTCAAAAGCTTTGGCTGCTTGCGGTTGCCGCAGTTGCGACAACATTCTTGGGTTCGTGCCAAAAGGTTGATGGCCCGAGTGAGGTTCCGGCCTTTGCCGCGATCAACGGCGACTATCTGAAAACCGGCGGTGATGGCTCGAACTGGGCGATGACCGGCTTTAGCTATGACGAGCAGCGCCACAGCCCGCTCACCCAGATCAACGCCGATAACGTCAAAGACTTGGGCATCGCTTGGTTCGCCGACCTCCCCGACCAGCGCGGGCAGGAAGCGACCCCGGTGGTCGTCGATGGCAAGATGTTCATCTCTACCGCCTGGTCAAAAGTATTCGCTTATGATGCCAAAACCGGCAAGCCGTTATGGAGTTTCGACCCGCAAGTCGACAAAGCGCGCGGTGTCAAAGCCTGCTGCGACGTCGTGAACCGTGGCGTTGCGTTCTGGAAGGGCAGTGTTTTCGTTGGCACAATCGACGGCCGCCTGATTTCGCTCGACGCCGCCACGGGCAAGCAGCTCTGGTCCACGCAGACGCTTGACCTGGAATCCAACGGGACCATCACGGGTGTTCCGCGCGTCGTGAAGGACAAGGTCGTGATTGGTTTCGGCGGCGCAGAGTTCGGCGCTCGTGGCTATGTCACGGCCTATGATGCGGCAACCGGCGAACAGGCATGGCGTTTCTACACCACGCCAAACCCCAAGGGCGAGCCAGACAACGCGGCAAGCGACGAAATCCTGAAAACCGCTGCAACCTCCACCTGGAGTGCCAAACCTAAAAAAGGCGACTGGCGCGAAAGCGGCGGCGGCGGCACGGTGTGGGACGCGATTGTCTATGACGCAGAGCTCGACCAGCTTTATCTCGGCGTCG
This sequence comes from Sphingorhabdus sp., assembly GCA_041738665.1. Taxonomy (GTDB): domain Bacteria; phylum Pseudomonadota; class Alphaproteobacteria; order Sphingomonadales; family Sphingomonadaceae; genus Sphingorhabdus_B. Next base: position 2,139 of record JBGSPK010000117.1, on the reverse strand, counting down.
GCAATGGCAATCCATGGAATCACGGCGTTCGTTCCAATGGCGAAGGCGATAATCTGTTCCTGTCGTCCATCGTCGCGCTGAAGCCCGACACCGGCGAATATGTCTGGCATTATCAGGAAACCCCGGCGGAAAGCTGGGACTATACCGCGACACAGCCTATTATCCTCGCGACCGAAGAACGCGGCGGAAAGCCAGTCAAGGTTCTCTATCACACCCCGAAAAACGGCTTTTTCTTCACCATCGACCGGGTCAGCGGCAAGATGCTGTCGGCCAATCCCTTTATCGACGGCATCACTTGGGCGTCGGGCTACGACATGAAAACCGGCCGCCCCATAGAAAAGCCTGAAGCGCGCTATGAGAAAACCGGCAAGCTGTACATGGCGAACCCGTCGGCGCTCGGCGCGCATAACTGGCACCCGATGAGTTACAACCCGGCCACCGGCTTGGTCTATATTCCAGCACTTTATATTGGCGGCGCGTATTTACCTCCGGTTGCGCCGAACGAGCAAGAGCGCAAGAATTTGGGCTTCAACACTGGCGGGGCAATGGCTACCGCCGACCTTCCAGATGACATCAATTTTGTCAAAGCGGTGAAGGCGGCGACCAAGGGTAAATTGGTCGCCTTTGACCCGAAAACCGGCAAGGCGAAGTGGACTGTCGACCACCCCGCTTCATGGAATGGCGGCACGATGACCACGGCTGGCAATCTGGTGTTTCAGGGCACCGCGATGGGCGAATTCCGGGCCTATGCCGCCGACACCGGTAAACAACTCTACAACCTTAACGTTCAGTCGGGCGTGCTGTCTGGCGCATCAACCTACACCGTGGATGGCGAGCAATATGTCGCCTTCCTTACCAGCAAGGGCGGCGCGTTTCCGCTGGTTTCGGGCTATGCCGGGAACACCAGCGCAGCAGTGCCCAACATCCCGCGGCTGATCGTACTTAAACTTGGCGGCAAGGCAACACTGCCCGCGCTACCGGAAGCGGCACCTTTTGTATGGGAGCCACCGACGCAGTTCGGTACACCAGCCGACATCGCGGCAGGCCAGTCGAATTTCCAGCGTTATTGCCTCGTCTGCCACGGTCCCGGCGCGGTCGGCAATGGCGTCCTGCCCGACCTGCGCAAATCGGCCACCATCGCCGATGCTGACACATGGAAATCGGTAGTTATCGACGGGGTCCTCAAGGGCAATGGCATGGTCAGTTTTGCCAGCGTACTCACCCCGAAAGAGGCAGAGCAGATGCGAGCCTATGTCATCAGCCGCGCGCATTATGCAAAGGCAAACGACAAGACACTCGCCAGCAAATGATGCTGCCCATGAATCGCACAGCTGCCTAAATTTTAGGCAGTGCAAGCGGCTGATTTGAATCGCAAATCGCGGATTTGCGTAGCTTTCAACTGGCACGCTCCTTGCGAAGCACGGCACATAATCCGCGCGCGCGGAGCCTTTGCCTCACGCGCCACATAAGGGAAAGTCATGAAAAAGATCGAAGCGATCATCAAGCCGTTCAAGCTCGACGAAGTTAAAGAGGCGCTGCACGAAGTTGGCGTGTCGGGCATCACCGTCACCGAAGCCAAGGGCTTTGGCCGCCAGAAGGGCCATACCGAGCTCTATCGCGGCGCCGAATATGTCGTCGACTTCCTCCCCAAGGTTAAGCTTGAGGTTGTGGTGGAAGACGGTCTTGCCGACCGCGTGGTCGAAGCCATCGCCGCTGCCGCGCAGACCGGCCGCATCGGCGACGGCAAGATTTTCGTTATCCCCGTTGAGACCGCGCTGCGTATCCGCACCGGCGAGCGTGACAACGATGCCGTCTAAATCCAAACAATCGAAAAAAGACAAGTCAAAGAAGGAAAGCAACATGGGCGTTACCGCGAAGGACATCATCAAGCGTATCAAGGACGAGGAAATCGAATGGGTCGATGTCCGCTTCACTGATCCCAAGGGCAAATGGCAGCATCTGACCATGTGTTCGGGCGTGATCGGCGAAGACGAACTCGAAGACGGCCTGATGTTCGACGGCTCGTCGATCGAAGGCTGGAAGGCGATCAACGAATCCGACATGATCCTGAAGCCCGACCTTGAAGCCTGCTACATTGATCCGTTCTCAGCGACCCCGATGATGATCCTGTTCTGCGAC
>JBGSPK010000086.1:0-13258 GCA_041738665.1 Sphingorhabdus sp. | reverse complement strand
GCGATCCTGATCCAGTTCAGCTACCCCTTCCTCGTCGCGCAAGGCGCACAGACCGACATTTCCATGCTCGCCTTCCCGATGTTTATCGTGGTGATGGCGGTGGTCCAATGGCAGCTGTCGCGGCATTGGCAGCGCAAGGGCGGGCTCGCGTGATCTCATCTCTTAACCCCCCAGGAGAATTGATATGACCTCCAAGAACACGATTTGCATCTGGTATGAAAAAGATGCCGAGGCCGCTGCCAATTTCTATGCGGCGACTTTCCCGGACAGTAAGGTCACCGCCGTCCATACCGCACCAAGCGACTTTCCCGGCGGCAGTCAGGGTGCTGTTCTCACCGTAGATTTCACAGTGTGCGGCATCCCGTGCCTAGGCCTGAATGGCGGAACGGCGTTTAAGCAAAGCGAAGCCTTTTCCTTTCAGATAGCCACCGACGATCAGGAAGAAACCGATCGCTACTGGAACGCGATCGTCGGTAACGGCGGCGCGGAAAGTCAGTGCGGGTGGTGCAAGGACAAATGGGATGTGAACTGGCAGATCACACCGCGCGTATTGACCGAAGCGATGGCCAAAGGCGGCGAAGTCGCCAAACGCGCGTTCGCAGCGATGATGGAAATGCAGAAAATCGACGTCGCCAAAATCGAAGCGGCGGTGAAAGGATGAGCATGATACTCCACGGCCACCCCTTTTCCTCATACACCTGGAAGGCTCTGATCGCGCTGTATGAAAAGGATCTGCCATTCGAGTTCCAGAGCGTCGAGGATGATTTTGCGGCCAATCAGGAGGACGGCAGACGCCTATCGCAAATCTGGCCGCCCAATAAATTCCCGGTACTCGAGGACGGTGATAACGTGCTCATCGAAAGCTCTATCCTGATCGAACATCTCGATCTGGCCTATCAAGACAGTATGCAGCTTATCCCAGCCGACCGCCAAGCTGCGCTTGAAGTCCGCTTCATGGACCGCGTGTTCGACAATCATGTCATGGCCAACATGCAGGCAGTAGTGGCTGAGCATTTGCCGTTTATCACCGAAAAGCCTGACCCCATGCGGATTGACCGCGCGAAAAACGCGCTTTCGACGATATACCAATGGCTGGATGAAAAGCTATCCGAAGACGGATGGGCGTGCGGCGCAGATTTCACCCTGGCCGATTGCGCCGGAGCCCCGGCACTCTTTTATGCCGACTGGGTGCTTCCCATCCCCGATGACTGTCCACGGGTGAAAGCCTATCGCGCCCGCGCGCTTGCCCGTCCATCGGTGGCGCGCGCCGTCGATGGCGGCAGACCTTACCGCCATTACTGGATGCTCGGCCCCACGGACCGTGACTGAACGAGGAGAAAATCGATGACCGCAACTGCAGAAAATGGCTGGGAACTGTCCGTCACCCGCCTCATCAATGCCCCGCCTGCAAAGGTTTGGGACGTCATGGCCAATCGCATCGACGAATGGTGGTGCCCCAAACCGTGGCGCGCCGAGTTCGAGAAGCTTGAGCGCCGTCCGGGCGGCGCGTCGACCTGCACGATGTACGGCCCCGATGGCGAAGTACATCCACACCCCGGGACTGTTCTTGCCTGGGACGAAGGCCGCCGCTTTGCCTTCACGGATGCGTTTGTCGGCGACCTGATGCCTGCTGGCCCATTTATGATCGGGATATGGTCAGTAGAACCCGAAGGCGATGACACGCGTTATACCGCAACCTGTCGCCACTGGACCGAGGGCGATTGCCAGCGGCACAAGGAAATGGGTTTCGAGGAAGGCTGGGGCGCATGCGCCGACCAGCTGGTGGCGTTAGCTGAGGCCTAGAAGTCGACCTGCTCATAATGTTTGGGTGGCGTGATGACTTCCATCCGCTCGGACAATAAAGGCCGGAAACTGGGGCGAGATTTGAACATTGCATACCATGCCTTGGTCTGCTCGTGACCGTTCCAGTCGATACCGCCGAGATAATCCGCGACGGAAATCTGCGCGGCAGCGGCCAAGTCGGCCATGCTCATCGTCGAACCCGCCATCCACGCGCGATGGTCGATGAGGTAATCGACATAATCGAGATGGCCATTGGCAAGCTTCATTGCTTCGCGGAGTACTTTGGAGTCCGGCGGTTGCCGGTCGATCAAACGCTTCTTCATCCGCTCGTGCAGCAAAGGCTGGGTCACATCACCGTAAAATTGTTCGTCAAACCATGCCACCAGCCGCCGGATTTCTGCGCGATATTGCGCGGTACCGCTAATCATCGGATTGGCCGAAACCGTCTCGTCGATATATTCTGAAATCGCGACGGAATCCGCCAGCGTGATGTTGCGCTCGGCATCGCGCATCACTGGCGTGCGGCCCGCCGGATTCATATGCAAAAAATCGTCGCGCTGTTCCCACGGGTTTTCACGCACCAGGCTATAGGCAATACCCTTTTCGCCCAAGAGCAGGCGGACTTTGCGCGAGAACGGACAAAGCGGATATTGATGGAGATGCCACATGGCGTTCTGTTAGGGCCGGTTGCAGCTAAAGAAAAGGGCAGACATCGAGATAGATCAATCCTTTGTCTTTTGTCCCGGCTCTTTTGCCGCCTCTTTTGCCATCTCGGCATCCAGCTTTGCTTCTGCGGCCTTCACCTTCTTTTCGGTTTCGGCAAATTGTGCGTCGAAATCCTGTTGGCATCCACACAGCAAAAGGCAGATTATCAGGCAGGCGCGCATCAATAATCCTTTTTGTATCGGACGTTGACATTGGATGTGCCACCCGATCCGATCTGGCTCAATACCGACAATGCCGGGGTCAGGCTGATTTCCAGCTGCGTCGCGGTATAGCCCCGCGCGTCGGTGACAATTTCCACATAGACATCGTTGGTAATATATTGGCCGAAAGCGACCGCCATTTCGCGTCCGGTCACTTCATCCGCTCCCAAGATGCGCAAGCGGTCCAACCCGGTTGCCGATTGCAGCACGCCGAGCGGATTCACCCCACCTGCACCGCCGCGCAAATTATTGAGTGAGGCCGCTAGCTGAATCGCCTGAATAGCGCTCAATTCGCCAATCGAATTGCCGAACAATATCCGCGCCATAATCTCGTCCTGTGGCAATGCGGGCGTCGAGCTGAAGGTTATATCGGGGTTTTGGCCAGTGCCGCGAATGTTAACCCTTACCGTGGTTCCATCGACTTCGCTCGCTGCGGAAACCCGGATGGACGGGTTACTTGCGGGTCCGCCGTTAAACGATATCCGTCCGTTTTCGAGCTCGAACGATCGTCCGGCAAAACCGAGCGTCCCGCGCACAAGCTGCATGTCACCAGCGATCAGCGGCGCGTCACTTGTACCCGTCACGCGCAAATTGGCGCCCCATTCGGACTCAAGACCCATGCCGCTGACATATAATTCATCGGGCGCGACCAGATTGATATTGAGCTTCCATTTGCTTGGCAGGCTGCTGATCGGGTCGGCGTCGCCCGATACCCGTGGGCGGCCCGCGGCAGCTTTGCGCCGAATTCCGGTGAGCGTTGCCACTGCCGCCGCACCCTGGCGGATAATCTTGAATCGCGTTTCGGGCAGACGCAATGTCCCGCTAATCAGCGCATCGCCGCCGGGCGTGTTGGTCACGCTGATTTTGCCAGTCGCGGTTGAAGATATCAGTTCGCTACGTGCGACCCTTGCTTCGTTAAGATCGAGATCCAGCTGAAGCGGGAAACCCTTGTCCGAGCTTAAGTTCACAAACCCCTTGCCGGTGACCGTTCCGCTTCCAGCAACGGCTGACAATTCTGTCACCTCAAGCTGGTCGTTCGTGAACACGCCGCGCACGCGCAGCTTGGTCAGGCGGGTGCCGTAGATGTCATTTTCGTAAATCAGATCATTGGCCCGCACGACGCCCGTAAGGCGCGGCGTCTGCACCTGCCCCGAAAAATCGGCTGCGACTCCGATATTGCCCTCCAGGCTTTGATCGGCAAGCGCCGCGAGCGAGAACAGCGTATCGGCCGGACCATTATAGCGAATGCCGCCGGACAACGGCGCCGCGAACAATCGTTCGGTCCAGCTGGCGTTGCCGGGCGGGAGCGGCGTCAGATCGATCTGCAAACGCCCCACTGCGGCTCCTCGCCGACGAATGACCGCGCGGGCATTGCCGCCGTCGGGCAACAGCCGCCCGACTACACTGATATCCACCGGTTGCGACCGCGACCCCAGATTTGTCCGTACAAAGCGCTTGATTTCCAGTCGGGCGTCGGCGCTGGGGAATGCGGCAAAAGAAGCTTGCGACCAGTCCAGGCTGCCGGTCGCCCGTCCCCTGATGCCTAGGCCGGGTAGAAACGGATTGAGCACCGCAATGTTCACATTGTCGAGCCGTGACTGCAACTCGATACCATTGCCGTAGCTGCCCGCCAGTTTCACCGTGCCGTTGGCAACCTTGATTGTGGAAAGCTGGATTTCATATTCCCCGCGTTTGGGAATGATGCGAACCGGGCCAACGGTCGCAAAATCGATGCTGTTCGCGCGGCCCTTTGCTGCAATCCGCCACAATTGCGGCGTGAAGTCGGCGTTGGCAGCAACCCGAAACGGCACTTCGCTTCGGCCCTCGGCAAGAATTTGCGCGGTGCCGGTACCGCCGCGATAGTCCACTTTTGCGCGCCCGGAAGCTATCGAAATGTCGTTATACAACGCATTTTCGACCTGCACGTCGGCAACGATTTGCGGGCTGTCGTACAGGATGACGTCCGCGTTGATAATGCCGCGTCCGATGGCGAGTTTCTGTATCCCCGTCAGCTGCGCGTTGTTGGCAATCGCATCGACCACCGCGCGTTGATAGCGCCCCTGCGCCGACAATGCGATGGTACCGTCAAAGCCAGAGCCGACACCGCTCAACGTGCCGACAAATGGTCCGGCCGCCGCCTGCCTTATGCGTCCGGCCACGCCAATACCGGCAAAATCGCCGCGCAAGATGTCGATGGTTAGCGGACCGTTACCCGACAGCACGTCGATATCGCCGCTAATCGGGCCATAATCGGTACCGCCGGTAAATTTGATCGCATAGCCTCTGGCGCTTCGCGTCACCAACCCGACCACATTCGACATCCCGACGCCAAAGCCTGGCCGCGTTGCCACCAAGCGTACCACTGGCCGGTCGAAGGTCCCTGTCATCGCGACACTCACGGGACCATATTGGTTGGAATAACCCTTCCCGTTGAACACCACGCGCCCGCCCTCGGTAACATACGTACCGGTGCCGCTGTTCAACCGGAATTGCGGTGCGACGACATTGGCGCGCGTGATCCGCAATATGCCGTCGGTGCCATAGCGGATACCGGCATTGACGAACATCTGACCGCCAAGGAAATTCTGGACCCCGGGGCTGAACAGCCGCGTCGAGCGCGCCTTGACCGTGCCGACCAGCGCGTAGCCCCGCCCCAATGTAGTTTCCAGATCGACATCGGCAACAACATTGAACAGGCCAACGGAGTCCACCTGAAACCCGTCGACCTTGCCGTTCAGTGCGCCAGTGTAGAAACCCTTATCGATATCGCCGACAATCAGTGCCGTAGCGTTGATCCGGTCAGACCGGATTTTCATATTGTCCGACAGCAATCGCCCGTTCGCGATAGCCAGATCGCCGTTCATGCGAACATTGGTCAAAAGCCCGCCTGCGATCTGGTTGATCCCCGTCACCCGTCGCGCGCGCGCGTTTACCGGAATCAGGAAGCGGTCCGCCTGCGCTTGCGCTTCGCCGCTAACGCTGACGCCTTCGAATGTCGTGGTATCGAACGTCAACCGCGTCGCCCTCGCGGAGTATGCAATGGTCGGCCCGACAAAAGCGCCGTTGAGTAAGGCCTTGCCGCGCACGTTGGTGCCGCTGACATTGCGCGCGATGATTGAGGGGCGGAGCAGCTGGATGTCGAGCGCGAGATCGTTGAACCGTCCTTCGCCCATGTCTGCCAAACCGCTTGCGCCAACCACAATCGCCGCGGACCGCACGCTGCCTCTGATATCAGCGATGCGATTTTCAAATTTCGCAGCAACGTCAACATTGGCAACGGGTGACAGGGCACGCATGATAAGGCTGTCGGCCATCACTTTGACAGGAGCAGCGGTCCCCTTGGCGGTGAAGGTGCCGTCACGCGCGGTGAGCGCCAGGTCGGCGATGTCTTCATCCCCCATCTGCGCGGTCAACGCGCCGTCCCATTTCTGCCAACTGCCCCGACCGTTGAGCGCGGCCTTGACCGGAACCTTGCGGCCCATCAGTCCGGCGACCAGACCATCGGCAGGCGCGTCGAGCTTCACATCCACGTCAAACCGGTTGTCGTCGGGTACCGCGTCGAGTTTCACCACCAACCGGTCGCCCTGCAACGTGCCCGCAGCGGCGTCGACCACCGCGCGCCGGTCGGCGATGCGCACCTTGCCCTCCAGCGAGCCGACCTGCTGCTCACCGGTAATCGATTTGGCAAAGACGATGCGGTCGATTTTCAACCGGTCGATATTGATATCGAGATCAGGCAATAACGGATCGCCGCGATCGGGTACAATACGGAAGGCGGGCATCCGCGCCACGTTCAGCTCACGCGCGGTCAGCGCTTTGATGTTCACCGCGCCGCGCACATAGGCAAAGGGGTTCCAGTCGAGATTTATCACGGGCGCGCGCGCAAAATCGCCTTTGGGGTCGCGGAAGCGGACATCGTGCAGCACCGCGCCGCCAAAGATTGACCCGTCGATGCGTCCGATGCGGACGTTCAGGCCGTTCTCTAACTCGAACCCGGCAAACTGACGCGCGACGAAATCACGGCCCGATTGCGTGTCCAGCCAGACATATCCGCCCACAAGCACCGCCAGCAGCAACGCAAACAGGGCGCCCGCGCCAATCGCAATCCGCCGCCAGACCATCAAAACGCCTGCCCGATGGAGACATAGACGTTGATTTTGGACTCGCCCGGCTGACGGTTGAACGGCGTAGCGATGTCCAGCCGGATTGGCCCGAAGTTCGTGTAGAAGCGCCCGCCGATGCCAACCGCAAAGCGCCAGTCGTCGAATTTGGGAATGCTGCTTTCATAGACCTGCCCGGCATCGACAAATCCGGCCACGCCATAATTGCCGAAGCGATAGCGCGCCTCGAACGCGGCCTCATTGGTGCTGCGCCCGCCAATCGGATCGCCGTTCGGATCTCTGGGGCCCAGCCGCTGATAGCCGAAGCCACGCACTGACCCGCCGCCGCCGCCATAATAACGCCGCGAAGGCGCAAGATTATCGCGGGCGATGCCCGAAATCGAACCGACCCGTGCCCGCGCTGCCAGCACCAGACTGTCGGTGGCCGAAAAATAATAAGATGCATCGAGCATCGTGCGTGCATAAAACTGACTGCCCGATCCCAAGGACGCCTCGGGCGAAACACGCAGGTTGATGCGATATCCCCTGGTCGGGTCGAGCAGGCTGTCCGACCGGTCAAAACCGACCTGCCCCGGCAACGCCGCAACATAATAGATCTGCCTGTCACGCACCGCGCGCGCACGGTCGAACTGATCCTCAGACGTCGCCAGCAATTCCACGCCCGCCGCCCATGTGAACTTCTTCTGCCAGATGGGCGTCGAGATATACGACATCGTCGCCGCCAGCCGCCCGGTATAGGCCTCGAACGCGTCATAATTGCTGTGCAGCGCGGACAGCGAAAGTTCGATATTGCGGTCACGCCTGCCGGCATTGGCGCGGGCAAAGCCGACACTTGCCGCCTGCTCCTGCGTCCCTAGCACACCCGCCACGGTCAGCGATCCTTCGGGCGGAAACAGGTTGCGATGCGTCCAGCTACCCTCGGCGCGAAAGCCCTGCCCGGTGCCATAGCCCGCGCTGGCCGCCAGCGTGCGTGCTGGCCCAGCCTCTTGCCGCACCAGCAAATCGGCATAAGGCGTGCCGTCGGGCGCTGCGCCCTCGCCCGGCACCGGCTCGACCGACACCGTGGAGAGCAACCCGGTTGCGACCAAAGCCGCGCGCAGATCGTCGACCTTGCGCGCGTCATACAGGTCGCCCGTCTTGAACCGCCGCAATATCGCGACATGGTCGGCGCTGAACGCCTCTGTCCCTTCGCTCCGGATTTGCCCGAACACGCTGCGCGCACCGGTTTCGACGGGCAGCGTATAGTTGCCCATACCAGTTTCGCCATCGAGCAGGATGTCGCGTTGCCCGACCTTGGCAAAGGGATAGCCATTTTCGGGCAATTTGACCGCGATGTTCGCCTCTGCCGCCAAGATGGTATCGGCGACGATCGGATCGCCCGTTTCCGGCACGAAATTTTTGCTAATCAGGTCGGCTGGCTCGACCGCCTTGGCATCGAACGCAATCTGCCCAAGATAATAACGCCGCCCCGGCACGACAGTGAGCGTGACCGAAAGCGGCGCGTCATTGGCTGCGCCCCCGTTTGCCGCCCCTCCTGTCGCTGCTTCGCTTTCCGCCACATCACGCCCGCTCGATAGCCGCACCGTGGCGTCGAAAAAGCCTTCGCTGGTCAGGATATCGAGCAGCAATTGCCGGTCGGCCCGCGCGCGCTGGTTCACCTCGGCACGGCTATCGGCGCGCTTATTGCCCTCGCCGAGCGCCGACAGATCAAAGAAACGGCTGCGCACGGCGCGATAGACAAGACCATCGGCATCGACCGCGACATCGGGACTGGCTGCGGGATCGAGCCCGACCAGCCGCAATTCATAGCGCACCTGCCGGCTTGCCTCATTATCCGCAGCCTGCGTCGGCTCGGGCGGGGGCTCGGCGTCGAAACTGTCGATGGGCGGCAGCGGATCGTCGAGCAGCGGGTCGGTCACCGGCGGGTCGGAAAGCACCTCCACCGCGTCGCCGTCGCGCAGCGCCGGATTGGCAAGCGCCCCACCCGAAGCTTCGTCGGCGGTCTGGGCGGCCTGCTCCTGCGCCTGATCCTTGGCCTCCTCCTCATTCTGCCACGCCTCGACGCTTTCCAGCGGCGGTGCATCAAGGCTGGGGATCGCCGCGTCGAATTCTGAGTCGGGGATGATTGGCGTGCGCGGATCGGTGGGGCGGATAGTGACCGGAGTAGGCGGAGAAGGCGGCGGCGTGATAGCCGGTTCGGCGTCGCTTTCTGCCTCAGGCACAGCCATAGCGGCAGGCGGCATTGCAACCTGCGCCATCAACGGCGTGGCGGCAAATCCCGCGAGTAACAAGGCAATCGATCGAACCAAACAAACTCCCCACCCCGCAAACGCCGCCGATTTCAAAAGGTTCCCGTGAAATGGCTACCCAAAGAAACAGATGGCGATCAGTCGCCCTTTTTCTCGGTGAATTTCTTCACCTTGACCGGCAAGTCCTTGCCCTTAGTCCGCCGCGAGGGGATTTGCACCGGGTTCTTTTTCTTCCACTCGGCCCAAGTCATCGGGCCGTCGGGAGTGTCGATGATGGTATCGTCGATGCTCATTCCCACCCGCTCCGGTCAAGTGCCTTCATCGACTCGGTAATCGCCACAGTCTCCACGCTCACCGCCACCACGCGCCCAAGTAATTCGATGCAGCTCTCTTTGTAATCGGCAAAGCGGTAGGTGTTGAATTTTTCGCGGATGGTCGGGTCTCGCGGGGTTTTTTCCTTGTGCTGGTCGAGCACCCAATCAATCGCGCTTCGGTTGCCGAGGCGGTAATCCCATGCCTGCACCGGCACGCCGGTCAGTTGTGTGTCTTCGTCGATGACAATTACACCCGTTCCCCCTGAGCCTGTCGAAGGGCTGCTTTTCAGCTTGGGCTTAGGGTGCGTACCCTCGGCACGCTTGGGCGCTGGCGTATCGACGCGGGTCAGCTTGGCAGGCTTCACCTTTTCATAATCGATATGCAGCTTCAACAACGCCTCGCCCCATTCCACCCATTGGTCAAAATCGGGGTAAAACGGAATACGCGGAAATTCGCGTTTCAGGTTCAGCGCATATTTTTCGCGGTAGTGCGGGTCGTGCAGCACGGCATAGCAATAGGCAAAGATGGCGTCTTTGGTAATTCCTCCCCCTTGGGGGAGGGGGACCAGCGAAGCTGGTGGAGGGGCACCCGCAGAATGGCCCACGCTTTCGGTGTCAGGAGAACTCGCCTGTGCCCCTCCCCCATCCTGCGGATGGTCCCCCTCCCCGGTCCGGGGAGGATTTGAGTAATATTCCACAAACTGCGCCATCGCCCAATCGGTGATATTATCCACCCGCTCGCCGGACTTGGTGTAGCGGTAGCGGGGGACTTGCTGGTAGGCATCGACAGCCGCTCCAAAGTGCAGGTCTGCCAAACCATCAATTCCCATAACGCAATAGTTTGTGCGTGCGCCAATATCACTGAAACAGATTGCCATATTGTCAGAGCCAGGCGGGAAGATCGATCCGACGGCCCCAAGTTCGTCGATGAAAAGGTCAGACTGATAAAGCCAGCGACGATTGAACGGTCGATAACTAGCCTTGACCATATTGGATTTTTTGAAAGCCTCTGTTTTTCTTTGGCCAAGCCGCCGCTTGAGGTTGCGCGACCATTTGATTGTGTCTGGAAAAGGACCATGCGCGTTTTTGGTTTCGCCGTAGCCCTTCATCAATGCGCCGACTTTTTCATGCAGAGCGTCTTTGTTACGATCATAGAGCCAGTCATCACGGTTTGTTGAAATGCCAAGCGAATAGAGTTTGAAAATCGCTCGCTCTTGGCCACTCACTTTCGACGCTTTGGTTTTCTTGCTCGCCAGTGGCAGCATCTCACTACTGTCTTCAGTTGCCTGATCGACCCAAGAATGCTGTCCGTCTGGCTTAAGCTCGGTCATTCTGCGCTCAAAAATTGGTCGATCCAAAAATGAGAGCTTGTCGTCAGCAGAGACGTAATCGTCGATAACGTCGTGATGGATTTTAAAGCCCGTCACTCCCTTGCGCTTCACCAAAAAGTAAATTGCCACGCCGACCTTAATTTGGTCGCCGAAGATATTGCCGCCCTGTTGACGGCGGGCTTCACCAGATGAACGCGCGTCACCTTTCAGATCAACGACCCAAAGTTCGTTAAACTCCTTTTCGATAATAGCACGAAGACCATCAAAGCTATTTTTGTGAACGAACGATGAGTTGCTCACGAAGGCCAAAACCCCATCGTCGCCTAGCCTGTCGCTCGCCCAACGCAAAAACCGCACATACATGTCGTACAGCTTGGTCTTTTGCGCGGTGCTTGCCTTGATATAGGTCTGCTTTATCCGTTCATCGATGCGTGCATAGGCGCGGTTCTTGTTGTTATCATTCTCGTTCTGCTGGTTGGCATTATAGGGCGGGTTGCCGATGATGACGCTGATCTTGCGTTCATTCTGCCGCTTCACCCGCGCCATATTCTCGTCAGACACGCTGCCAAACATATCGCCCTGATGTCCGCTATAAATGCCCAACGCCGCGACATTATCCAGCGTATCAACAAAGCACAGATTGGGATATTCGGCGAACTGTCCGGTGATCGCCGCATAGGTCGCCTCGATATTCAGATTAGCCACATAATATGGCAATATCGCCACTTCGTTGGCGTGCAGCTCTTCCTTATATTTGTGCCGCAACTTGTCATGATTGCCGCGAAAATGTTCGAGCAATTCGACAATGAAGGTGCCGGTTCCGGTGGCGGGGTCGAGTATCTCAACACCCTTGTCGATCAAATTCTTGCCGAAATGCGTTTCGCACAGCCAATCGGCGCTTTTGATCATGAAGCGCACAATTTCGCCCGGCGTATAGACCACGCCCAACCGGTCAGCCGCCATTGGGTTATAGACCTTGTAGAAATTCTCGTAGAGGCCTTTGAGGAACCCCTGTTTCTCGGTGTGGCTTTCGATAACGGCGGCGGTCGCGCTGATTCCGGCATAATAAGGCTGCAATGCTTTCAACAGCCGTTGCTTTTCACCATAGCCGAACAATTTGTCCTCCAGCGCATAGAGCGCGGCGGCAACGTTATTTTGACGGTGGAAATCGGGGTTCTCGAAAACCTTGGCGAAGATGTCTTCGGTCAGGATGTGCTGGATTAGCATCTCCTGCACATCGGCCTCGTCCACCGCCGGATTGATCGCATCGCGTGCGTGTTTCAGGAAATCGTCCTGCGCGCGGGCGAAGTCTTTGCTGTCCTTGCGCTTGGTCTGGATAATTTCGCGCAACGCCGTCAGTACGGCGGGCAGATCGAGCGCGAATTGCCTGACCGCCTTTTTGAAATCGGCAATCTCCTGCCGCTCATGTGCAAAAAAGCGGGTGAGCAAAGGCAGCAGCGTTTCGGCATCATCCATCGCCGCGCGCATCTGTTCATGCCCGTCCTGATAGAGCACGGCGGTTACATCGTCGGAGAAGATGATATTGTCTTTGGGGTAGCCCTTGCGGAATTTGTCGGTGATTTCATCGTCCAGCTTATCGTCGGCGTCCTTCGCTTCCCAATAACCGAACGGCACCCGCAATCCGTGCAGCAACGCGCCGTCGACATAGATGCGATTACCCTTGGCCGTCACGATGTCATGTTCGGGAATGAATTGCAGGTCTTGTGATTTACCCCAGCGTTTCAACAAATCCTTGAAAGCCTCACGCAATACACTTTCGCGCCTGCTGCCCGATACTTGGCGAAGCTTATCGAGGTCGGCGCGATATTCGTTGATAAGCTGACGGCTCAAGTAATTCCCCTTTTGCGGCGTTGTGCCTTTATCCCCCTTCCCAATCAAGCGAAGACAGACTTGAAATGTAGGATTTGCTTTGACAGACTCGCCCGACACATCGGTAACCGCCCCTCTGGCTGATGGGGGCTAGGACAACAGCCGCCCGCTCGCCGTGCGCGCGATTAAGGTGGAACCTTAGTGGAACTTTCCGAATGCGCTTAACGTCGCAATCATTCGGCTCATCCTGTGAAGTTTGTGAAGCTAACCACGAGTTTTCCGCAGTTTGCCGTGGTTTTGGTAAAGCCGTCGCCACTACCACGCCAAAACTGCTATCGCCTCCCAGAAAGAACTCGCAATAGGGGCCGAGCCTGGCGAGTTCAGATATAGGGGCCCCACATAAACATCCACGCAGCAGCACTCCCACCGATTGTGAGCAGCGCGCAAACGATCAGCGCCGCCGCCATGGCATAATATGCCCGATGACTTCGGGTTGCCTGAACCCGCAGATATAGTTCCATGAAGGCCAGCGGGACCAGGCTATTGCCAAAGGCGAGAAAATAATCAAACGGGCCGTTCATAGCGTCACCAACACCTAACCCGCCGGTGCCAACTCCCCAGATCATATACCCTAAGCGCATGAACCAAACAGCATTGGCGACAATGAATAGCCGCAACGCCCAG
>JBGSPK010000077.1:0-2964 GCA_041738665.1 Sphingorhabdus sp. | reverse complement strand
TGATGTCGATTTTTTCGATGACGTCGTCGTCGGAACCGACGGTCGCCGCGCCGACATCGACGAACTCATCGAAGCCAATCTGGGCGAACAGTGGAAAATCGGTCGGCTCGACAAAACGATGCTGCAAATCCTGCGCGCCGGAACCTATGAAATCATCGCGCGACCCGATGTGCCGACGGGGACCATCATCAACGAATATATGGACGTCGCTCATGCCTTTTTTGACGCAAAGGATGCGAAGTTTGTGAACGGGCTGCTCGACTCGGTCGCAAAGGCGAAGCGCAGCTGACCAGCGAATCCATCTTCATCGGCCTGATGCGCGCCATGGCGACCGATCCGGCCGCGCGAGGGTTGTTGGACGATACGGCCGTTATCGAGTTCGGCAATGAGGCGCTCATATTAACGCACGACATGATGGCCGAGGGTGTGCATTGGCACTCCAACGCAGACCCTGCAGATGTCGCATGGAAGCTGGTTGCTTCGAACCTGTCGGATTTGGCGGCGAAAGGCGCGCGGCCATTGGGCGTGCTGCTTGGTTTCATGTTGGGTGAAGACGAATGGGACCGCAAGTTCGCTGTCGGATTGCAGGATGTTCTTTCTCGCTATGACGTTTCGCTGTTAGGCGGCGACACCGTGACCAATCGTGGTGACAAGCGGGCTTTGGGACTTACGGCTATTGGGGCCGCGTCCCATCAACCAGTGCCATCGCGCAGCGGTGCGCGGGCTGGCGATCTGCTTTATGTTACCGGAACGCTTGGCGATGCGCTCGCCGGATTTGAACTGATAGATGCCGGTTTCGATGAAGTCGGACCATTGGCGAACGCCTACAACCGCCCTGAACCCTGCCTGTTCGAAGGCCAGGCGCTTGCCCCGCTGGTCAACGCAATGATGGATATTTCGGACGGGCTGCTACTTGACGCCGAACGGATGGCGAGTGCTAGCAAGGTTGGCATATCCATCGATCTCGCCAGCATTCCGTTGTCGTCACCTTATGTCAGCTATCGCGGCGGTAGTCTTGACAGCCGGATTCAGGCCGCAAGTTGGGGTGATGATTATGAGCTGCTTTTTGCAAGCTCACCCGATGCTGAAATACCGGCTTTTGCAACTTTGATTGGCGTCGTCACCGAAGGTGCGGGCCTGAGCTTGCATGACGATGGCCGCCGCGTTGCCTTGCCGCCATCGCTCGGTTATCAACATCATTGAAGCAAACCCGCATGAAAGGCGGCTTTTAAGGGTTGCCTTGCATATTAAAGCCACCCTATAGCGCAGCGGCTTGCGTGCCTTAATTGGTGCGCCGGGAGAGAGTTTCTAACAAAGAAAAACGGGGAAGGGACAGTCTATGTCTTTGTCAATTATGGCCATATTGTGCGGGCTTGTTGCCGTGCTGTATGGAATTATCACGAGCCGTTCGGTGCTCGCGGCTTCGGCCGGTACGCCGCGGATGCAGGAAATTGCAGCCGCGATCCAGGAAGGTGCTGGCGCCTATCTAACCCGCCAATACCGTACCATCGCCGTTGTTGGCGTGGTTGTCGCCGTTCTGGTCGGTGTGTTTTTGGGGCCGCTTTCGGCCGTCGGGTTTGTGCTTGGCGCAGTGCTTTCGGGCGCGACTGGCTTTATCGGGATGAATATCTCGGTTCGCGCCAACGTTCGCACCGCGCAAGCCGCTAGCGAAAGCCTTCAAAAAGGCTTGACCATGGCATTCAACGCCGGTGCGATTACCGGTATGTTGGTTGCTGGTTTGGCGCTTCTCGCGATTGCCGGTTTCTTCTATTACCTCACCGAAGTTGCGATGAACCTGCCGAACAGTCGTGCGGTTATCGACGGTTTGCTGGCTCTTGCATTTGGCGCTTCGTTGATTTCGATCTTCGCGCGTTTGGGTGGCGGTATCTTTACCAAGGCTGCAGACGTCGGCGCCGATTTGGTCGGTAAAGTCGAAGCGAACATCCCCGAGGATGATCCACGCAACCCTGCAACCATCGCCGATAACGTTGGCGATAATGTCGGCGATTGCGCCGGCATGGCTGCCGACTTGTTTGAAACCTATGTCGTGACCATCGGTGCAACGATGGTATTGCTGGCGTTGCTGATGCCAGCAACTATGCCTGCGGCTGAATTGCTCAACCTGATGTCATTGCCGCTCGTAGTTGGCGGTATCTGCATTCTGACTTCGATTCTAGGTACCTTCTTCGTCCGTCTGGGCGGCGGCACCAACATCATGGGTGCGATGTACAAGGGTTTCCTTGTCACCGCAGTCGCCTCGATCCCGGCAATCTATTATGTCACCACGCAAACGCTTGGCGATATGAATGCTGTGATCAGCTATAGCACTGGCGGGTTCAGTGGTTTGACGTTGTTCTATTCGATGATGGTCGGTTTGGCCGTCACCGGACTTCTGGTCTGGATCACAGAATATTATACCGGGACCAACTACCGCCCGGTCCGCTCGATTGCCAAGGCATCGGAAACCGGCCACGGCACCAACGTTATTCAGGGTCTGGCGATCAGCCTTGAATCGACCGCGTTGCCAACACTCGTTATCTGCGTCGGCATTATCGTGTCGTTCCAGCTTGCTGGCATCATCGGCATCGCCTTTGCCGCAACCTCGATGCTGGCGCTGGCCGGCATGGTCGTGGCGCTTGATGCGTACGGTCCGGTAACCGATAACGCAGGCGGCATTGCCGAAATGTCCGAGATGGACAAATCGGTTCGTGAAAAGACGGATGCGCTTGACGCTGTTGGTAACACCACAAAGGCCGTGACGAAGGGTTATGCCATTGGCTCGGCAGCTTTGGCGGCACTCGTGCTGTTTGGTGCGTACACTGCTGACTTGGCGTTCTATTCGGAGAAACTCGGCCTTGCTGAAGGTGGCGTCGATTTCACGTTGATGAACCCTTATGTCATCGTTGGCCTGCTGCTTGGCGCGCTCCTGCCTTATCTCTTCGGAGCGATGGGCATGACTGCGGT
>JBGSPK010000044.1:0-2119 GCA_041738665.1 Sphingorhabdus sp. | reverse complement strand
GGGCATAGCCATCGGCGCATCGTCCATGTCGACGATGCAACCGGCTGGGCTGTGCAGCAGGCATTGGAGGCAGCGGCTCGCGCTAATCCAAACATCACGCTGGTGCCGGAGATGGTTGCGATCGACCTGATAACGGGGCGCCACCAGGAACGCTTTTCAACTTCCGGCCGAATTCACGGCGTCTATGCGCTCGACCGAACAACCGGGAAGGTTGAAACCTTCTGCGCGCGGGCCACCATTCTTGCCAGCGGCGGCGCGGGGCGAACCTATCTTTACTCAACCGCGCCACGCGGCGCGACCGGGGATGGAATCGCAATGGCCTGGCGCGCGGGTTGCCGCATATCCAATATGGAATTCATGCAGTTTCATCCGACTTGCCTGTACAATCTTGAGGTCAAAAACTTCCTGATTACCGAAGCAGTGCGGGGCGAAGGCGGCATCCTCAAAAACCCCAAGACCGGGCATCGGTACATGCCCGATTATGACGAACGGGCAGAGCTGGCCCCGCGCGACATTGTGGCGCGCGCGAATGACGCCGAAATCAAGCGTGATGGCCTTGATTATGTGCATCTGGATATCAGCCACAAGCCAGCTGAATTCGTAAAAGAGCATTTTCCTAACATTTATGACAAATTGATGGGCTTGGGTATCGACATTACCAAAGAGCCAATCCCGGTCGTCCCCGCGCAGCATTACACATGCGGTGGTGTGCTGGTGGACCTCGACGGCCGCACCGACGCGCCTGGGTTATATGCGGCGGGTGAAGTTACACAAAGCGGGCTGCATGGTGCGAATCGCCTAGCGTCAAATTCGTTGCTCGAATGCTTTGTTTTTGGCGATGCCTGCGCGCGGCATATCGACGCCAGTTGGGACGGCCTGCCACCGCCACCTGCTATCCGGGCATGGGACGAAAGCCGCGTTACCGACAGCGACGAAGAGGTCGTTATCGCCCAATGCTGGCGTGAAATTCGGCAATTCATGTGGAATTTCGTCGGTATCGTCCGAACAACCAAACGCCTCGAACGCGCCAAGCACCGGATCGACTTGCTCCGCCGCGAAGTCGAAGATTATTACAGCCACTTCCGTGTGACACCTGACCTCATCGAACTTCGCAATCTGGTTGAGGTCGCTGACCTCATAATCCAATCTGCATTGTCTCGCCATGAAAGTCGGGGGTTGCATTACACGCTGGATTATCCTGCATTGGCGGCAGAGGCAGTAGATACAATATTGGTACCCTGACGCTTGGCGTAAATTTTTGCGGCTAGTGCAACAAACAGAATGGCAACGGGCAGGGCATACCAAAGGCTGACGGGAATTCGCTTGCCGTTCGTGAACACGAAGCTGACCCATATAAACCAGCTGCCAGCGGTGTGCATTTTCTGCCATAAATTCACACCAAGCCAGCTTACCATGCGGTCGAACGATGTGGCCGTCAAAAGTGCAATTGCGATGTAACCGGTGCTGCCCGCGATAATCGAAGCCTTGGTAGACAATGTCGCGAAAGTCGCAGGGTCGAACGTCGCCAACGCCAGAATCGCACACAGGTGTATAAAATGAGACATGGCAAATGATAGGCCGAGATATCGACGGTTTCTTTTAAGCCAGCTCGAAAAAGGACCAGGTGCCAGCCGCACCATCGTTGATGCGATAAACGCAGCGAGAAAGAAGATTAAAGATGTTCGTGCCGTCGCCCGGATAATGAGCCGGTAACCGTCTGTGCCAACCCCTTCTGTGGCCAAAAATATACCGGCCATTGCGCACAATAAAATTGTCGCAACCCAAAACAGTCTCCAGCCGTCCAATATATTCATGCTCGCTCTCCTATACCTTGTATAACTAGGCATAGAAATACGAGGTGTCAATCATTGACGCATAGAAAGGCTAGGTTTATGGGTTTGCGATGAATGCGGAAATGCTGAAAGGCCATCTGGACAATATCCTGCTGTCGGTCGTCGAATCAGGGCCGCTGCACGGTTACGCTATAATCGAAGCGATAAAGCAGCGCAGTGACGGAAGTCTGGACCTTCCTGAAGGCACGATCTATCCGGCGCTGCATCGGCTTGAACTTTCAGGTTTGCTGCAAAGCCGCTGGGTTGATCCGCCGTCAGGCCGGAAA
>JBGSPK010000038.1:0-8330 GCA_041738665.1 Sphingorhabdus sp. | reverse complement strand
TTCTATCTGAACGAGAAGCTGACGCTGAACGATACTATTCGTTTCGGCAGTCAGGCTGACCAATATGTTGATGGTGTAATCAATGGCCTGACACGAAGCACAACTTTGCCTACCGGCTTGCAATTGTTCGGCACATTGGGTCCTTTGGTCCCCGTGTTCGGCGGCGTTCCGTTGCCGCGCACACCTGCTGGCGCTGGTCAACAGAATGACTCGTACAAGGTGGATACTGAAGCTTTCGCCGTGTTCACGCACAACATCATCAACTTCACTGACAATCTGTCGCTGACGTTGGGCTTGCGGTACAATCATGAAACCAAGGACATCGACACCAATCTCAATTCGGTTGTTCCGGCCTGTTCTTTCTTCCTGAGCCCCGCATCGGCAGCTTACCGTGCAGGTCTTCAATTGGCTGGCCTTTACGGACCGGCGTTTCTTTTGTCGTGTAACCCCGCCGTCAACAGCGAATTCAATGGTATTCGGTCAGATGATCGTTCGGAAAGTGAGTTCACTGGTACCGCTAAGCTTGCATTCAAGGTCAATGACGATGTGTTGGTTTATGGCGGATATGATCGCGGGTACAAATCGGGCGGGTATAATCTCGACCGTGGTGGTTTCGATTCCGTGCTGCTCGGCGGCAATGGTGCGCAACTGACCGATCTCGAATTTGGCAACGAAACCGTTGATGCTTATGAAATCGGCGTGAAAACAAACTTCACACGCCAGTTCCAGTTCAATGCTTCGCTGTTCTATTCGGATTTCAAGAATTACCAGTCGAACCGCTTCTCCGGAACCAACTTCGTCGTACTCAACTATGACAAGCTGGTATCGAAGGGTGTCGAGCTTGAAAGCATCATCCGCCCGCATCCTGATTTGGCATTCAACCTAGGCTACACCTATGTCGATGCAAAGGTCACCGATCCGCTGGCGGGTGGCGACAATGGTCGGCAGGCGTCGAACCAGCCAAAGCACACTATTACCGGTGCGGTGACCTGGACGCCGGAAATCAGCACCGGCGTAAATGGCCTGTTCCATGCCGATTTCCGGCAGCAGAGTGATGCGTTCCCGTTGAACGACAATCTGGGTCGTCGCTTCACTGCAAATGACGGCTTTGGCATCGTCAACTTGCGGGCTGGCATCAACTTCGGTGATGGCAAATACAGCATCGAAGGCTATGTCGAGAATCTGTTCGATACCTATTACAACATCACTGCCTTCCCGATCCCGGAACAAGGCAACAGCTATGCGGTTTATCCCGCGCCTCCTCGCTTTTATGGCGTGAAGGTCGGAGCCAAATTCTAAGCACTCATGAGCTTGGTTTCGAAGGGTCGGGACGCAAAAGCGTTCCGGCCCTTTTCTTTTGTGCGAAGTAGGTTAGCCTGTCGACTCAGAGGGAACAGGCATGCTGCATATCGCGATTATCGGTTCGGGTCCGGCGGGCTATTACACCGCAGAAGCAGCACAAAAGAAATTTGGTGACGATGTGCGCGTCGACATTATCGACCGCCTGCCGGTGCCATTCGGGCTAATCCGCTTTGGCGTGGCCCCCGACCACCAATCAATCAAGGCGGTGTCCAACCGGTATGAAAAGGTCGCGCTGTCGGACAATGTGCGCTTCGTCGGCAATGTGACGGTGGGCAAGGACGTCAGTGTCGATGAATTGCAGGGACTGTATGATGCCGTTGTGCTCGCCACTGGCGCGCCGGATGATCGTTCGCTTGAGATTCCCGGCGGTGATTTGTCCGGCGTATATGGCAGTGCGGCCTTCGTCGGCTGGTATAACGGCCACCCTGATTTCGCAGATTTGGAACCACCGCTCGGTGGCAAGCATGTAGTCATCATCGGCAATGGCAATGTCGCGCTTGATGTTGCACGGATACTGTCCAAGACACGCGCTGAATTTGGCGGTTCAGATATCGTCAGCCATGCGCTCGACCTTTTGGAAGATTCCGGCACCGAAGATATCACGATATTGGGGCGGAGAGGTCCGCACCAGATTGCGATGACGCCCAAAGAGTTGGGAGAACTTGGACATTTGGCCCGTGCCACACCGCGCGTTGAAAAGGATGACCTTCCCGATACAGGCGAAGATGCGCTGCTGGAACCGGGTATGCGCAAGTCGGTCACGCACTTGCGCGAATTTGCGGCCATACCCGAGAGTTTCCGTGCAGATAAACCAATCAGCATCAATTTTGATTTCTTTGCAGCGCCGGTCGCCATTGAAGGTCAAGATAAGGTTGAACGCATAACAGTCGAGCGCACCACGCTTGATGAGCAGCTTCGCAGCGTCGGCACGGGAGAAACCTACAAGCTGGAATGTTCGATGGTGATTAGTTGCATTGGTTATCAGACGCCATCAATCGAAGGCGTGCCCTATGAACATGGACGTGGACGCTTCGCCAATGTCGAGGGACGGATTTTGCCGGGTCTTTATTGCGTCGGTTGGGCACGGCGCGGGCCTTCGGGGACAATTGGCACCAACCGGCCCGATGGGTATAATATCATTGATGTCGTCGCTGAAGATATTGGGTCCGGCGGACGCAAACAGGGCAGAACCGGCCTTGATGCATTGCTGGAAAAGCGCGGCGTTCAGGTTGTCAAGTTCAGCGACTGGAAGAAAATAGAGGAAGCTGAAATTGCCCGCGCCCGCGCCGGAGCCCCCCGGGAAAAATTCGTGCGGATCGAGGATATGATCGCTGCCGGAAGGTGAATCACAAATGGGTTTTGGCCAACGCAATGCCCGCGAGATTTTGGTTACGCGGGATTTTGCGAATTCTGACCCTATCGAAATTATCGGCGATTGACCGAAATTTTTCCAAATACGCTGCAAAATCGGAGCTTCGGCACCTGGCACGGCCACTGGCCTGACTGATCACTAGCGCAGAATCGCCTAAAAAAACCACGTCTCGCGCGCCGATTGAAGCCGCAATTTCGGCTGCGTGGATACATGCCAGCCATTCGGCTTCGTTGCTATCGCCGGTTCCACAATCAGGCTGAAGATAGGTCACCCCACCCGCAACCACGGCGGTTTCCATCTGCCCGGGATTTGGTCGGCAACCTCCATCGAAGAAAATCTTTAATCCTGCCGTACGCATTTCACCTTCAGTTGCGGAATTTGCGGCGGTTGTCATCATAATCACATCAAAGCCGATTTAAGCCTGTACGGAGGGTAACAAAAAGGCGACGGCAATGATTGAACGCATAGGTATCATTACAGGTGTGGATGCCGAGGCGGCGGCGTTGTTTTCAGGCCAGAGCTCTGATGGCGAACCGCTGCATGGCTTTCTGGTGCGGCAGGTGACGCATGCAGGCAAGGATATCGCGATTACATGTAGCGGGATCGGCAAGGTCAATGCGGCAATGGCGGCAATGATGCTGGTCGAGCATTATAATGTGCAGTTGCTACTTGTAGTTGGCACTGCCGGCAAGTTGTCCGATATTGATGGAGATTGCTTTCAGATTATCGAGGCAGTGCAGGGCGATTATGGTGCATCAAGGCATGACCGCTTTGCACATTACACTGCCGGAGCGTGGCCAATTGGTGAGGCGCATGTTGAGCCTTTTCGAGCCAAAACCATGCCTGATATCGGTCTGCCCAAGGTCCGGATCATCAGCGGCGACAGCTTTGTGGAAAATCCCGATCATGGCCGGCGTCTTTACGAGGCGCTTGGCGGCGATATTATTGACATGGAGACCGCTGCCGTCGCGCAAGCGGCATCCCGGATGGACGTGCCGTGGGCAGCGATCAAAGCCACGACCGACAATGCCGATAGCCAGAGCAGCGGGGATTTCCAAAGCAACTTGAAGCGAGGTGCGCGTGTGGCGGCGGCAGCCGCGGAACGGATGATCGCGGCGCTTTAAGCCTAAATCCATAATCCCACTGCATGGATGACAATTCCGGCCATGCCGCCGACCAACGTGCCGTTGATGCGGATGAACTGCAGGTCGCTGCCCACGGCATTCTCGACGCGGTCGGTGATGGTCGAGGCGTCCCAACGGGCGATTGTATCTGATACCAGAGCCACAATATTGTCGCCGTAATTTTCGGTGGTGCCAACAATTGCGCGGCGGGCGAAGCGGTTAATCTGATGCTTAAGGCGCGCGTCGTCTTGCAGCGTGCCACCAAGTTTGATCAGCGCATCGCCAAAGCTTCCCGCCATAGCGGCATCGGGATTGCGCGCGGCCTTTAGTAATCCGTCGCGGCCTTGGTCCCAGAGACTGTTGATCCATTTGCTCATCGCCGGATTTTCGAGCAATTGCCCCTTCCAATGCGCAACCTTTGCCTGCAATTCCTTGTCGTGGCGCAGATCATGCGCGAGGCTAGCGAGGCCTTCTTCTCCCTTTTCGCGCAAGGGATGGTCCGGGTCAGCGGCCATGTCGTGCAGTAATTTTGTAAGGCCGTTGACGATAGCATCGGCGAGCCGGTCATCAAGACCGGTCCAACGCATGATTGTATTGGCGCGTTCCTCGACCATCGCGCGGATCAGATGCTCGTTTGCATCAAGGGTTTTCGAGGCCCATTTAATGATGCCATCGAGCACGGGCACATGCCGCCGCTGCTTGATCATCGCGGTCAGAAGCTGGCCGAGCAGGGGAGCGATATCGAGCTTGTCGAGCTGCTTGCGAATCGCGCCTTTGGCTACGCCGCCCAGGCGTTCGTCATCGAGCGCAGCGATGATGTCGCCCATCAGCCGCGAGGCACCCATCCGCATCCGGCCTTCGCCACCTGTGGGCGCGCTCAGGAATTTACCCATTGCGCCTGCAACATCCATGCGCTGCACGCGGCGGGCGACGACCTTGGTGGTCAGGAAGTTAGTCCGCAAAAAGCTGGCAAGCGTCCGGCCAAGGCGTTCCTTATTGTTCGGAATAATCGCCGTGTGGGGGATGGGGATACCGAGCGGGTGTCGGAACAAAGCGGTGACCGCAAACCAATCGGCAAGCCCGCCAACCATGCCGGCCTCGGCAAAGGCGCGCAGAAAACCCCACTGGCCTTCGTAACGCGTTTCCATGTAATTGCCCGCGACGAACAGCGCGACCATGAACAGCAGCAGGCCGGTAGCAATGATCCGCATCTGGCGCAATTCTGCATCGCGCTCGGCATAGCGGGTCTTTTCGGACTGCCCCAATTTGTCGGCCGACTTCATATCAAGGCCTTAGCTTAGGAAGCAAGCAACTGCCAAGAGCGGGATCACTCGGCAGGCTGCAACCCGCCAAGGTCGTCTTTGCCGGTTTTCTTACCCGGCTTGGCGACTGGAGTTTCTTTCTCGCCATGCTTGTCGGGATCATAGGTGAGCAGCCGCGTCCGCAACCATGGACCGACGCGCTTTTCGAACCCGTCGGCCAGGCTGAAGCCAGCCGGGACAATAAGCAGTGTTAGCAATGTCGAAACAATCAGCCCGCCGATCACAACGGTACCCATCGGCGCGCGCCACTGTCCGTCACCGCCAAGCGACAATGCGGTCGGGATCATCCCAGCGGTCATCGCGACCGTGGTCATGACAATCGGCTGAGCACGTTTGTGACCTGCCTCCATGATGGCTTGGAACTTGGGTACGCCGCGCGCCATTTCTTCAATCGCGAAATCGATCAACAGGATGGAGTTTTTGGCGACGATGCCGAACAACATGAGCATTCCGATGAACACAGGCATGGATATCGGTTGACCAACCAGGGCGAGTGCCATCAGTCCGCCCAATGGTGCCAGCAATAGCGACCCCATATTGACCAGAGGCGACATGAAGCGGTGATAAAGCAGCACGAGCACAGCGAAGACCAGCAACGTACCGGAAATCAACGCAACGAGGAAGTCGCGTTGCATTTCGGCTTCCCATTCCTGGCTACCAAATGGTGCGCGCGACACGCCAGTGGGAAGGTTCATCATCACCGGCAGCTTGTTGATTGCGGCGTCGGCAGTCGACGACACAACTCCCGGCGCAAAGTCAGCGCCGACAAAGATACGGAAATTCTGGTTGCGGCGTTCGATCGAGGTTGGACCTGCACCGAAGCTGATATCGGCTACGCGGGACAGCGGCACCGAGCCGCCACTTGCGGTTTGCACAGGCAGGTTGCGGATGACATCAAGGCTTTGGCGGCTTTCTTTGGCAAGCATCACGCGGATCGGGATTTGCCGGTCGGACAGCGAGAATTTGGCGCTGTTCTGATCGATATCGCCCAATGTCGCGATGCGGATCGTCTGGCTTAATGCCACGGTGGTAACGCCAAGCTGCGCCGCGAGATCGGTACGCGGGGTGACGAGTAATTCGGGGCGTTGCAGATCGGCCGCAATGCGCGGTGATCGCACCTCTTTCAGGCCCTTCATTTGCTCGACCAACGTCACTGCGGTCCGGTCAAGCGCGGCGGGGTCTGATCCTGACAGCATGACCGAAACGTCACGGCCAGAACCGCCTCCGCCCGGTCCGAATGCCTGAAACGAGACGCGCGCATCGGCGATCCGGCTCAATGCGGGCGACAGGGCCTGTTCGAATTCCTGACTAGTGCGATCACGATCTTTCTTGAGCGTGATAAAGATACTGCCGCTGCCTTCGCGCACACTTTGCAACGCGGTGTTCACCTCTGGCTCCGCCTCCACAATCGCTGCGGCCTGATCGACGACGGCCTTGGTGCGATCGAGCGTGGTTCCAGGCACCATTTCGATCCGAACGCGGCTGAAATCCTGATTTCCGGTCGGGAAGAACTGCTTGGGAAGAACGACCATCAGTGCCACGGTTGCAGCCAACGCCAATACGCCAAGACCCATCATCCAGCGACGATGGCCGAGCGACCATCGCAAGATTTTCATGTAACGGTCCATCAACGGGCCTTCGCCATGTTCGGCAGTGCCCGAAGATTTGAGGAAATACGCCGCAATCATCGGCGTTATCATACGCGCAACGGCAAGACTCATCAGCACCGATGCGACGACGGTAAGGCCGAAATTCTTGAAAAATTGTCCGGCAACGCCGGGCATCAGGCCAACAGGCAGGAATACCGCCACGATCGAAAAAGTGGTGGCGACCACGGCAAGGCCAATCTCGTCGGCAGCGTCAATCGATGCCTGATAGGCGGATTTACCCATGCGCATGTGGCGCACGATATTCTCGATTTCAACAATGGCGTCATCCACCAGCACACCTGCGACCAGACCCAACGCCAACAGCGACATGGTATTAAGCGTGAAGCCCAAAAGGTCCAGAAACCAGAAGGTCGGTATCGCGGACAGCGGAATCGCGATCGCCGAGATGACCGTTGCGCGCCAATCGCGCAGGAACAGGAACACGACAACAATCGCGAGCAAGGCACCTTCGATCATCGCCGCCATCGAGCTTTTATATTGGCCCTTGGTGTAATCTACGCTGTTGAACAAAGTTGTGAACTTGATGCCAGGATTTTCTTTTTCGATTTCGGCCATTTTGACCATGGCGTCGTCGAATACGCTGACGTCGGATGCGCCCTTTGCACGCGACATTCCGAAGGTTACGACCTGTTTGCCGCCTTCGAACGCCATTGCCTTCTGTTCGCTGAAGCCATCGGTGACTTCGGCAATGTCAGCCAGTTTGATCGTGCGACCGCTACCAAGGCTGATCTGCGTTTCGCCCAAGGCAAATGCGTTTTCCGCATTGCCGAGGACACGCACCGATTGGCGTGAGCCAGCGATTTCGGACTGCCCGCCCGCTGCATTCACATTTTGCTGGCGCAGAACGCCATTGACCTGCGCTGCAGTTACGCCGAGCGATTGCATTTTTGCTGGGTCAAGCACGACACGGATTTCTCTTGAAACGCCGCCATTACGGCTGACCGAAGCCATGCCCTCGACGGCAAGCAGGCGGCGCGCGACGCTGTCATCGACGAACCAGCTCAATTGTTCGAGAGTCATGTCGCTGGCTTCGACCGCGAAATAGGCGATTGGGTCGCTCGACGTAGCCACTTTGAAAATTTGGGGTTCCAATATGCCATCGGGCAGGTCGCTGCGGATCTGGTCGACCGCGTTTTTGACTTCGCTTACGGCTGCATTGATATCGTCGCCGATTTCGAATTCAGCGCTGACCGTTGTGTTGCCCTCGGTTGCGCTGGCATCGATGTTGCGTACGCCCTGAACGCTGCGAATTGCGCTTTCGACCTTTTGGGTAATCTGCGTGGTCATTTCGGACGGCGCTGCACCGGGCTGCGAAATCGAGACAACAACAACCGGAAACTCGATGTCAGGGTCGTTTTGCACCTTCATGTTCATGAACGACATCACGCCCGCCAGCGTCAATGCTATGAACAAAACGATAGGAACCACCGGATTGCGGATCGACCATGCGGAGATGTTGCTAAAATTCATGGGCGGGGGT
>JBGSPK010000002.1:0-2245 GCA_041738665.1 Sphingorhabdus sp. | reverse complement strand
AGCTAAGCCTTTCAGATCGGCATATTCATTAAACAGCTCAGCCGCGAAGACGATTAGCCAGCACCAGATGCTGTCGGGCCGTCGGCGCAATATGATCGCCGACAAAAACAGGATGAGTATGGAACCATGAACATGCATGGCATCATTCGTCAGGCCGACAAATTCGACCAGCCGCACTTTATAGCCGATCCATAGTTCAGCCAGTTGCTGCAATTTTTCCTGCATAGGTCCTAGACTTTGGTTTTGAACGGGGAGAAATCAGTCCCCTCGTCGAAGATATCGACACCTTCTTTGCGTTTCAGCCAGTTGACCGCCGCATACGTAACGGGCGTAAGCACTACTTCCCAGCCCACCTTAAGCAGCCAGTTGGTAATCATAACTGTAATGACCTGCTCTTTGCTCCACACTCCCCAAAAGGCAAGTGGATAGAAAATCAGGCTGTCGACCCCTTGTCCAACCACCGTCGAGCCTATAGTTCGCGACCAAAGGTGCTTGCCGCCGGTCCAGATTTTCATACGCGCCATCACGTAGCTGTTGACGAACTCACCCGCCCAAAATGCCGTGACCGAGGCAAATACAATACGCCAAACCTGCCCGAAAACGCTTTCATAGGCGGCCTGGCCTTCCCAGCCCGCCGCGGGCGGCAAGGCAACAACGACCCAACTCATGAAAGCCATGAACACAAGAGCGACAAAACCAGCCCAAATGACGCGGCGGGCACGGGCATAGCCATATACCTCGGTGAGCACGTCGCCGATGACATAGCCCAATGGGAAAAACAGGATGCCGGCGCAAAAATAAAACCGCCCACATCGGCCAGCTTCGCAGCGCCAATCAGATTTGAAAGCAACAAAATGGCGACGAAAGCCGCCATGACGAAATCATAATAACGGAAATGCCGACCGCTGACGGCACTGGCGCTTTCGGTGACTATAGGAGCATCTTGCATGTGCGAACGCATAACGACCTTTGCAGTTCGGCGCAAAGCCGTTATTGGCAAACGCAGCGCGCGCCCTTAGCTCAGCTGGATAGAGCGCGAGACTTCTAATCTTGAGGCCACAGGTTCGACTCCTGTAGGGCGCGCCACGCAATTTTCCAGAACCGGCGAGCGCGCGGTAGCCATGTTGGACAATCCAGACATGCGGTTGTTAGAAACGAGAAGACCAAAACGGACGTTTACCAACATAATTGCTCACCATTTGCTCTGGAACGCTCTGCAGTCCCGAAATTCATTACAAAGTCTTCGCTGACGGCATTGTCTCGGGATTCGCGAGGGTTGATACAGCTCGCTTTGGAGGCAGTTCGGACGATTATAAAATGCGCGTTGCTTCACTAGTGGCTAATGTATATCGTCGGACCATGAAAGATTGTTCACTATGTGTCGTTAGAAATAGTGCAATATGTGCTGCTCTATCACATGATGAGCTCAGTGCATTGAGCCAGCTAGGGCGAAAGCAGCATGTGGCACGTGGCCAGACCTTAGTGTGGGAAGGCGATGACGCGATCATTGTGGCGAATGTCATTTCTGGCATACTCAAAGTTTCGATGAGCATTGCCGATGGCCGCGAACAGATTGTCGGTGTTGTTTTCCCGGGTGATTTCATAGGCCGCCCTTTCGGACAAAAAAGTCCCTACAGCGTTACCGCGCTTAGCGGGGCGGAATTATGTATATTTTCGCGTTCCAATTTCGATACATTTGCCCGAAGTCATCCCGCACTCGAACATAAATTGCTTCAGCGTACACTGCAAGAACTCGACCGGGCGCGCGAATGGATGTTGCTGCTGGGCAAAAAGACGGCTACCGAACGGATAGCTACCTTATTACTCGAAATGTCGAGCCGCATGGGCGCGACTGGCTGTTCAATCGAAGAGAATGAATTAAACGAGTTTGCGTTGCCGTTAGACCGGCAGCAAATGGGCGATGTTCTCGGGCTGACTATCGAAACGGTAAGTCGTCAGCTTTCCCGCCTGAAGGCCGATGGAGTCATTGGCCTTCCCGACCGCCGCATGGTGTCGATCCAGGATCGGCGCCGTTTGCAGGATTTGTCTGCCGCCGCTTGAGGCGCACTTTTTCTACTGTTTGATCTGAATCAAGGAAGATCATGCTGCGCCGCCGCATGACAACGACAGGAGCCGTCATTTTTCGGCTCGGGGAAAGACTATGGATAAGCTTGTAACACGCGTCGGCGTGTTGTTTGTCGTTGCGATTTTGGCCTTTGTCGCAATGGTATTGGGTGTCGATCAG
>JBGSPK010000423.1:0-6319 GCA_041738665.1 Sphingorhabdus sp. | reverse complement strand
ACTTCGAAATGGCTCGGGCTTATTGCAGTGGCGTTGGCGAGTGTGAACATTTTCGGCGGTTTTGCTGTCACGGCAAGAATGCTGGCGATGTACAAGAAGAAGGAGCGCTGAGTTGGAACATGCTGCTCCTCCCGCATGGGTGATGCTCGCTTATTTAATATCGGGCGTATTCTTCATTTTGGCTCTGCGCGGACTTTCGTCGCCTGCAACCTCGCAGCGCGGCAATCGCTTTGGTATGGCGGGGATGCTGATTGCCGTAGTGACCACATTGGTGACGCATATTCCGTATTTTACACCCGAACCGATTGAACAAAATAGCTATTACGGACCCAATTTTCAGGTCATCTTTGAAATAGGCGCTGCCATAGCGATAGGCGGTGCAGTCGGTTGGGTGACCGCGCGCAAGATTGCCATGACCGATATGCCCCAGCTCGTGGCGGCGTTTCACAGCCTTGTCGGTATGGCGGCGGTACTTGTGGCTGCCGCAGCATTTTTGAATCCCGAGGCGTTCGGCATTCTTGCCACACCCGAACCATATGTCGACCCGGTGGAATTCGCCAAACTGGGTTTGATAAACCCGGTCAGCCGCATCGAAATGGGTCTGGGCATTGCCATTGGTGCAATTACCTTTTCCGGCTCAGTCATTGCCTTCCTGAAGCTTGCCGGAAAAATGTCCGGCGCGCCGATACTCTTGCCGATGCGCCATGTTATTAACTTGGGTACATTGGCCGCGATCCTTGGCCTGATCGCCTATTTCACAGTTGACCAATCCCCGTGGATTTTCTGGACGATTACCGCGCTGGCATTTCTGATCGGGTTTTTGCTCATCATCCCCATCGGCGGGGCGGATATGCCGGTCGTGGTATCAATGCTGAACAGCTACTCGGGTTGGGCGGCGGCGGCGATGGGTTTCACGCTACACAACACGGCAATGATCATCACCGGTGCGTTGGTGGGTTCGTCCGGCGCGATCCTCTCCTACATCATGTGCAAGGCCATGAACCGGAGTTTCGTCAGTGTGATCGCAGGCGGCTTTGGCGCCGAAGCCGCTGCTTCTGGCGGCGAAGCCAAAGAACAGCGGCCATGGAAACGAGGTTCGGCCGAAGACGCTGCCTATATGATGCAGCAGGCTGAAAGCGTTATCATCGTCCCCGGCTACGGTATGGCGGTTGCGCAGGCCCAGCATATCCTGCGTGAAATGGCCGATGTGCTGAAGAAGCAGGGCGTTTCGGTCAAATATGCCATTCACCCAGTCGCTGGGCGTATGCCGGGTCACATGAACGTTTTGCTGGCCGAAGCGCAGGTGCCTTATGACGAAGTTTTCGAGCTTGAAGACATAAATAGCGAGTTTGCACAAACCGATGTTGCTTTCATCATCGGCGCAAATGACGTGGTCAATCCCGCAGCCAAGACTGACAAAAGCTCGCCCATTTACGGTATGCCGGTGTTCGATGTCGACAAGGCCAAGACTGTATTTTTCATCAAACGTTCGATGGGCGGGGTTGGTTATGCCGGCGTCGACAATGACGTGTTTTACATGGACCATACGATGATGCTGCTCGCCGATGCCAAGAAGATGTGTGAGGACATCGTCAAGGCCTTGCAGCACTAGGTCACTTCACGCTAACGGATATCAAACGCCGTCCCGATACCATTCGGGGCGGCATTTGATTTATCATTTGAGGTGACAGCATGCGTAAATTGGGTTTGATCGGCGGAATGGGATGGTATTCGACCGAGCTCTATTATGCGCGGATCAACAAGCAGGTCGTGAAGCGGACCAATGGCACGTGCAACGCACCGATGCTGATTGAAAGCCTGAATTTTTGTGACATTGGCCGGGCCAATACTGAACAGGAATGGGGCCACGTGGCGGATGTACTGATAGCATCGGCGCAAAGGCTTGAGCAGGCAGGGGCAACTGCAATCGTGATTGGCGCGAACAGTATGCACAAGGTTTATGATCAGGTCGCCGGAGCAGTGAATGTGCCCGTTCTTCACATCGCCGATGCCGTCGGTGAAAAGATGAAGGCCGCCGGCGTGCAATCTGCCGCGCTGCTTGGCACTGCGAATGTGATGGCTGAAAACTGGTACCGCCAGCGGCTTGTAAAGCACGGTGTCACCTTGCTACCCGCGGAGATAGACGATGTGCAGGACATCGACCGGATCGTGTATGAAGAGTTGATGCTGGGTCAGGTGAAGCGCGAATCCGAACGCAAGCTGAAGACGATCATTACTGAAATCGATCAGGAAGGCATTAAAGCCGTCGTTCTTGGCTGTACCGAATTGTGTATGATCGTGGATACCAAGGCGAACGTCCTGCCGATCTATGACAGCACAGAAATTCACGCCGACGCTGGTGTCGAATGGATATTAAGCGAAGCTGGCTAAAGCTACTTGGCAATTTGGTTTCAATCCGCCATCCTTTGGTCATGAGGATGAGGAAAATCGCTTTCGTTAGCGCTGCTTTATGCGCGCTTGTTCAACCTGCATTTGCAAAGACGATATCGGTCGCGCCGGGTGACGGCGCGCAGGAACGTCTGCAAGAAGCCTTGATTTCTGCCGAACCGGGCGACGTTGTGGAGTTGGGGGCAGGGCGCTTTAGCCTTACAGATGGTCTGTCGCTTGATGTGAATGGAGTAACGGTAAAGGGGCAGGGCGTTAAAGAATCCGTTCTCGATTTTTCAGGTCAGCAAGGCGCTGGAGAAGGCCTGCTGGTTACGTCGGATGATGTCATCCTGCGCGACTTTGGTGTCGAGAACAGCAAGGGCGATGGAATCAAATCAAAAGGGGCTGACCGGATTGTTTATCACAAACTCCGGGTTGAATGGACCGCCGGACCAAAGGCGACTAATGGCGCTTATGGGATCTACCCAGTTGAAAGCAAGGATGTCCTGATTGACTCGGTTATCGTGCGCGGAGCGTCCGACGCCGGTATCTATGTAGGGCAATCGCGTAACATTGTCGTGCGCGATTCTATCGCAATGGAGAATGTCGCAGGCATTGAAATTGAAAACAGTTATGACGCCGACGTTCACGACAATATCGCGACGCATAACACTGGCGGTGTGCTGGTATTCGATCTGCCTAACCTGCCGCAAATGGGCGGGCACAATGTACGGATTTTCGACAATATAATTGTCGATAATATGACCCCGAATTTCGCTCCGAAAGGCAATATAGTCGCCAACGTTCCAACCGGGACCGGCGTCATGGTTATGGCGAACCGCAATGTTGAAATTTTCGATAATGTACTTGGCGAAAATGGCACGACGAACATCATGGTTGTGGGGTACCGTTTTCCGCAGCAGGACCCGAAATATGATCCACTGCCGCGCGATGTTATCATTTGGGACAACCAGCATGGTCGGGCAGGATGGGATCCGCAATTTCGCGGTGGCAAGGAAATTGCGGCCGCGATGGGCGGCAGCTTTCCTGCGATTTTCTGGGATGGTGCAGGCGGGCCGGCGAGAGCCCCCAATATCGGCGATGCTGTTCCAGCGCTGTCGCTTGGCTTAACCGACATCACCGCCGATCCAGCAACCGCACAGCCTTCGCCGCTGGCACCATCGACCGCGCGACCTGCCGCGTTGCCTGCGATCACATTACCGGAATCGATGGAAGCTGCGGTAAGATAATGCGGTTGATTCTGCCGTTTTTAGCGTGCTTTGCTGCAGCGGTCGCGTCATCGGCAATGCCAACCGAAGCACCGGACATCCTTACTGCCAATCCGCAGAATCCGACCAATCTTTCATCATTTGGTTTTTTTGAAGGTGATGCGGGCAAACCATCATCGGCGCTGATACCCTATAATTTGCGGACACCACTTTTTTCGGATTACGCTGAAAAGCAACGCTTCATCTACCTCCCAGCTGGTGGAAAGATGTTTGCAAGCGCAGATGGTAAATTGCAGTTCCCAATAGGATCGGCGCTTATCAAAAGCTTTGGCTACCCCGATGAAAGCGGGAAATTGAGAGTTCTCGAAACGCGTGTTTTGCTGCATCGCGCCGGGGGTTGGGTGGCCTTGCCTTATGTCTGGCGGCCCGATGGTAATGACGCCGATTTACGCATTGGTGGCACGCGCGTTCCCGTAGAGTTCGATCACGGGGGCACAAAGGCGTCAATCAGCTATTCGGTGCCCAATAAAAACCAGTGCAAGCAATGCCACTCGTCGGGCGACGAAATCATGCCAATTGGCCCGGTCTGGCAAAATATGGAGTTTCCGAGGTCGGGTGATCGCGACAGGTTTCTCCGCGCGATGCCACTATTGGCTAAACTGTCGCCAGAGGCGAAATGGGACGATGCCAAGAGCGGAACTTTAAACGAGCGCGCGCATAGCTATTTGCGGGTAAATTGTGGCCATTGTCATGCGCCGAAAGGCTCGGCCAGTAACAGTGGTCTGTTTCTGGATGGCTCTGCGAAGGACCCGGCGGCTTATGGCATTGGCAA
Organism: Sphingorhabdus sp.; assembly: GCA_041738665.1. GTDB lineage: Bacteria > Pseudomonadota > Alphaproteobacteria > Sphingomonadales > Sphingomonadaceae > Sphingorhabdus_B. The sequence goes on along the minus strand of JBGSPK010000423.1, from coordinate 1,870 downwards.
ACGTCCAGTTGCGGCGGGAAGGGCGAGTGGTGACTTTGATTTCATCGTCGAACAGGGCCGACCCGATCGCTCGATTTTGCTCCACCGAATGAAAAGCACCGATTCCGGAATCGCCATGCCCGAACTTGGACGTGCGATGGTGCACGATGAAGGTGTGAAATTACTCGACGACTGGATTGCAGCGATGCCGAAGCAAGGCGCTTACTGACGCATAAGGCGCTTCAACTCATAGCGCTGCCCTGTCCATCCTTCAAAAACGGCATCGATTCCCGGGTGGCTAATGGGGCCATGTTCTCTGTCGGAAAGCAGGTTCTGCTGACTGACATAAGCGATATAACTGCTGTCGGCATTCTCGGCGAACAAATGATAAAAAGGTTGATCTTTTGCTGGTCGCACAGATTCAGGTATCGATTGATACCAGTCGTCGCTGTTGGCGAACACGGGGTCTACGTCGAATACAACACCGCGAAAGTCGAATATGCGGTGCCGTACGACGTCGCCAATGGTAAATTGCGCTTCGGCCACGTCCGGCGCTGAGATTTTTCGAGCCATATTCACAATATCATATCGATTTGACAACAAATCAAGCTTGCCGCTTGGCAAAGAGAAAAACATCGGTTAATGGCCCCGCTCTGTCTTCGGGGCACGCCGGTTTTCCGGCAATGACCAGCCCTTGTGACATGCGGAGAGATGGCTGAGTGGTCGAAAGCACCGCACTCGAAATGCGGCGTGCCGGTGACGGTACCTAGGGTTCGAATCCCTATCTCTCCGCCATTTCTTCGTGTTCAGCATTGGCCAAAAGGGGTGGCTTTACCCCAGCGCTTTCGCTAGCAGGCCTTCAGACGATTTTGGGATATAGATATGCGCAACCGATTCCTGCTCCTTTTGCTATCCACCGCGCTCGCATCATGCGGCGGCAGTTCGCAACTGGGTGGCGTTGGTTCGACATCCGACATCAAGGTAGTCGAAAGTGACGTTCTTCCCGAACCCACACGGCTCGACCTGTTTGAACAAAATCGTCCTTATCTAATTGGTCCTTTCGACAAGCTTACCATCGACGTTTTTGGAATTGAGGAACTCAGCAAGCAAGAAGTTCAAACTGATGCAGGCGGTCGGATATCTTTTCCATTGGCTGGTATTATGGAAGCTGCAGGTAAAACGCCTGGCGAACTCGAAGAGGAGATTGAATCACGGCTGCGCGGGCAATATGTGCGCGATCCGCAAGTGACGGTAAACCTCAAAGAAACTGTCAGTCAGGTTGTTACGATCGATGGACAAGTGCGCGAACCGGGACTTTATCCGGTAATTGGCAAAATGACTTTGATGCGGGCAGTAGCAGTCGCAAAGGGCACGGCAGAATTCGCCAAGCTTGATGACGTTGTAATTTTTCGGACTGTCAATGGCCAAAAAATGGCCGCGCTTTACAACTTAAAGGCCATTCGCAGAGGGTATTATAATGACCCTGAAGTATTTGCGAACGACGTCGTGGTTGTCGGCGATTCTCAGGCCCGCCGCTTGTTCAAGGATGCTTTGCAGATCGCCCCAACCTTGCTCACGCCGCTGGTCTATATATTGACCAGCAATAATTAATTTTGTCCATTAGGTTGACCTTGTGACGGCTTGAAATTTTCGGCTTGTTTTTGCGGCATTTGTGCTAAGAGGATCGGTATGGTTGGGGTGGCCATACACTGATTTATCGGGGGCTTTATGGCATTCCACTCCCGCGTCGTCGATGGCGCCGTTGAAACACCTACGCTCGCCCTTCAGGAGCGGGCTCTTGGCGTACCCATAACGGGTCGAAATTTTCGTGAAATTATCGTCCGGCATGATCAGCAGGATAAGATATTCTGGTGCTTCATGAACCAAAATG
>JBGSPK010000417.1:0-7277 GCA_041738665.1 Sphingorhabdus sp. | reverse complement strand
CGCGTAAACGGAAACCATAATGGCGAGCCTTAAGGCCCTCAAAATGCGGATCAACTCGGTCAAGTCGACCCAGAAGATCACCAAGGCGATGAAGATGGTCGCCGCTGCAAAGCTGCGCCGGGCGACCGAAGCGGCGCAGGCAGCGCGTCCTTACGCCGAACGGCTTGAAGCCGTGGTTTCGAGCATCGCGTCAAAGGTCACCGTCGGCCCGCAATCGCCAAGGCTGCTTGCTGGCACCGGCAAGGACGACGTGCATTTGCTCGTGGTTGCGACTTCGGACAAGGGTCTGGCTGGTGCGTTCAACACCAACATTGTCCGTCTGGCGCGCAAGAAAGCCGAAGAGCTTCGTGCTGCTGGCAAGACCGTCAAGTTCTACACCATCGGCAAGAAGGGCAAGGATCAGCTTGCTCGTACGTACCGGAATGACATCATCCACAGCATTGAGCCCGGCGATTTGGGCAAGCTGACCTTCGCAGATGTGCAAGGCTGGGGCGAAGACCTGACCGCGCGTTTCGAAGCTGGTGAATTCGATGTTGCGCATTTGCTTTTCTCGAAATTCGTTACCGTGCTGACTCAGGAGCCGACCGCGATCCAGTTGATGCCCGTTGCGGTCGCTACCGACGGCAGCGTGCCAAGCGTTGGCGCGTCGGTCGAATATGAACCCGACGAGGAAGAAATCCTCGCCGACCTGCTGCCGCGCAACGTCTCGGTCCAGTTACTGCGCGCCAACCGCGAAAACGCGGCGTCGGAGCAGGGCTCGAAAATGACCGCGATGGACAATGCCACGCGCAACGCGGGCGACATGATCAACAAACTGACCATCCAGTATAACCGCACGCGTCAGGCCGCGATTACCACTGAACTCATTGAAATTATTGCAGGCGCAGAAGCGCTCTAACGACATCCAAAGGCAAGGAACGAAGACATGGCAACCGCCCCGAAGAAGACCGCCGCTCCCAAGGCCGCCGCTGCACCAAAGGCAGCTGCTGCAAAGGCTCCAGCGAAGAAAGCCGCTGCGCCGAAGGCCGCAAGCAAGGCCCCTGCCCCCAAGGCTGGTTCCGGCCAGACCAAGACCAATGTCGTCGGCGCAACCGGCCGCATTTCGCAGGTCATCGGCGCTGTTGTCGACGTCAGCTTCACCGGCACCCTGCCCGCCATTCTTTCGGCGCTTGAAACCGATAACAACGGCAACCGCCTCGTTCTTGAAGTCGCCCAGCATCTGGGTGAAAACACCGTTCGCACCATCGCGATGGACGCAACCGAAGGCCTGACCCGCGGTCAGCCAGTCCGTGACACCGGCGCGCAGATTTCGGTGCCTGTTGGTCCGATGACCTTGGGTCGCATCATGAACGTCATCGGCGAGCCAATCGACGAGCGTGGCCCCGTTGGCGCAGCGAAGTCCAACCCGATCCATGCGGAAGCCCCTCTCTTCACCGACCAGTCGACCGAGGCAGAGATCCTCGTCACCGGCATCAAGGTCATCGACCTGCTCGCGCCTTATGCAAAGGGCGGCAAGATCGGCCTGTTCGGCGGCGCAGGCGTTGGCAAGACCGTTCTCATTCAGGAACTCATCAACAACATCGCGAAAGGCCATGGCGGCGTTTCGGTGTTTGCTGGCGTCGGTGAACGCACCCGCGAAGGTAACGACCTTTATCACGAATTCCTCGACGCCGGCGTTATCGCCAAGGACGCCGACGGTAACCCGACCCCTGAAGGATCGAAGGTTGCGCTGGTCTTCGGCCAAATGAACGAACCTCCCGGTGCGCGCGCCCGCGTTGCATTGTCGGGTCTGACAATGGCGGAATATTTCCGCGATGAAGAAGGCCAGGACGTTCTGTTCTTCGTCGACAACATCTTCCGCTTCACGCAGGCTGGTTCCGAAGTGTCCGCACTTCTCGGCCGTATCCCTTCGGCTGTGGGCTACCAGCCGACGCTGGCGACCGACATGGGCCAGTTGCAGGAGCGCATTACCTCGACCAACAAGGGTTCGATTACGTCGGTTCAGGCTATTTACGTTCCTGCCGATGACTTGACCGACCCTGCGCCAGCCACGTCCTTTGCCCACTTGGACGCAACGACCACGCTGAACCGCGCGATTTCGGAACTCGGCATCTATCCCGCAGTTGACCCGCTCGACTCGGTCAGCCGCGTATTGACGCCTGCCGTTGTCGGCCAGGAGCATTACGACACCGCCCGCCGCGTTCAGGAAACGCTGCAGAAGTACAAGTCACTGCAGGACATCATCGCGATACTCGGCATGGACGAGCTGTCGGAAGACGACAAGCTGACCGTGACCCGCGCGCGCAAGATCCAGCGCTTCCTTTCGCAGCCTTTCCACGTTGCCGAAGTCTTCACCGGTATCTCGGGCAAGTTCGTCCAGGTCGAAGACACCGTGAAGTCGTTCAAGGCAGTCGTCGACGGCGAATATGACCATCTTCCCGAAGCAGCCTTCTACATGGTTGGCGGCATCGAAGAAGCGGTTGCCAAGGCCGCCAAGATGGCTGCGGAGGCCGCGTAAGCCATCATGGCATTACACTTCGAACTCGTAACCCCTGAGAAGCTCTACCGCTCGGACGACGTCTATATGGTCGTCGTTCCGGGTACAGAGGGCGATTTTGGTGTGCTCGAGGGCCACAGCCCAATCATGAGCACGCTGCGCAGCGATGCGACGCTAGACATCTACGCCACGCAAGGCGCCGTGCCGGAGAAGCTCTCTATCGCAGGCGGCTTTGCCGAGGTGAATGAAAAAGGCCTCACCGTGTTGGCCGAGCGGGTGATTGAAGTTTAAGTTAGCGGTTCGTTCACTCTAACGGCCATTTCGGCTATACGCGTTTCTGACGCCACAAAAATAGCCCTGCGCCAATGATGATTGCCGAACCGACCACTGATGTCAGGTCAGGCCAATCACCAAACAACGCAATTCCCAGAATCATTGCCACGATTAGCTGCACGTAAGTCATCGGCGCAATTTCCGCAGCAGACGCGCGCGTTGTGCCCATGAAAATCAGCCAGTGGGCAAAACTCGCTGTCACAGCCACGATGCAACAGCGGGCCACGATGGTCCAGTCGGGAATTCCAACATAAAGCGCATCAACACCGGAAAAATGTCCAATGATCGCTGCTGAAATGACGAAGGGCACAGCGATCGATGCGACGAGAAACTGCATTAGCAAAGGCGACCCAGCCCCCGCCACCGCGCGGTTGCCTATCATCATAAGGGCCATGCACGCCGCTGCCGCCAGCGGCATCAGGGCGACCCAGCCCAAATCGGCCACATTGGGCCGCATGATGAGCAAAACACCTCCGAACGCTATGATCGACGCCAGCCAAGTTGCCGCGCTTGTACGCTCTTTAAGGATGATGGCGCCTAACAAAGCGGTTATCATCGGGCTAGTGAACCCAATGGAAGTAGCCTCGGCCAGCGGCATCAGGAATATAGACGAAAAGAACAGTATAGTAGCCGCAGCGACCGCAGCGCCGCGCATTAGCTGAACTTTTGGATGAGGAATGGCAAATGCCTGCCTGCCCTGAGTTAAAAGTAGCAGCGTTCCAAGCCCGATGGCTCCGACAGTGTAACGCAATGCAGCCACCGCCGTTCCGGGCCATGCCCCGGCTATCGATTTGATGATGGCATCACCACAGGATAGCAGGGCAAAGCCGCAGAGCGCGAAGAGCAGGCCTGAACGGGCCGAATTTGTATACACTGCATTTCCCTGAATTTTGCATGGCTTTAGTGCCACATCCCCCGATTGAAAAGCCTCTTGGATGGCCGCACGCAAGGTTGTCCAAAGCGTAGCATTACCGATTTATTCACCATTTCGCGGTAACCCAATTTTTCGAAGTAACCGGCAATATTGGAGCGGAAAAGCTGTGAGCGCATTTGGCAAAAAACCTGGCCTGACTCCCGGACGTCCTTCGTTCGGCGTCGCAAGGCCAATGACCGGTGGCTCCGGCAGTCAGCAAAACACGCCCCCGCCACCCAGCACCAATGTGCAACCGCAGGAAATTCCTCAGCCTGCCGGCGGAGCGCAATTTCCGCCGATAACCGCCGTCGAATTGCCCGGTGCAATTGCACAAACCCCAATGCAGGACGCGATGTCGCGCCTTTCGGATAGAGCAAACAATGCGGCCGCAGTGGATGAGGGACCCCAAGGATTCGAGGCGTCGGTCCACAAAATTAAGGAACAGGTCCTTCCCCGCCTCCTCGAGCGCGTAGATCCTGAAGCGGCAGCATCGCTTAACAAGGAGGAATTAACCGAAGAATTTCGTCCGATCATCCTTGAGGTGCTCGCCGAGCTTAAGCTAACGCTTAACCGCCGCGAGCAATTTGCGCTCGAAAAAGTGCTCGTCGACGAATTGCTCGGTTTTGGCCCGCTTGAAGAGTTGCTTGGCGACCCGGACATCACCGACATCATGGTCAACGGTCCGAACCAGACATATATTGAAAAAAAGGGCAAGCTGACCATCGCGCCGATCCAGTTCCGCGATGAAGAGCATCTGTTCCAGATTGCCCAGCGTATCGTCAACCAGGTCGGCCGCCGCGTCGACCAGACCACACCGCTTGCCGATGCCCGTTTGAAAGATGGGTCGCGCGTCAACGTCATCGTCCCGCCATTGTCGTTGCGGGGGACTGCGATCTCGATTCGTAAATTCTCCGAAAAGCCCATTACCATCGACATGCTCAAGGGCTTTGGATCAATGTCGGAGGCGATGGCGACCGCGCTTAAGATTGCCGGTGCCAGCCGCATGAACATCGTTATTTCCGGCGGTACAGGTTCGGGTAAGACCACGATGCTCAACGCTCTGTCGAAGATGATCGACCCGGGCGAGCGCGTGCTGACGATTGAAGATGCCGCCGAACTCCGCTTGCAGCAGCCGCACTGGCTGCCGCTTGAAACCCGCCCGCCAAACCTCGAGGGCGACGGCGCTATTACTATTGGCGATCTGGTCAAGAACGCATTGCGTATGCGCCCTGACCGTATCATCCTCGGCGAAATCCGCGGCGCGGAATGTTTCGACCTTCTTGCCGCCATGAACACCGGCCACGATGGTTCGATGTGTACGCTTCACGCCAATAACCCGCGTGAATGCCTTGGCCGTATGGAAAACATGATCCTAATGGGCGATATCAAAATCCCCAAGGAAGCCATTTCCCGCCAGATCGCCGAATCGGTCGACATGATTGTTCAGGTCAAGCGCCTCCGCGATGGTTCGCGCCGCACGACGCAGATTACCGAAGTTATCGGCATGGAAGGCGACGTCATCGTCACGCAGGATTTGTTCAAGTTCGAATATCGCGACGAGGACGCCGATGGCAAAATTCATGGCGAATGGGTCGCAGGTGGTGTTCGGCCGTATACACTTGAAAAAGCGCGACAGTTCGGCTTCGACCAGCCGTTCCTGGAGGCCTGTCTCGGCTAACTCGCTTTTATGGCGATTGCCGCGGACAAAACTGTTGCCAGCACGCCGAAAACGGTAATCAACGTCCACGGCATGAAGCCCACCGCGTTGATATCGGTGCGGCGGTGGCGGTGGCGATCTGCAAGGCTGCTCGCCAGCACCAAAATTGCGGAGAGCGCGGAAATTCCAGCCCAGATTTGACCGGGCGCATCAAAGTTGTTTAATAAATTCATTGGCGGCATGTGGGAATTGCGCTGCTGGCGGTCAAGCAAGCAATGCACGAGCTCGAAGGCCAGCACCTACGCAAGTTTGACCTGCATAGAAATATCGCGGCGGTTAATACGGACAGGGATCTGCGTCCGAACTTGCGACAGACGATCCAAGTCGAGATTTGCAAAGCCCAGCCCAACCATATCGCCCATATCGAGCACGACATCTCCCCATGGATCGATCACCAGCGAATGGCCAAAGGTCTGCCTGCCGTCTTCGTGCGTGCCGCATTGCGCAGCCGCAACCACGAAGGCCTCGGACTCGATCGCTCGGGCCCGCAGCAGTATGTGCCAATGTGCGTTTCCTGTCGGTACAGTGAAAGCCGAAGGAATAGCCATCACGTCGACGCCAGATTGGGAGTAAGCACTGAACAGATCCGGAAATCTGAGATCATAGCAAATGGCAAGACCCATTAGCCCGAGTCCCGTTTTGACCGCAACCGGCTCGGCTCCACCTTGATATGCCATCGATTCCAGCCAGTTTTCGCCAGTGGATAAATTCACATCAAACAAATGCATTTTGTCGTACCGTGCTCGGATTGACCCGTCCGGTCCGAATATAATCGCGCGATTGGTAAATTTTTCGCTGTCATGGATCCGGACCGGCAGTGAACCAAGATGGACCCATATCGCGTTTTCGCTAGCAGCCTGCGAAATGCGAACCAGTTCACGCGAGTCCGATTCATAACCTATGATCCTTTGCGCCCGACTCCGGTCCCGATCGATCAGCATCGACATTTCCGGGGCAAAATACATGCCTGCACCCTGTTGCGCAGCTTGGTAAACGGCGTCGATGATCCTATCGCAATTTTGCGCTGGATCAAGGGTGCTACACATCTGGTGGATCGCGATTTTCATGGGTTACCCCTTTTTACTTAGGCTTGCGTCTCTCTTAACTGCATTAACGGCAATTCATTTCATAGTCGCATCGATTGTATGAAATATGCAACACTCCGATAAATTGAGACAATTTCAATCACCATCCAGATTCAATGCTTGAAATGGAACAACTGTTGTGCAAAAGCATTTCTTGAGTGCAATGCACTTCGCAAAAAAGGAGCACAATAATGCGTTTCGGTAAGATTTCCCTCGCTGCTATTGCGGCCGCTTCACTCGTAAGCGCCCCCGTAATGGCCCAATCACTCTCACCAGCTGCTAAGGCAGTTGGAGCTTCCAAGGTAAAGCGCGTTGGCGCTGGCGCTAAGGAAGAAAACAAGCTCGGTGGCGGTAGTGGCGTAATTGTCGCTGTTTTGGCTGCTGTTGCTGTTATCGGCGGCATCGTTATCGCTGCTGGTAACGACGACGACGAACCAACCAGCCCCTGATTTCTTCAGGTTCGAATTTAAAAAAGGCGGCCTTTGGGTCGCCTTTTTTTTGCACTTTAATGGGCTCGCATCGTTTATGACGGCTTGAATGCCGCCATTTCCCTGACGCGTAGAATCGATATTATGAGTAATTCATTGAATATACTTGTCACCGGTGGTGCCGGTTACATTGGCAGCCATGCTGTGTTGGCGCTGCTTGATTCGGGACATCGTCCCATCGTCATTGATAATCTCGTCACTGGATTTCGCCGCGCAGTGCCCGGCAATGTATCATTTTATGAGG
>JBGSPK010000408.1:0-1766 GCA_041738665.1 Sphingorhabdus sp. | reverse complement strand
CCGGACAACGCAACCATCAGGAAAACCGCCAGAATGATTTTCCAAGGTTGGCGCTGCGCCGGGTCGGATTTGTCTGGATAACCAGCCGCCTCCAGGGCAGCTACATAGGCCTTTTCATCAAAACCCTGTACCCGCGCATCGCCAACAGCCAAGGTCACGGTGCCACTGTCCTGTTTGCTGTAAGCGATGCCGCGTTTGCTGAGGAAATTAAGTGCCTTTGCACAGTCGCTTTCATGAACGCGGTTCAATGCGTTGAAATCACATTTTGGCAGGGACAATGTAACGGGATTGGCGGCCGTAGCTTTGGATAATGCCGGATTAGCGGCGTCGGCCATCATCCAGAATATCGGAAATACGCCCACAATCGCCAGCGCATAGCCAAGCAGCAATAACCTTTTGCGTCCCCATTTGTCAGACAGCCAACCGCAGGCAACATAGGTCGGGGCAGCCAATGCAGCACCGACTGCCATATACAGCAGCGCGTCGGTTTCAGGCACGCGCGCGGTACCGGTAAGGAAGTAAAGCGTTCCGAACTGCGAGGTGTAATAAATCACCGTCAAACCGGCTGCTACGCCGAACATCGCGACGAAAATCCGCTTTATGTTGCCTGGATATTTGAAACTGTCGACGAACGGGTTTTTCGATGTGGTACCCGCTTCTTTCATCGCCTTGAATACCGGACTCTCCGCAAGCTTCAGCCGCATATAAAGTGAAATTGCGAGCAACAGGATCGACATCAAGAACGGGATACGCCAGCCCCATGCCTCAAATGCCTCGGTACTCATCGACCAGCGCGAGACGAGTACCACACTCACTGCCAACAGGAATCCGCCCGCGACCGAAGCCTGTATCCAGCTGGTATACTGGCCGCGTTTGCCATTAGGTGCGTGTTCGGCAACATAAATCGCCGCCCCGCCATATTCGCCGCCCAACGCGAGCCCCTGAAGACAGCGCAGCAGCAACAACAATCCTGCCGCCCACACGCCTGCTGTCGCAAAAGTTGGCAACATGCCGATGGCTGCCGTCGCAAGTCCCATTAGCGTTATTGTGACAAGAAACGTATATTTGCGACCGATCTTGTCCCCGAAATACCCAAACAGGATGGCGCCAAACGGCCTAACCGCAAAACCCGCGCCAAAAATGGCAAGCGAGGCGAGTGTTGCCGCTGTGGCGTTATCCGCAGGAAAAAAAAGCTTGCCGATTAATGCTGCCAATATGCCGTATACAAAGAAATCATACCATTCGAACACCGTGCCAAGCGACGAGGCAGTTATGACCAGGCGGTCGCGTTGTGGATCAAGTGTGACTTCGGTTGCGGCAGCGCTGGCCATTATTTTCCCCTCAAAACTCCGCTGTCTGTCTTATCGCCAATGCCGTTACGTTCAAGCCGCTTGTTGCGCTTATCCACAACGGGACTTAGCGTGCGCACGAGGAGAGCCGAATGACGCAATTTATCGACCTGTCGATCCCGATTACCAATGACGTTATTTCCGACCCGCCGGTGATGCGGCCGCAGATAACATATATGACGCATGAGAATACGTGGGAGCAGATTGCGATGTTCTTTCCGGGTCTGACCCGCGACGATTTGCCCGACGGCGAAGGATGGGCGGTCGAGAGCCTTACGCTTTCCATCTGTGGACGCCCCTAAAGATGCAAGCGGTTTTTGAGAGGGGTGCATGTAGTCGGATGCTGCCATCTGTCCGGCCTCTTGATGCAGCATAGCTGCGGGCCCGTATGGGAGTTCGCGGACCGGAACCACATCA
>JBGSPK010000377.1:0-5762 GCA_041738665.1 Sphingorhabdus sp. | reverse complement strand
TCCGTTATGGGGTTTTTTGATCGCGCGAAGCTGGCCAGGTCGGCGCGAGGGTTTCGCCTTTGCGCTGGCGGTTGCAGGAACCGTCATTCTTCTCGGGCGCTCGGCAGAATTGTCGCAGCAGACGTTACTTGGTGACTTGCTTTGCCTTGCGGCGGGGATTTTCTACACTGGCTATTTAATCATCATCATGAAAGCCCGCGACGAATTGCCAAGCTGGACTTTGTTGGCATGGTCGACGCTGGCTACCGCACCGCCTTTGTTGCTGATCGCGGTCGGCTTGGGTGAGCAGATCATGCCGGTAAACTGGACGCCGGTAATTGCTCTTGCCGTCGTCAGCCAGCTTATTGGACAGGGGCTTATGGTCTATGTGTTGGGCAAGGTGAGCCCGTTGCTGTTCGGCCTCGCGCTTCTCACCCAGCCGGTGATTTCCGCCGCGCTCGGTTGGTGGCTCTATGGCGAGACCTTGGGGCCAGTCGATGCAATCGGCGCCGCGTTGATAGCGGCTGCGTTGGTCATGGTGCGGCTTGCCGAAACGTCGAAGCGCGCCTAGATTGCAGATATGTCTACTGCAAAACTTCTTGCCGATCCGACCCTCGACGAAATCCGCCTTGCGCTTGCGCCTGCGGTTGGACGCAATGCGGCGTTTGACGGATGGTCTCAGGCTGCGGTGCATGTTGCCGCCGATGAATTCGGCATTGATCGGGATGTGGCAGGGCTGGCCTTTAAAGGCGGTTCGCTTGCGCTAATCGACGCATGGATCGAATCGGTCGATCTGGAGCTTGCCGACCGGCTGCCGCCCGAAAAGCTGAACGCGATGAAAATCCGCGACCGGATTACTGCCTTACTTGCGACGCGGCTGGAAATCATGGCGCCAGACCGCGAATCATTGCGGCGGGCGATGGCGATTATGGCGAGCCCGCAAAATCTGCCACGTGCGGCAAAGATTGGCTGGCGCTCGGCCGACCGGATGTGGCGGTTGGCGGGCGATACCGTGACCGACTTCAACCATTATACCAAGCGGATGACGCTATCGGCGGTTTACGGCAGTGTGCTCACCATATTCGTCAATGATGATAGTGAGAATTTCGCAGATACCCGCGCTTTTCTTGACCGCCGAATCGACAATGTCATGCAATTCGAAAAGGTGAAAGCACAGGCAAGGGCGCGCAAGGAATATATTCCGAGCTTGTCACGCTTCATTGGCAGGCTCCGCTACCCCGCCAAATGATGAATCTTTCTTGATGTTATTGCGAATCGGTTGCAAATAGGCGCCCGTGCAACTTGACCAGCTTCCTTTGAACCGCGTGGCGACGATTTCGGCCATTGATTGGGCCGCTTTGCCCGAGCATGAGGGCCATCGCCTGCGCTCGCTTGGCTTCGAACCCGGCGTGGTGATTGAGGCATTGCACAAAGGCATATTGTTCTGGCGCGATCCGCTGTCGGTGCGCGTCGGCAGAATGACCGTTGCCTTGCGCCGCAAAGTTGCCGCTGCCATCGACTGCGAAATCGTCCCATGACCGAAATGACGCCGCTGGTTGCGTTGGTCGGAAACCCCAATGCCGGAAAGAGCGCGCTGTTCAATGCGCTGACCGGCGCGCGGCAGAAGATTGCCAATTATCCCGGCGTCACCGTCGAACGCAAATCCGGCCGGGCGACTTTCGCCGACGGACGCTCCGTGGAAATGATCGATTTGCCCGGTGCGTACAGTCTGGATCCCGACAGCCTCGACGAAGCGGTCACCCGCGACGTGGTGTTGGGGCGCTTCGATGGCCAACGTCGGCCCGACGGACTCGTAATCGTTCTCGATGCCGGAAATCTCGACAATCATTTGCGTTTTGCGCTGGAATTGATCGAGCAGGGGTTGCCCACGGTGGTCGCGCTGAACATGGTTGATCTTGCCGAACGCGACGGCCTGATGCTCAGCGCCGAAAAGCTTTCGGCCGAGCTAGGCGTTCCGGTGATCGAAACCGTGGCCGTGCGCAAGCGCGGGCTCGACCCGCTGATGGCGGCGGTGGAAACCGAACTGAAAAAGCCGCGCAAAGTGGCGGAACCGGTCGCAATATCGTTCGGCATGCAAAACGCGCGTGCCCGCCATATCGCCAAATCGGTAATCCTCAGCGAAACAACCGGTCGGCAGTGGACACGCAGGCTGGATTCTGTGCTACTCCATCCGGTGGGCGGCGTTTTCATCCTGCTCGCTTTGCTGTTCCTGATGTTCCAGGCGGTGTACAGCTGGTCCGAAGCGCCGATTGGCCTGATCGAAAGCGGCTTTGCCCTGTTGACCGACGGCATCAATGCAAATCTTCCAGATGGATTGCTGCGATCCTTTCTGACCGATGGCGTAATTGCCGGTGTAGGATCGGTCATCGTTTTCCTGCCGCAGATTTTGATCCTGTTCCTGTTCATCTTGTTGCTTGAGGCTTCCGGGTACATGACCCGCGCGGCATTTGTGATGGATCGCATCATGGCCGCGGTCGGCCTGTCGGGTCACAGCTTCATTCCGCTTTTGTCATCATTTGCCTGCGCTATTCCGGGCATCATGGCGACGCGCAGTATCATGGATCAGAAGGAACGGCTTGCGACGATATTGATCGCACCGTTGATGACCTGCTCTGCGAGGCTGCCGGTCTACACGGTTATTATCGGCGCTTTCATCCCAGCGCGCAGCGTCGGTCCGGGCGTCGGCTTGCAGGGTCTGGTACTTTTTGGGCTTTATATCGCCGGCATATTGGGTGCGATGCTGGCGGCATCGGTCATTCAGCGCTTCGTTACCAAAAGCAGCAGCAGCAGTTTCCTGATCGAAATGCCGCGATATCAGCTACCGCGCGTGCGCGATATTGCACTTGGCCTGTGGCAAAGGGCGTGGGTGTTTCTGCGCCGGGCAGGGACAATCATTTTCGCGGCAACGATTATATTATGGGCCCTGCTGAGCTTCCCCAAAGCGCCTGAGGGAGGCGAGACAAGCCAGGTTGAATATTCCATCGCCGGGCGGATCGCCGACGGGCTGGAGCCAATCGTTCGTCCAATCGGTTTCAACCACGACATCGCGCTCGCGCTTATTCCCGCGATGGCTGCGCGCGAAGTTGCGGTGTCTGCGCTCGGAACGGTTTACGCCATAGATGCGAAAGACGAGGAACAGGCAGCGCAGAGTCTTGGGCCACAACTGGCCGCGAAATGGTCGCTGGCAACTGCGCTGGCCTTTCTCGCCTGGTTCGTATTTGCACCGCAGTGCATTTCCACGATTGCGGTTACCCGGCGTGAAACCAATGGGTGGAAATGGCCGATATTCATGGTCACTTATCTTTTTGCGCTGGCCTATGTTGCCGCAGGCATAACTTATTGGACAGCGCGGTCCTTCGGCTTATAGCAAGCCAGCAAATCGATAAAATTAGAGGGAAGAGATATGGCGGGCAGCGTCAATAAAGTAATCATCGTCGGCAATCTGGGTGCTGACCCCGAGGTCAAATCTTTCCAAAATGGTGGCCGCATCTGCAATTTGCGGATTGCGACGTCCGAGGATTGGAAAGACAAGAACACCGGCGAGAAAAAAGAACGCACGGAATGGCACACTGTCGTGCTCAATTCCGACGGGTTGGTGGGTGTTGCCGAACGCTTCCTGAAAAAAGGCAGCAAGGTGTATATCGAGGGCAGCCTGCGCACGCGTAAATGGCAGGACGCATCGGGCAATGACCGTTATTCCACCGAAGTTTCGGTTGCCGGTTTCGACGGCAAGCTGGTGATGCTTGATGGCGCGCGTGGCGGTTCTGGCGGCGGCAATGATGGCTGGAGCGGTGGTTCCTCCGGCGGCGGTGCTCCGTCCGGTGGCGGTCAGGGCGGCAGCAATTGGCAGGGTGGATCGTCGGGCTTTGGCGGCGGCGATTTCGACAATGATCTCGACGACGACGTACCATTTTGATCGGCCAAACGGTAACCGCGCAACGAGTATGATCAAACAGGGGCCAAGATGAAAAAAGCGATTCTGGCCCTTGTTCTAATCAGCGCGATTGCCGCTTATTTCCTGTTCGACCTCGGCCAATATCTCAGCCTTGAAAGCTTCAAGGCCCAGCAGGCGGAGATCGTTGCGGCAAAAGATGCCAACCCGTTTCTCTATATAGCCGGGTTCTTCCTGCTTTATGTTGCGGTGACCGGGCTTTCGATTCCGGGGGCTGCGATCATGAGCCTGGTCGCAGGTGCGCTCTTTGGCTTATTGCTTGGAACGGTCATCGTCTCGTTCGCCTCTACTATTGGCGCAACTTTGGCATTTCTCAGTTCGCGCTATTTGCTGCGCGACTGGGTGCAGGGCAAATTTGGAGAGCGGCTGCGTGCGATTGATGACGGTTTGGCCAAGGACGGCGCGTTTTATCTTTTCACGCTGCGGTTGATCCCTGTGTTTCCGTTTTTCGTGATCAATTTGCTGATGGGTCTGACTCGGATCAAAACCTGGACGTTTTTCTGGGTCAGTCAGTTGGGCATGCTCGCGGCGACGGTAGTGTTCGTGAATGCCGGCACCCAGATCAGCCGGATTGAGTCAACGTCAGGGTTGCTCTCGCCGGCATTGATCGGATCGTTCGTCGCGCTGGCTTTGTTCCCGTGGGTGGCAAAGGCCATTGTCGCGTTTGCAAAGCGCAGCCGTGGCTGAGGGCGGGAAAAAACCAAAGCGCTTTGACCGCAATCTGATTGTTATCGGCGCGGGGTCCGCCGGGCTGGTGTCGGCTTATATCGCTGCAATGGTGAAGGCTAAGGTCACGCTCATCGAGGCGCATGACATGGGCGGCGATTGCCTCAACACCGGATGCGTGCCGTCAAAGGCACTGATCAAAAGCGCGCGCGTCGCGCACCAGGTGGCGGATGCGGCCCGCTTTGGTGTCAATGCACCGCAGGCGACGGTCGATTTTCCAGCGGTAATGCGTCGAGTGCGTGACGTCATAACGGCCATCGAACCGCATGATAGCGTCGAACGTTTCACTGGCCTCGGAGTCGATTGTGTGAAAGGTTATGCGTGCTTTGTCGATCCGTGGA
Source organism: Sphingorhabdus sp. (assembly GCA_041738665.1). Taxonomy (GTDB): domain Bacteria; phylum Pseudomonadota; class Alphaproteobacteria; order Sphingomonadales; family Sphingomonadaceae; genus Sphingorhabdus_B. The sequence continues at coordinate 743 of JBGSPK010000377.1, read as the reverse complement.
CGGTCGAGATTGATAACGAGCGGCGGCTGACCGCGAAAGCTTTCATCATCGCCACCGGCGCGGCGCCGCTTATTCCAACCTTGCCGGGAGTGGAGGCCAGCGGATATCTGACCAGCGAAACGCTCTGGGACGCGATGGCGACGCGCGATGCAGCTCCCGAGCGGCTGTTGATTTTAGGCGGTGGGCCGATTGGCTGCGAACTCGCGCAAGCGTTCCAGCGGCTGGGAAGCCAGGTTACCATCGTCGAAATGGCCGAACGTTTGTTGTTGAAGGAAGACGCGGACGCAGCAGATTTGGTGACGGCGCAATTAGAAGCAGAAGGCGTGTCGGTCCTGACGCAGCATAAGGCGCTGCGGTTTGAGAGTGGTAAGATGCTTGTCGTCTCAGATTCGCAGGGCGAAAAATCTATTGGTTTTGACGACATCATCATCGCTGTCGGACGCAAGCCGCGCGTGGCGGGCTTTGGTCTCGAAGAGTTGGGCCTCGTCGTTGAAGGCAAGCTCGAAAACGATGAATTTCTGCGTACCAACTTGCCACACATATTGTGTGCAGGCGATGTCGCTGGGCGTCAGCAGCTGACGCATGGCGGCAGCCATGAGGCTTGGTATGCGAGCGTCAATGCACTCGCCCGCCCGTTCAAGAAATACCGGACCGATTATCGCGTATTGCCGCGCGTGACCTATACCGAGCCTGAATTGGCAGCGGTCGGATTGACTGAAGCCGAAGCCATAAAGCAGGGGTTA
>JBGSPK010000219.1:0-12357 GCA_041738665.1 Sphingorhabdus sp. | reverse complement strand
GGGGAAACTCCAAGGGAATGAAAACAGGTGCGCGGCCTTTAGCCGAAGTCGCGCTCAAGTCAAAGGCGGCTAATTGCGCGGACGTTCGTTGAGCAATTTCACCAGCCGTGCGATCGAGCCAAATTGCGCGATGGTCTTGCCCAGCAGCTCACGATCCTGTTCGGGGTTTAGCGTTGCGCTCTCAAATATGTTGCCTGTCCGCAAAGCCACAATCAAATCACCGCCGAGGAACAAGGCGGCCAGCTTTTCGCCATCAAACTCTTTCTCCAGATCGAGCAACCTTTCACAATAGGCCGGATGCACCAGATAGCGCCCCTCGACCTGATCGGTGCCGTAGACATCAAACGCATCCTCAAAGCGCGGATCAACCATCTTGATCCGCTCCAATGTACGTCCGCCATAGGATTTACTGTCGCCGAACAGCGTAAATTTAAAACCGTCGCGGCGGACCAGGGTGGTGGCGAGAAAGGGCCGCGCGAATTGGAAGCGCAGCACCACGCCCTCAAAAACAGTCACAGTCCGCCGGTTTTTGCCGCTCCCCCGCGTTTCGGTCAGCTTCGCCTCATAAAGCAGGAAATCGGTGCCCTCGATTGAACCATGCCATTGATCTTGCAAATAGCTGTCGTCGTAGGAAGGAAGCAGTTCGAACGCGCATGCATTTTCGAATTCCTGGCCACTAAACGCCGCGACTGAATAATCGATCTGCAATGCCTGAGCGAGCGCGCCATTCATCTCTGCCTTGAGCGAATTCACCATCTTTTGCCGGATGCTGTTCGCCCATGCCAGCGCGCCGCCGATGATGATTGCCCCGGCAAAATAGGCAAATTGCTGCGCACCGAACAGCAAGAGGATGAAGCCGACCAAGAGGCCGACCGCAATCCCGCCCCCACCGGTCCAATAAACCTTCTCTTTCGCCTTTGCCCGTTCTGCCGACAGCGCATCAAGCCGCGCCTGCAGCCCGCCCGCCATCAGCGTATCGACATCGGGCAATGCTATCATGTTTGATTTCCCCCTAAGCCATGATAGATATCGGGCATCTCAGGGGGAGTAAAGCATATGAGTTTGTGGATTATCATCGCCGTCGTCGTGCTCGGCCTGATCGCTATTGTGATTTACAACCGCCTCGTCGGCCTGCGGCAGAATGTGCGGCAAGGCTGGGCCGATATCGACGCGCAATTGCGCCAGCGACACGACCTGATCCCCAATCTAGTGAGCACGGTACAAGGCTATGCCACGCATGAAAAATCAACGCTCGACGCAGTGATCTCTGCGCGCAATTCGGCGCTGGGCGCAGCCAATCCCGCCGCTGCCGCGAGTGCCGAGGCGGGCCTGTCAGGTGCACTTAAAAACCTGTTCGCGCTGGCGGAGAATTACCCCGACCTGAAAGCTAACCAGAATTTCCAAACATTGCAGCACGAACTGTCCGACGTCGAAGACAAGCTAGCTGCGTCTCGCCGAGCTTATAACGCAGTCACCGCCGACTATAACGGCGCGCGTCAGGCGTTCCCGGCGGTGCTGTTCGCTGGTGCCTTCGGATTTGGCGAAGAAAAGTTTTGGGAGCTCGGGGCCGATGAACGGCCAACGATTAGCGCCGCGCCAGAGGTGAAGTTCTGACGTAAATCAAGTTCACTGGCAATTACGATATTCGTCACTTTTTCGAAGGTTCAGTTATTCGGCTCCGCAACGATCTTGCATATCCGTTCAGTTTTCCGATGGTGTGGCCGCTGTGATGGGAGAAGTTGTTGGAGGATTGCGCCGGACCGCTTCCATTATCTCTTTAATCCTCCGGTCATTAGAGCGCTTGAGCGCTGCCTGACAATAGTCCATTTCGGCTGCATCGGCTTCCGGCAAAGGCCAAAAACGTTCACCATCGCTCTTCAGTTGGTTAGGCCACCCTAGGTTTTCAAATACACACAAGCTCTGACCGTCTATGCTATCCTGTGCTCTCATCACCAATGCCTCGCGACCATCTCGGCCAAGGGCATAGCCAACGCGCCAAATGTCGTGATCGGTAATTTCTAGATATTGCGCCAAATTATTGGTTCCCAATACAAACGCGGTTGCTTCGGCAGAATTTACCATGTCATATTTCGTTTCACGCTCGATGACCCAGACGGTCACCGTCAACGCATTCTTCACAAAGCTCTTTTTTTCGGTAACGCCATATCCCGCAAGGTTTGGTCTGGTTGCAAGGTCTTGGCGGACGGATGGCTTATCGAGCGCATCAAGCGAGCAGTTCGCGCCAGCACCGATTTCCGCTGCAACAAAGCTGTTCGATAGCAAGAGTTCGCGAGGAAACTCATCGCGGTTGATAGTGATTTCGCACAGCTCGACATGGGTGTCAGCGCCGTTACCAATAACGATTGCAGCGTCCTGACGTGTTATCGGCAACAAATAATAAGTGGCCAACTGCGGCGTTACTGCCGCAAAAACTGCATATTGCGGTTCAATTCCCCACCAGCTGCTTCCAAGCGCAGCGGGGACGCCTGACATCTGCGAATAGCGCATTCTCAGTTCGTGATTGAGTGCGCGATGATAAGCATAAGGAAGATTGCTCTGAGATTGATCCGCAAGATTGTATGAGATCAACCTGGCAGTGATGCCGTGGCGATGGTCTTCGCGCAAAACTTTTCCAATTCCGCGGTCCGACTGCGCTACGCAGCTAGACGACGAGATTCCCACAGACACCAACAACAGCATAAAGTGAGCGATCTTTGGTAGTCGGATGCAAGTCTGATCAAAATATCCAACAAGCAATATTCTCACCCGGCTCATTGCCAATCCCTGAAACGCCATCGCTCGCTCCAACCTCAATAAATACCGCCATCCTGCTGGATAAACTCCTGATCGCGCTTAGTGCCCGCGCTCGGACCTTGCGGGGCCGCGGAATTGCTCGATCCGCTATCCGACGATGACGATTGCTTCTTCTTCGGCTTATCACCGCGCGCCGCCAGTTCTTCCTGGCGGATTGAGCGTTTGGGTTCGGTTTCGGCTTTGAACGCTTCCCAAATCACAGCACTTTTAGGATCATCGCCGGGCCATGCACCGTAGACGCGTTTGCCGCTCTTGCGGTCTATGCGAACCAGGCGTGTGCCTTCTGGCGCTACAAAAGGCGTTTTTGGCATATCGGCCATTGCCGCTCGCGCAAATTGTTTGAATATCGGTGCCGCAAGCGATCCACCTTGGGCATAGCCACCCATGTTGCGAGGCTGATCATAGCCGAGATATACCCCGGCGATCAGGTGCGGCGAGCCGCCTACAAACCAGACATTTGTTGGGCCGGTGGTGGTACCCGTCTTGCCAAACAACGGGCGATCAAGGTCACGCAATATCGTTGCCGTGCCACGCTGCACAACACCTTCGAGCATATGCACCACCTGATAGGCAGTAATCGGGTCCATCAACTGTTTGCCAGCAGCAGCAAAGCGCGGCATTGGCTTGCCGTCCCAATCCTTCGCCCGGCATCCTTTGCATGATTTCCAATTCGTCGGAAAAATGACTTTACCCTTGCGGTTCTGGACATAGTCGATGAGCGTCGGTTTCAGTTCGCGACCATGGTTGACCAGCATCGAATAGGCGTTGACCATTTTGAGCACTGTCGTGTCGCCTGCGCCGAGCGCATAGGACAGATAATCGGGGTAATCGCCGATACCCATCGCCCTGAAAGTATCGGTAACATTGTCCATTCCGGCATCTGCTGCGGCGCGGACGGTCATAAGGTTACGGGATTGTTCCAGTCCCCATCGCATAGTCTGTGGCCCTGCCCCGCCGCCGCCGAAATTGCGGAAGCATTTCTGGCCCAGAGAAGCGCCTTGCCACACGCAATAGGGACCGTCGACGATTATCGACGTTGGTGTCATTCCGTTATCGAGCGCAGTGGCGTACACAAAGGGCTTGATTGACGACCCTGGTTGGCGCTGCGCCTGCGTGGCGCGGTTAAAGCTGGAGATGCGATTGTCGAAACCGCCCTGAATGGCGAGAACCCGGCCATTGAGTGGGTTCTGCACGACCATACCGCCGCCGACTTCGGGTACCGTGCGTACTGCAAAGCTGCTGCCGCCATTGGGTACAACTGCAATAACATCGCCGGCCTTCATGGCTGCTGGCGCGCCATTCAATGTGCCTACGCTGCCATCGGCAAAACCTACACGGCCCTTGCCCAATGCTACACCCGCACGCCAGTTGGCATAATCAATGCCGATGTTAGTTGATGCAAATCGCGAAGCCCATTTATCGTCGGACACATCAATGGTGCCCATATTGGCCTTCCACGCCTTGCCCGCATTATAGCGAAGCAATCCGTCGCGTAACGCCTGAGTGGTTAACACCTGAAAGTCGGGGTTCATCGATGTGCGAACCCAAAGACCGCCCGCATAGACGCTATAGGGGCCATTTTTGTCGGTTTCACCGAAACGTTCGATCAACTGACGACGCACTTCTTCCGTGAAATAGCCGCCGACATTTTTGTAGCCGGTGCCGCGCTGCGCGACCAGCCCCAACGGCTGCGCACGCGCCTCGGCAAGCTGCGCGTCGGTAATCCACTCATTCGCCCGCATCTCGCCAAGCACCCAATTGCGCCGCGCAAGCGCCGCTTCCGCGTTTTTGGCGCGACCATAACGCTCGGGAGCTTTGGGCAGAATCGCGAGAAACGCCATCTCATGGAGTAGCAATTGGTCGACGCTCTTGCCGAAATAAGCTTGCGCTGCAGCCTCCACGCCAAATGCCTGACGACCCAGCGCGATTTCGTTGAGGTATAGCGAGAGAATTTGTGGCTTGGTCAGCGCGCCTTCGATACGCTTTGCCAGTATCGCCTCTTTTACCTTGCGGGTGTAACTATATTCGTTGGTTAGCAGCAGGTTTTTTGCCACCTGCTGCGTAATCGTCGACGCGCCGCGCGAACGTTTGCTGCTGAACACGTTATCGAAAATCGCCGAAACAATTCCGGGATAGTCGATACCGCCGTGGCTGAAGAATGTCTTGTCCTCTGCCGCCAGATAGGAGCGGATTAGCAGTTTTGGAAAATCGGCATATTCAAGCTGTACCCGACGTTCGCGCGCATAGCTGTGGAACGGCTGCCCGTTGATGTCGCGAACCACCGTCGGCAACGGCGATTCATATTCGATCAGCGCCTCAGCATCCGGCAGATTACGGGCGAACAATGCCCAAAAAAGAATAAGAAGCACAAGCAAGCCACCAGCCGCGTAGGTGGCCCAGCGAAACCGCTTTAGCTGCCACCAACCCTGCCAGCGACCGACAAAACCGTCGACATCGCGTTTCAGTCTGTAACTGACGGTATTGGGTTCTTCGGCAGGCGTGGGGTTGTTGTCCATTGCCCGCCCTCTCTAATCAATTTGCCAGCGAGGTCCAGAAAGTTAATCGGCCACCGAGCGCAAATTTACGTTCAGCGCGCGGCAAGCCGACGGGCGAAGTGAACCTGAATGGCATTGGCGACACTTCTTCCGACTTTTTGCTGTCCACTTGTTGAAGCAAGGAAATCGACATCATCCTTGTTGCTGAGATAACCGGTTTCAAACAGTATCGAGGGCGTGTCGGGTGCCTTGAGTACAATGAAAGACGCGAAGCGATGCGAATTGGTGCGGATGCGCATATTGGGCTGCGCCTCCCGCAGTAACAATTTCGCAAAATCGGCCGAGACATTCATCGTTTCCCGCTGAGTCAGGTCAATCAGGATTGAAGACACGTTTGCATCCGCCCCGCCCAGATTGACGCCGTTGATAATGTTCGCCTTGTTTTCGCGCGATGCGAGCCGTTGTGCTTCGCGGTCTGACGCAACTTCCGACAGCGTATAGACCGTGCCGCCGCTGGCTTCGGGGTTTTCAGCGCTATCGGCATGAATGGATATGAAAAGATCGGCGTTCATTTTACGCGCGATTTCATAGCGGTCTTCTAGGATAAGAAACTTGTCGGTGTCGCGCGTCAGCGCCACCCGAACCCGTCCGCTTTTCAGCATTTCATTGCGCACGGACTGGGCGATGGCCAGCGTGACATCCTTTTCGCGCTTTCCGCCATGTGGGCTAACCGCGCCCGGATCATGTCCGCCATGCCCCGCATCGATGACCACCAATGGCAATTTAGTATCCGACGGGCCGCTGATACTGGGCAAATCTCTCGCCACACCCTTTTTAATTGGCGCCGAAACCTCATAGCGGCGCTTTGGTGGCTCGGCGCGAAATGCCATGGGCGCGATAAGTTCAATTTTGCTGCGACCAACATGGTGCGAAAATCCTGATGTCAACACACTCCGCGGAGCGTCTGCACCAGAACCGGCGGCCGCCGCGCGGTCGTCTACAGATACCGAACCGATCGTCCGCGCGAGCGCGGGTGCGAGGGTAAGTGGTATTGCTGCAAAAATCGCGGCGAACATCATTGCTGTCTTATGCGATTCTGCCGACCGCCCCGTCCAGATATTTCTTTGCCTTACGCTGCTGCAATGCATTTCAGGTGAACAAGTGATCAGAAATACGGGCAGACATCTAGGCATCGGTGCAGGTTTACGGGCCATCCGGTATAAATAATCTTGCTGCCCTTGCCGAGCCGCAGCGGGAGTGCTAGCTACCGGATACGGGCATATTTTTCAAAAAAATGCTCGTCATTTCGTGACCGGACGCCTTTTCGTCCGGCATTTTAACAGGTTGACGCTGCATGAGGCATGATATTTCCACCCCCGCCGCCCGATATGGGACTGGCGCTTGGGCTGGAAATCAAGCGCGCGCGATACTCGCCCGCCATGCGACTGCAGCAGACGCAATTTTTTCACATCAACAATCTCGCCATGCCGACACCGACGCAATGCGTCTGATGGAGCATGGCATCAACAATAGAGCGAGCGGCCTCTGGCTGACAACCGGACGGCCCGCCTGCTGGAGTAATATCAATGACCACGCGTATGCTAATCGACGCGCGTCACCGGGAAGAAACCCGCGTCGCAGTCGTAACAGGGAACCAGATCGAGGAGTTTGATTTCGAATCTGCGGAGCACAAGCAGCTCAAAGGAAATATCTATCTAGCTAAAGTCACTCGCGTCGAACCTTCGCTGCAGGCGGCTTTTATCGACTATGGCGGCAATAGGCACGGTTTTCTGGCTTTTGCCGAAATTCATCCCGATTATTATCAAATTCCGAAGGAAGACCGGGAACGTCTGCTTGCTGAAGAGGCCGAAGCCGCTGCGGAAGAAGCCGCGCTGCGCGAGCAGGAAGAAGATGATTATGACGAGCCTTCCGACATCATGCAGGGTTCGGAAGAGCGCGAAGACGATGTTACTGACCTAATCGAGGTCGATAGCGACGATAGCGTCGACACCATCGACATGAGCGAAGGCGAAGAGCCAGACCTCGACAGCAGTGGTGAAGAAAACGGCAGCGACGAATCTTCAGAAGAAAATGGTCGTAGCGGCAATGACCGCAACAACCGCCGCCGCCGTGGACGCGGTGGCCGCAATGGTGGCGGCGCCAATGAAACGAGCGGAGGCCGCGCGCCGAAGGCAAGCGACGAAGTCCGCGCCAAGCGCATGAACTTGCGTCGCCGCTACAAAATCCAGGATGTCATCCACCGCCGTCAGGTGTTGCTGGTGCAGGTTGTCAAGGAAGAACGCGGCAACAAAGGCGCAGCGCTCACCACATATTTGAGCCTGGCCGGCCGGTATTGCGTCTTGATGCCGAACACCTCGCATGGCGGCGGCATCAGCCGGAAAATTCACAGCGCTGCTGACCGCAAGCGGTTGAAGTCGATCATGTCCGATCTCACGCTGCCGTCGACGATGGGGTGTATTATCCGCACGGCAGGACTTGCCCGTACAAAGCCGGAAATAAAGCGCGATTTCGATTATCTCGCACGTTTGTGGGACGGCATACGCGAAAACACCCTTAAGGGTGCCGCGCCGATGCTCATCCACACCGACAGCGACCTCATCAAGCGCGCCATCCGCGATATCTACAACAAGGACATCGACGAGGTCTTTGTTGAGGGAGCCGAAGGCTACAAGGCTGCGAAGGACTTTATGAAGCTCTTGATGCCGAGCCACGCCAAGCGTGTTCAGCATTATGCCGACCCCGTTCCGCTGTTCCAGCGCTACCATGTCGAAGATCAGCTGAACGCAATGTACCAGCCGATCGTTCAGCTGAAATCGGGTGGCTATATCGTTATCAATCCGACCGAAGCCTTGGTTTCGATCGATATCAACTCGGGCCGCTCGACCAAGGAACACGGCATCGAGCAGACCGCATTGTCGACAAACCTTGAGGCTGCGCGCGAAATCGCCCGCCAGTTGCGCTTGCGTGACATGGCTGGCCTGGTCGTCATCGACTTTATCGACATGGAGCATCATGGCAACGCGCGCAAAGTTGAGCGTGCGATGAAAGAAGCACTGAAGCACGACCGCGCCCGCATTCAGGTCGGCCGGATTTCAAGCTTTGGCCTGATGGAAATGAGCCGCCAGCGTCTTCGGACCGGCGTGCTAGAGGCTTCGACCCGCGAATGTCCGCATTGCGAAGGTACGGGCCTAGTCCGCACGGCGTCGTCGTCAGCGCTTTCCGCACTTCGCCTGATCGAGGAAGAATCGGCCAAAGGCAATGGCAGCCAGATTGTTCTGCAAGCGAGCCAGGAGGCGACAATTTACTGCCTCAACAACAAGCGCGCTGAACTCGCCGATATTGAGGAACGCTATCATGTCCGCGTATTGATCGTTCCCAACGGTGAAACCGAGGGTGCGAAGCTTGCCGTATCCAGTTCAGGCCCACGTCCCGAGGCTCCCGTTGCCCTGCCTCCGATTATCGACATAGACGAAGATGATGATATCGAAGACGAAGTCGACGATTTCGAAATCGACGAGGAAGAAGAGGTGCGTGAACCCACCCGCGCTCGCGAAAGTCGGGCCCGTGAAGAACGTCCTCGCGAGGAGGGCGAGAGCGCCGAAGGCCGCAAACGCAAACGCCGCCGTGGCCGCCGTGGCGGCAAGGGCCGTGAACGCGACGGTCGTCCGGAAAATGGTGACGCACCCGTTGAAGGCGATGCAATCGCTGCGGAAGGTGTGACCGAAACCACTTCTGTAGAAGCGGGCGAGACCGTCGAGGCGGGTGAAGCAATAGCCGAAAGCAAACCAAAGGCTCGCCGGGGCCGACGTGGTGGCCGCGGTCGCGAACGCGATGATGCCGCAATCGTCACTGAGACAGTTGAAGCAGCCCCCGAAGCCGAACCCGTTGCGGCAGAAGAGCCAAGCGAGAAGCCGAAGCGCCGCAGCCGTGCCAAAGCGAATCCCGAGGCAGAAGCGGTCGAAGCTGAAACTCCAGCGGCAGCAGCGCCTGTAGAAAAGGCCAAGGCTCCTGCAAAGAGCCGCGGTAGGGTAAAGGCGGCGCCAGCCGAAACGCCTGCTGAGGATGTGCCTGCTGAGCCAAAAGCGAAAGCGCCACGCAAAAAGGCTGCAGCCAAAGACGCACCAGAAAAGGTCGCATCAACCGAAACAGCAGCGAGTGACGAAGCACCGCGTTCGGGTTGGTGGCAACGCACGTTTGGCTGATAGATAACTCGACAAATATCAAAGCCCCGCCGTTCGCATGACCGGCGGGGTTTTCTTTGCCCAACTTCTTCATTGCGCGTTCAGGCGGTTCGGGCCATTTAACGTTTATGGCAATTTTCCCCCTGCGCCGCATCCGCGCTGCATTTGTTGTGTTTCTCGCAAGCGTGCTCGCCGCACAACCCGCAATGGCGCAGTCAATCCTGCGCGACGCAGAAACCGAAGCCTTTTTTGACGAGATTTCTGCACCGCTGATCCAGGCGGCGGGGCTCGACCCAAAAAATGTCGATATTGTTCTGATCAACGATAAATCAATCAATGCTTTCGTGGCGGGCGGGCAAGCCGTGTATCTCCATAGTGGCCTGATCGACGCAGCGACCACCGCCAACGAAGTTCAAGGCGTTATCGCACACGAACTAGGCCATGTTGCGGGAGGCCACGCCGTTCGATTTAACGAAGGAGCCTCGGTCGCGAGCGGAATCAGCATTGCTACGCTGATATTGGCCGCCGCCGCAATTGCGATGGGCGCTGGCGAAGCGGGCATGGGGATCATGTCGGCGGGCCAGCAAGCGGCGCTTGGCAAATTCCTTGCCTATAGCCGCGGACAGGAAGGTACCGCCGATGCGTCCGGCGCACAATATCTATCGACTGCAGGAATTACCGGAAAGGGCTCAATCAACTTCTTCAAAAAATTACAAAATTTTGAATTTCGTTTGGGCATTCCTCAGGAGGACAGCTACGGTCGGACCCATCCATTATCCGGTGAACGCATCTCGGTGCTTGAAGATACCTATTCCGCTGATCCCGCATGGACCAAGCCACTGAACGCCAAATGGGAAGCCGATTTCAAGCGTATCAAAGCCAAACTTACCGGTTTTCTAGCCGATCCAACCACCACCTTGCGCGATTATCCCGAAAGTGATAAAAGCACCCCTGCCCGCTATGCCCGCGCGTACGCCTGGCACAAATCAGCCTATCCGCAAAAGGCGCTCGAAGAATCCTCATCGCTGGTCACGGCCGCACCCGAAGATCCGTATTTTCTCGAGTTGCACGGTCAGATTTTACTTGAATCTGGACGTCCTGCCGACGCCTTGGTGCCATTGCGAAAAGCGGTCAACCTTACCGGAAATCAGCCGCTGATTGCTGCCATTTTTGGTCATGCGCTCGTTGCGACTGAGGATAAGGCAAATCTCGATGAGGCTGCACAGGTATTGAAAGCCGCGGTAACCAAAGACAATCAGAACCCCTTTGCCTGGTATCAGTTGGGCGTGGTTTACGAACAGAAAGGTGATACCGCAAGAGCGGCGCTCGCCAGTGCTGAGCGCTATATGATGGAAGGCGCACCGCAATTTGCGCTGCCGAACGCGCAAACCGCGATGGCGGGCCTGCCGGAATATTCACCTGATTGGATCCGAGCGCAGGACATCAACATGGTTGCCGAAGCCAAGCTGGCGCAGCTTAAAAAGAAACGTCGTTAATTGGCTGGCTAGTCAGTAAAATCATGGCTAATCCTGTGGATATGGCTGACGAACCAAATAGTAACCGCATCCCTTTGCTGATTGCGCTCACGGGCGCGCTCCTTTTGATCGGGGTCGGCGCATATATTTTTGCTAGTAATCGCAATACAATCGAACGGGGATCGGTCGAACAGAAAACCGATCTAGCCTCCAGCGTCGCCGATGATGCTGTCGCGGCAGCTGGCATGTCGGACAAGGAGCGCAAAGCCACCGAGGCATTGGTCCGCGCTTATATTCTCGAACACCCTGAGATAATCACAGAAGCTGTCGAAATCCTTCAACAACGCGACATCGCAAAACGCCTCACTGCGGCTGGCAGCACAATCGCGACACCTTTCCCCGGTGCAGAAGCAGGTAACCCCGACGGCGATGTCACCATCGTGGAATTCACCGATTACAGCTGCGGCTTCTGTCGCGCTAGTGTCGCCGACGTGCAGCGCCTACTTAAGGACGATGGAAATATCCGCCTTATCTATCGCGAATTGCCTATTCTCAGCCAGGCAAGCCGTGATGCGGCCCTATGGGCGCTCGCCGCCGCCAAACAAGGCAAGCATAAGGCGTTCCACGACGCAATGTTTGCAGGCGGCCGACCCGACCCACAAACCATCCGCGCCGCCGCAAGCAAAGCGGGACTCGATATGGCAGCCGCAGAAAAATTCGCCGCGTCACAACAGGCTGAGGCCGAAATCAAATCCAATCTGGAAATGATGCAGCAAGTTGGTTTTAATGGAACGCCGACGTTTATCATCGACGATCAAATATTAGAGGGCGCGTTGGGATATGACGCGCTGAAATCAGCTGTTGCAAAGGCGCGCAAAAAAGCCTGATCTTTTTTCGATGCTAACCGGGCTGTACCGACATCTGGCTTGGACAAATCGCGACGAGCTTTGATCGCTGGTCAATTATTATTCGGTAATTTTGCAAAATCCGCGCGCCTACGAGTAACTCGGGGAAACGGTCGGAGACGCGGACTTCTGCATCCGCAACCACAGCGCCCCCAATTATGATTGGGCCTTTCACTGTGGCCGTCGACATCGTCAGTTTTGTATTGGTCAGAGTTGCCTGCTTTGAACCTTCCAACGGAGTAGCGGATATTCGATCAAATAATGATTTCGGTAATACAAATTCTACATTTGCGCCGGTATCCAGATTTCCCTCGGTAGCGGTGTTTCCAATCATCACTGGCACTCGAAACGGCTTTTCGTATGAAAGGACAAATTTTCCACCGGGAAGTAATGCTCCTGTCCTGCTGAACGATAGAGCACGGCTCGGATAGTCAATGGTTACTATTCCATCAGCGAAAAAATCCCG
>JBGSPK010000176.1:0-5157 GCA_041738665.1 Sphingorhabdus sp. | reverse complement strand
GCGATCTTCTCAACAACCGAGGCGAGGGATGCTGCGCGCGATCGAATCGGCAAAGCTTGCCCTCGATATTGGATGATGGCATCCTCGATAAGATGAACGATCCTTGGGTCATCCTCGGGCAACCCTCCAACGGTGGCATTTTGGTCGTGTGTGATCACGCGTCGAACCATGTCCCTGATGAAATTAGCTTGGGCATCGATCCCGAACTTCTTTCGCAACATATCGCTTATGATATCGGTGTGATGGACGTGGCGACCTTCATGGTAGACTTGTCTGGTTGTGCAGCCTTCGTCGCCACAAATTCGCGTCTTGTCGTTGACCTCAACCGCAAGCCCGAAGATTTGAGTGCGATACCGTTGACTAGCGACGGCATCGAAATTCCCGGAAACCGGCTTGACGCGGCAGGGCGCCAGGATCGATTGGCGCGGTTTTTCCACCCTTATCACGCGGCGTTGGAGGACGTGCTTCATCGCCAACGACCATCACTGATATTATCCGTCCATAGCTTCACGCCGCGTCTCGAGAGCCAGCCTTACGATCATCGGCCCTGGGAGGTTGGCATTTTGTACAATGAATATGAGACTGCCGCCAACCTCGCAATCGAGCGGCTGGAGGGCGAGGGGCTGGTAGTTGGCGATCAGCTCCCTTATTCGGGCAAGCTGCTCAACGCGACAATGAACCGGCATGCGGAGGCGAACGACATTCCTTATGTTGGCGTCGAAATTCGGCAAGATTTGGTCGGCACGAGCGCTGGACAAGAAAGATTTGCAGCTATTTTGGCCGAAATGGCGCAATATGTTGCGGAAAGGCTTGCGTCGGATGGGGCAAACTGAATAGACGCTGCCGCTGAAAGCGAGCCGTTAATGACCCATAACTTCGACAAATCGAAACTCCCAAGCCGCCATGTTTCCGTAGGCCCCGAACGCGCGCCGCATCGCAGCTATTATTACGCAATGGGCCTGACCGAAGAAGAAATTGCGCGGCCTTTTGTCGGCGTGGTTTCTGCTGGCAATGACAGCGCGCCATGTAATACGACGCTTGATGCGCAGGCCGATATCGCGCGCAAGGGCGTTGAAGCTGGAGGCGGAATGCCGCGGCGGTTCAATACAATTACTGTCACTGACGGCATTGCGATGGGACATCAGGGGATGAAATCCTCGCTGATCAGCCGTGAGGTTATCGCGGATTCCATCGAGCTATCGGTGCGCGGCCATTGTTATGACGCACTTGTCGGTTTCGCCGGATGCGATAAATCTTTACCCGGCATGATGATGGCAATGCTTCGGCTCAATGTTCCGTCGATTTTTGTCTATGGCGGTTCAATTTTGCCGGGGCGTTACAAAGACAAGGACGTCACAGTTAAAGACGTATTCGAAATCGTCGGTAAATATGCCGCCGGTGCGTGCCCGTTGTCTGAACTTGAGGAACTGGAACGCGTTGCTTGCCCCGGCCACGGAGCTTGTGGCGGGCAGTATACCGCCAATACGATGGCCTGTGTAGGTGAGGCGATCGGGCTTTCACTGCCCAATAGCAATATGGCCCCCGCGCCTTATTCGACACGCGACCAGATAGCGCATGCAGCGGGCGCTCAGGTGATGGAGCTGCTTGCAAGCAACATCAGGCCGCGTGACATATGTACGCGTGAAGCTTTTGTAAATGCTGCAAGAATTGTTGCTGCAACGGGTGGTTCGACCAATGGAGCGTTGCATCTGCCCGCAATGGCACATGAGGCGGGCATCGACTTTGATCTGTTTGATGTTGCCGAGGCGTTCAAGTCGACGCCTTATATGGCGGACCTCCAGCCCGGCGGACAGTTTGTGGCGCGCGACATGTATGACGCGGGCGGCGTCTATATGCTCATGAAGTCGCTCCTCGGTGAAGGACTGCTGCACGGTGAATGCATGACCGTTACCGGCAAGACGCTGGGCGAGAATATCGAGCAAATCACCTGGAATCCTGACCAGAAGGTCATTTATCCGGCCACCGCACCCATCACAGCCACAGGCGGCGTTGTCGGGCTGCGTGGTTCGCTGGCTCCCGATGGCGCAATTGTGAAGGTTGCAGGCATGGAGCGCCTAAAATTCACAGGACCTGCCCAAGTGTTCGATTGCGAGGAAGATTGCTTTGCAGCGGTCGAGGCGAGGCAAATCCATGAGGGCGCGGTCATCGTTATCCGTTATGAAGGCCCCAAAGGCGGCCCCGGCATGCGCGAAATGTTGTCGACCACGGCTGCGCTCTACGGGCAGGGGATGGGTGAGAAGGTCGCGCTGATTACCGATGGCCGCTTCTCCGGCGCAACGCGCGGCTTCTGTATTGGCCATGTGGGACCCGAAGCTGCGGATTGTGGACCAATCGCCTTGATCGAGGATGGTGACGAGATCGTTATCGACGCCGAAACAGGCGTGATTGACCTGAATGTCGCCCCAGAAGTACTTGAAGAAAGGCGTAAAGCGTGGCGACCGAGATCGACCGATTACGGGTCGGGCGCGTTATGGCGCTATGCACAAAATGTCGGGCCTGCCTATAAGGGCGCAGTTACGCATCCCGGGGGTCAGGCCGAAACCCATGTCTATGCCGATATTTAAGCCCGCTTTACCGCTTTTGATGGCCGTCGGCTTGTCGGCGTGCGGCGGCGATGCAGCTGGCGACCTGAAAAACGCCGAGAGCGACGCTGACGAGGCGGCGGCCCTTGACGGCAAAGTGGAATGCGCACTCGCAGGATCGACGGCCTTTCAGCGGACCTGCACTACCGAGCAGATTGCAGGCAGCGAAGGCACTATATTAGTCATTCGCCACCCCGATGGTGGTTTCCGGCGGTTCGACATCTTGACCGACGGTCGCGGGCTTGCGCCTGCGGATGGCTTTGACGAAACCAAAATCAGCTTACGCAGCGACGGCATGATCGAGGTCAGTTCAGGCGATGACAAATATCGCCTGCCGGCACAGATTAAGGGCCGCGAAACGCCGCCCGCAGGGACCGCGGAAAAAGACGCAGGTTGATTGCGCAGGCCTTCGGGGGCATGGGGCGCTATGATAAGTTCAGAACAGATAATCAGGGTTGCCGCACGCGGCGATGGCGTCACCGCCGATGGCCGTTATGTCGCACACGCGGCACCAGGAGACATGATCGACCCATCGGGCGGGCTGATCCATGGCCCGCATCACGCGACGCCGCCCTGCCAGCACTTTCCCCTGTGTGGCGGGTGCCAGCTCCAGCATCTGGATGAAGAAAGTCTGCGTGCTTTCATCGCCGACCGCGTCAGCCACGCATTGGCGACACAGCAGGTCGAGATTGGCGCCATCATGCCAGTCCATATCTCGCCGCCCAAGACACGACGGCGGATTGCTGTGCGGTCAGCCTGGGCGGGAAAGCAATTCCAACTGGGTTTCAGTACCGAAAAGAGTCATCGGATCATAGACTTGCGCCAATGTGACGTCATGGCACCAGAATTGTTCGCTTTGTTACAGCCTTTACGAGATTTGCTCGGCCCTCGGCTCAATCGCGCGCGGCAGGTGCAGATCAAATTGGCGCTTGTCGACCAGGGCATCGACGTTCTGATCGAGAACTGGATAGCCAATGATCTCGACACGCATGAGATATTGTCCGAATTTGCCAAGGCACATAAGCTGGCGCGGCTTTCACTTGACGAGGGCTATGGCGCAGTGCCGTTCTGGGAGCCTGAGCCGGTTACCGTGACCTTGGGCGGTGTTGCTGTCGGCTATCCCCCTTACGGCTTCCTGCAGGCCACAAAAGACGGTGAGGCAGCTTTGGTCGCGGCGGTGAAGGAAATCGTCAGCGACAAGCTGTTTATCGCTGACCTGTTCGCTGGTCTCGGGACGTTCGCGCTCTCGCTCGACAACAGCAAAAAGATTTATGCAGGCGAGGCTGATCGAGAGCCTGTACTGGCGCTAAAGGCTGCCACTGGGCGGGCAGGGCGGCAGATATTTGCCGAGCATCGCGATCTGTACCGCCGACCATTGAACGCGGATGAGCTCAACAAATTCCATGCCGTAATTCTTGATCCGCCGCGCGCAGGCGCAAAGGAGCAAGTCACCAATCTGGCTGACTCTAAGGTTCCCGACATCGCCTATGTCAGCTGCAACCCGGCGAGTTTCGCGCGGGACGCCAAGACTTTGGTCACTGCAGGATTCAGGTTGCAGCGGATCTGGCCTGTCGGGCAGTTCCGCTGGTCAACCCATATTGAACTTGTGGGCCATTTCAGCCGTTAGTAAATCAGAACCGCCATGACCGCATGCACCACCAGCATGATAAGCGCGAGGGTCGAGAGCGCAAATAGCATGAACCGCACGATTACGCGGTTGGACAATATCTGGACCAGGCTGTGTGCGACACGTAGTACAACATAGACCCACGCAATGGTCGCATTCAGATTGTCACCTTGACCAATCATCGCAAGGACTATGGCTACCGCATAAAATACCGTAGGTGCTTCGTGTAAGTGGTTGTAATTATCAGCTACCCATGATGCGCGTTCCTCGCCTTTTGCGATCAGATCATTCCTTAGGCTGCCACTGGATGAACCGACCATAGTTTTGCCGTCGATACCGGCGCGGCCCATGGCCGGTAACCGGGTCGCGTACATCCATATCCAAATCACCATCGTCCAAGCCGCGAGCGCGACGACTGGTCCTAATATTGCGCTATTCATGTTTCTTCCCCCAGGTTAAATTGTCGCCAACAGCGCCTGCACCGCCAATATCGTCAAGCAAATGGTCGAGAGCAGGAAAAACACAAAACGGATGCCCACCTTGTTGACCGTCGCCTGCCATATGCTGTGGATGATACGTAATATGGTGTAGCCCCAAGCGAGCATCACGGACAATTCAGTCGCACCGCCAGAGATCGCAAGGATCATCACCGTCGCATAGAATATCGTCGGCTGTTCCATCAAATGCGCGTAATTATGCGATTTCCAAGCCACCGAGGGCGGAACATTCGGGTCGATGTCGGCTCCCCTACCCCCGACAGCCTTGCTCAAGTCGATGCCGATCTTCGACAATGCAGGCAGGCGGGTGCCCGCCATCCAGAACAACATGATTAATGACCACACAACCAGCGCTGCTGCCGGAGCTAAAATCGACATATCCACAAAGAAGACCCTCCCAATCGTTATGACTGGAAGGGTGCTTCACCTA
>JBGSPK010000150.1:0-9879 GCA_041738665.1 Sphingorhabdus sp. | reverse complement strand
GCCCGATTTGCCGTCGACAAGGTCGAACATCGGCTTAGACGCGCGCCATTGCTCGGCATTGAACGGAATGATCCATCCGCCCTTGCCGCGCTGGAAAGTTACGGTGTCATAGAAATGGTTGAGGATTTCCTCGTCATTCATGTCCAGGCCGTACAACAAAGTAGACACCGGCAGCTTGCGCTTGCGGTCGATGCGGACGTTGACGATGTCCTTGGCGTCGAATTCGAAATCCAGCCACGAACCGCGATACGGAATGACGCGCGCGGCAAACAGATATTTGCCCGAGCTGTGCGTCTTGCCGCGGTCGTGGTCGAACAGGACGCCCGGCGAACGGTGCATCTGCGATACGATAACGCGCTCTGTACCGTTGATGAAGAAGGTGCCGTTGTGAGTCATGAGCGGCATGTCGCCCATGTACACGTCCTGCTCCTTGATATCCAAAACCGAACGCGCTTCGGTGTCGGGGTCAACCTCGAACACGATGAGGCGCAGCGTCACCTTCATCTGCGCGGCGTAGGTAATCCCGCGCTGGCGGCATTCCTCAACGTCATATTTGGGATCTTCGAGTTCGTAATGCACGAAGTCGAGTTCCGACGTTCCGGCAAAATCCTTGACCGGAAACACGCTGCGCAGCGTTTTTTCGAGGCCTGAGACATAACCGATCGACGGGTCGGAGCGCAGAAACTGCTCATAGCTTTCGCGCTGGACTTCGATCAGGTTGGGCATGTCGATGACTTCGTGGATGTCACCGAAGATTTTGCGGATACGCTTTTGACGCGATAGGGACGCAGGAGCGGTACGGGATGCCATAAGGTGCTTGTGCCTTCGTTCAGAATTTTAGGCGCGCATTGGTGTCCACAGACAGAAAAAGGCCGCATGGCGATGGCCCCGGATTCGGGTCCTGCCGTGCAGCCGTTTCGCGTATGTGAAAATCCAGTCCCATCAATGCGTTAGCCAAGTTGCGCGACGACAAGGCCATTCCCGATGGGTTAGATGTTGAGGTGGATATAGGCGGCGATGGGCGGGGGGTCAACCCTCCGACAGGAACAGCGTGGACGGAATCTTGCACTTAAATTGACAAAAACGACGCAAACTATCCCCCTTTATTGTCCACCTTGTCAATTTAGGGGCGGTTTCGCGAAGCGCAATTGCGAACATGCAGGCGGCTGTTGATGCAAACCCCTATCAGCCAGTGGGGCGGTTACCGATGCCAGCCCGCCGAAGCCTCAAGCACAGGCGGGTCGTCGCTCACTGTCTCAAAGCAAATCCTACATTGCAAGGATATTGGTTGTCCGCCCACATAAGCCGACGCAGCGATTGCGGAACATAATAAGAACATATATCCTTCACCCCTGATTCGAAAAGTGAAGGAGAATGCCGTGCAGCATCTGGAGCACGACCATCAACTGCGCGCGGCGGCGCAGGCTATCTATGATACTGTCTACCCGGGCGAGGAATGGACGCCGGTGCCCTTTGCAGAGGCGGAGAAGTTCGGCACCGTGCATTACCGCAACGCCGTCGCCGCCGCGAAAGAAGCGCGCGCGCAATTGAGCGGAGACCCGGCGCGGCAGATGGTCCTGATTTGAGCAAAGCGCGCCCGATTAACAAAACATGGGAGCCACCCTTCGGCTGGCGTCCGGGCAAAGGCGGTAGGGAGTTTGATTGATGACATTGTACCGATACCCCCTGAGCCGAACTGAAAATCAGTTTAGCTTGAAGCTGATCGAAAGGCCGCCCGCAAAATCCGCGCTGTTGCTGTTGAGTCCAGTGGACGCAAATGCCGACACGTTAATCTTGCGGTTGAGGCGGACATTTGCCCAGCCGGTAACATCGCTTGTTGCTCTGTTGCCGATCAGCGATGATTGCTGCCAGTCATAATCGGCGCCGACGGTCAGCGTCTTGCTTGCCCTGACGCTCGCACCCGCGCCTGCACCCCAGGTGCTGCGGATGAGCGATCCTGTAGGTTTGCCCGCAAATTTGCGGCGGCCGTGAACATAGAAGGTGGCGGGGCCGACTTCCTTGACCAGATCGAGCGCGGGGGTGATATCGACTTCGCCGGTTCCAAGGCGCTTGGCAGTAGATGCAGTCGGAATTTTGAACTTGCCCGATGCGTCAATGTAGAAACCAGAGCCGAGGTCGAACGAATAGGTAGCCGCGACCACGACATCGCCAAAGCCGCTGCGTTTTGAGCTGACCGCAGTGCCACCGCTGTCGACGATTTCACCCCCGCCCGACCCGGAGCTGCCGGAACCGGAGTTGGAGCTGCCGGAACCGCTATTGTTGCTTCCGCTGCCCGAGCCGGTGCCCGACCCTTCGGGCGTCTGGATCAGCGAACCAGGACCATCGACATTTACATAGGGGACCGACACGCGAAGGCTGAAGTTGCCTTTTTTATATTTGAGGCTGACCGGCGCGGAGATGACCTTGGTGTCGGTCAGTTCGCCATAGCTGCCAGTCGAATAGTTGATACCGGTGGAGAGCCGCCAGCTTTCTGTTGAAGTTTTGGTTTCGGTTTTTTGCGCTTCCTCGGCCAAAGCCGAAGTTGAAAAAAGAAGCGCCGCGCCGCTGAACAATGAAGCGGTTGTGGAGTTAAATTTAGTCATGGTTATTCCCCCGGGTAGCGGCATGCAAAGCTTTACAGTATTTGGACGCGCTACAGAATAAGATAAATGATCTAGCTCAAACGGCCCTGGACAGTAGCTATCTATCCAGGGCCGCCGGCAACCCGAACTTAGCTCGGATCGTCACCGCCGCGACCACGTCCACCGCGATCGTCGCCGGGGGCGTCGTCAGCGCCGCGTCCACGGCCGCGACCTCTTCCGCGATCATCTGCAACGGTGTCATCCGCACCGCGCGACTGACGCGTAGCGCTGTCGTCGGCAGTACGCACACGGTCGCCGCCATGATCGTCATTTATATCGTGATCGGCGGGATCGTCTGCACCACGTCCACGACCGCCAGCCCGATCACCGCCGCGATCGTCATTTGCATCATGATTCACAGGATCATCCGCGCCACGTCCCTGGCGCACATCACCCGGTGCATCGTCGCAACCACGGCACTGACGCACATGACCGGCTGGATCATCTGCGCCACGGCGTGCCATCGCGCTGCTGGCGGTGAATGCGGTGGCGCAAATTGCCGCTGCACACACGCCCAATTTCAGTAGCTTTGTCATATCAAATCTCCCGCTTGGAAAGCGTCGACATCAGCGTCGACAGTTCCACAACGGCAGCGGTCCGGAGTTATTCCCGGACCGGACGGAAATCGCTATTATTTCTTCCATCCATTTGTAATATATGTATTTTCTTTTTGAGCATTTAGTGGATCGCTAGCACCGAGTCGGCTGTAGACGGCATCAAGCGACGCAATATTCTTGCCGCCAGCTGTGCGGATTTCGCCATTTGATGGCAACGCCCCACCGCCTTTGACCAGCGCCTCGACTGTCCACTGATTACCCGATTTGCATGCGATGCCCTGATTGCCCGCTTCGTGGCCTTCCACTGCAAATTCGCGGCAGAGGCGACCATCCTTTGCCTCGAAAGACAGAACCGGGGTCAGCATCTGCGCCTCGCTCAAAGCAACTGTAACGCCGGAAGCCGAGCCGTTCATTGCCGTCTGGAACGCAGCTTCACCGGCAATTCCCGAGGGCTTTGCTATCCAGAAACTGCCCACTGTGACAGCCACGACAAGGCTGGCGGCAATCGAGCCGACCAGCGGCCAGCGCCATTTGGGTGGCGCGACATTGTCATTTTGCGCAGCGTCTTGCTTGCGGAAGCTGTCGAACACGACGACGTTATCTGCTGCGCCAGTTTCCGCCAGCCCCAACCGCCCCAAAAGCGCATCGGAAATGCCTCCACCCTCGGGCGCGTCGAATGCGCGCTGCAAAAGCGCATCATTACCCTGCCACCGTTCAACGATCGCCGCCAATTCCGGATTCCCCTCGATTTCCTGTTCAAACGCAGCGGCCTCTTCGGGGTTCATGGTCCCGTCCAGATAGGCGCTCACGCGTTCATGATCCCTGTTCATCTCATCTGCCCCGTTCATAGTGCCTTGCCGTTCAGATAAAGGTCGATGGCGTGGCGCGCCCGTGAAATCCGGCTCATCACTGTGCCGATGGGCAGCTCCAATATCTCCGCCGCTTCCTTGTAGGATCGCCCGTCGATCACCACCAAAGCCAGCAATATTCGCTGCTCATCGGGAAGCGCCGCCATCGCCGCCTGTGCATGTGCAAGTTCGGAACGCGCCTCGGTTATCGTCCGCCCGTCGTCCCCTGACATGTCCGCCAGCGCGTCCAAATCGACCTGCACCCCGCGCCGCCCCTGCGCCCTGATCCGGTCGATATGCAGGTTCTGCGCGATGCGGAACATCCAGCTTTCAAGGCTCGTCCCTGCCTGCCATTGCTCTATCCGTGTCAAAGCCCTTTCCACTGTTTCCTGCAACAAATCGTCGCATTGGTCATTGCTGCCGGTCAGCGCCATGCAAAAACGGCGCAGCCGCGGCAGGAACGCGATGATGCGCGGCTTCACGTCCTCTCCGGGTCCGTTGCTGCTATGCACTTTTGCATTCCCTCCCAGAACGCCACCTGTCGCAGAAAATTCCTCGTCTCACCGCAACTTTGGCTAGGCTTATGGATAATAAGACTTTTATTTATTCGATGGCCAGCGGAATAATTGCGCGATCAGCCCGTTGTGGTCTAGCATGCTAAGGATTTCATGGGCCAAAATGATGACACGTTCAAATAAGGCGATATCGAGGTTCATTGCCCTGGCACTGTTATGCTCGGCCGGGGGCGCTGTTCATGGGTTCAGTCCCGGGTCTGACGACCAGGTGGACCGGATTGACAACAATACGCAGCGCGATTTCGACCGAGCACAACAACGCGCCGCCGAGGATCGCGCCAGAGATATCGCCGACCAGCAGGAACGTGCGACCAAGGATGCCGAGGACGCGGCCAAGGACGCCGCCGACGCCGAAGAACGCGCCGCAAAGGACGCTGCCGATGCCGCTGAAGAAGCCGCCAAAGCCGCCGAGGACGCGGCAAAGGACGCCGCCGACGCTGCCGAAGACGCGGCCAAAGCCGCCGAGGACGCAGCAAAGGACAATCACGGCTCGTCAGAATCGATGCGCGACCTTGCCGAAGTAGAAAATCCCGACAAGGACGAGCGCGGTTTCCCTGTGCGGCGTGGCGAGATCGTTGCGCTCGACCTGAGCGAAGCCGCGCTCGCCAAGGCGCAAGGCTTGGGCTTCACGGTCATCGACCGCACGCCGCTGGCCGCGCTCGACAGCGTCGTCACCCGCCTGTCCGCGCCCAGGCAAATGGACGCAGCAACCGCACTCGCCGCAATGCGCAGCCTCGATGCCGGCGGCAGCTATGACTTCACCCATTATTACGCGATGGCGTTCGCCGCGCAGGGCACCCGCACCGCCGCCGCACCCGACGCCCGGATGCGCGGCGAAAAGGGTAAGTTGAAAATCGGCATGATCGACACCGGCATCGCGGCGTACAAGGTGCTGAAAAACACCAGGCTCCAGCAACGCGACTTCACCAACGCCAACACAGCCGCCCCAACCGAGCATGGCACCGCGATTGCGTCGTTGCTCGCCAGCGACGGCGCCAGCCAGATTGTCGCCGCGAACATATTCCAGGGTAGCTCCGCAAAGCCCTACACCTCTGCCGACTTCATCGTCCGCGCGCTCGACTGGATGGTGGGGCAGGACGTGCCCGTGATCAACATCAGCCTCGCCGGACCGCGCAACAAGATCCTCGACGCGCTCATCGCTCGCGCGCTCGCCAAGGGCCATGTCATCGTCGCCGCCGCTGGCAATGGCGGCCCGACCGCACCGCCGGCTTACCCCGCCGCATTGCCTAATGTCGTCGCGGTCACCGCGGTCGACCGCAAAATGCACGTCTATCGTTACGCCAATCAGGGTCGCTATATCACCGTGTCAGCGTACGGAGTCGATGTGACCGCAGCCGCGCCGGGCGGCGGCACCGGTAGCTATAGCGGCACCAGCTTCGCCACCCCCCACATCGCCGCATGGATGGCCCGCTGCGCCAAATCGGTTAGCGCCACCACCCGCCAGAAATGCATGGCCGCACTGGCAAAGAGCGCCAAGGACCTTGGCAAACCGGGCAAGGATGAAGTGTACGGGCTCGGCTATATCAGCTGAGATTAGGGTTCTCTAACCTGTCTGTCACAAGAGCGGCAAGAGCGAGCAGATCGCGGCGTTCGTGAAGCGGTTATACTGCAAGAAGTGCATCGGCCCATCAGGCGAAAAGCGCCGCAACCTTAAGGTCGAACAAACACGCGAGCCACCCGACGGCCCGTTGCTGCCGGGGCCGGATGAAGTTGAGTGGAAACGGTTTGTTAGGGGGCAGCGGCGGTAGGGGGTGGGTTCTGATCTCTGCGAGCAGCAAAACATTGGTCAACGAAGCGCTCGTTGTGATTCACAAGTTGGCGAGGAAGTTCTTTCAGACGTCAAAAGGGCCGAGGTCAAGACCCCGGCCCAATCGTTCACTTTGGGCGCGAGCGTCTTAGCTCAGGCGCGAACACTCCTGACAGAGCGGCTTGCCGCCCGTACCTTCACGCTTATTTTCGCGCTCGATATTGTTGCCAGTGTTGCAGTTGGTATTGTTGTGATGGACACTCTGTTTTGTCGAGTGCCACGGACTAACCTTGGCCATAAAGGCCTCCTTTTGACAAATTGTAATGAGAGGGCTAGATGACGCAGGTGCAAGAAAATGGCATCCTGCGCCGGTTAACAGCCTGAACGGGTTACTTGCCACATAACGCACCTCCTTTCGAGGAGCGATTTGCCGACAGCTGCTCAGGCGGGTGGCAAATCACCATATTGGCGGCCGGGGCTTCATGCTCCGGCCGTTTCGAATCCAACAATTAACGATTGATTCAGCATTGTCAAGAATCGATGTCTGTTGTACACAGCATTGAGCGTGAACGCTGTTCACAAACTATATTGGATGCGGTTATGGAATTGCTGGGTCTGGCTGAAGTTGCCGAGTTATTGGGATCGACAAAACAGAACGTGGCGAATTGGCGTGCCCGGCGCGAAGATTTTCCGGAGCCAGTAGCTACGTTAAAAAGTGGTCCAGTCTGGAATGCCGACAGTATACTGGAATGGGCATCAAACGAAGGAATCACAATCCAACGAGAAGAGCCCGATGATTCTGCTGACTTTTCTCGGCGTAGAGCGATCGTAGTAGCGATGATGAACATGAAGGGCGGTGTAGGAAAGTCTACCCTAACAGCTAATTTGGGTTGGTATGCCGCCGTGCGTCGAGACTTGCGAGTGTTGCTCGTAGATCTCGATCCACAGTTCAATCTTAGCCAATATGTGCTTGGCGTATCTAAGTTCGAAGAACTTGTGAATTCGGAAGCCCCTACCATTGATGACCTATTTAAACCCGTCGTGCCGGGCAAAGAGACGGTTCACATTTCGGAGCTTATTTCTCACGTCAATGATTATGATGATGGCTCTTGCCTACACCTTATTCCAGCGCGTCTAGAGCTCGCGTGGAGTATCCGTCACGCGACCGATAAAGCGCATATTTTGCGGGATGCGCTGGATGACATTAAATCGGAATATGATTTGATCATTCTGGACTGCTCTCCAACAGAGTCTGTATTAACAAGAGCATCCTATTTTGCAGCAGATTTCATAACTGTTCCAGTTAAACCGGAATTTTTGTCGACGATAGGTTTGCCTCTATTAATAAAATCAATTGATGAATTTAAAAAATGGCATCCGAACGATCCATATCCGGAAATACTGGGGATAATTTTCAATGATGTCCAAGAAAAAGCTGAGCACGTAAAATCAAAGTCTTACGTGAAGACGACAGCGAAGAGACTGCAAATACCGGTCTTTGAAAGTGAACTTGGCCATTCTGATTCCTACCCCGCCGGTGCCAGAAAGGGTCGACCAATTTTTTGGACCAATAACGCGCGGGATACAAAAAAAAGTGAGCTGGCACGACTTGCTAGCGAGTTCCTTCAAAGGATCGGTCTATGATAACAAAGAAGCAGAAGCTGGTTAAGGCTCTTGCAGAGCTACTCGCAACTCATTCCGCTGATGATTTGCGTCATGCTGCAAGCGAATTTGATGAAATAGCTAAGCTGGCGGCTAAAATGGCCGAGGAAGCTGATGGGATCAAACTGCCGAGGAAACGAGCATCCACTAATACCAAGCGGAAAAACAAGCAAAATAATACGGAACTAAAAAAATACTCAGAAGAAACGCTGGCGCTATCTCGTTATATTGATGCTCTGCCGTCGAAGCCGTCAGTATCACTCGCTCGTACTCTAGCTGTCTCTCTTGGAGTAAAATCGGATATTCCCAAAACGAAGCAAAAAATCTTAGATGCAATTTATGACCATCTCGACAGCTTAAGTTTAGAGGGACGAACTACCAAAATCGAGATGGTTAAATCCATCCTTGATCGTAGTCAAAACGAGCAAGCCGACACCTATGAAAGGTGGGTATCTATCATTACCAAGCGACCAAAAAATTAGTCGAACAAATCTCTCTGCCGAGGTTTTATTTCAGGAAATCTCTTTCCAGTGAGAACTTCAGAAACTCGACCTTGATTGATGTTTAGTCTCGCAGCAATCTCATGATTGTAAAGTCTCTCTTCACGTTTCAGGCGTCGTATTTCGTCTGCCACGCTTTGCGTCATCGGTGTAGCTGGCCTCGGCGCCATGATGGCCCTCCCAAAGATTTGTACGCGAGTATATGTTGATAAATACTACGGGCGACTTCTAACGTGTCAATCCAGTTGCCGTTTGAGCGGCAATTGAACTGGATTCCGGCTACATTTCCCATACTTGGAGATTTGAATGTTCTTTGTTGTTAATGCGGATGAGCGCCCAGACGGGTACGTTGTTCTTACGGAATCACACAGGTGGGCAGTTTGGTTACATCAAAATATTCCACCGCAGTTAGATGTCCAAGTCCGTCGCCGCCTATCTTCGAATTTGAGACATTTGCTCGTCGGACTTGAACTAAAGGCCGAACTCATCAAACCTCATAATTTTCGAGGCTCCGGCGACCGCCCTGTATTATTCGAACCGTATTTCCAAAATTTTATTCTAGAATTCTGTGTAGGTGCATTCTCTGTCATTGAAGGCTTGGGTTCGGCTCATCGACTTGCTCAACAAGGTCTAGATGGAAGCAATGCTCCATTCATTGCGCGACAGCATTGGATTGATGCGCTTTGTGCAGCGTATGACGAAACCGGTGAATATGGTTTAAGTGATGACGTTAACGCCACGCTGGCAGTCCGAGATCTACTTCACCAAGACCGCTTAGGCGCGCGCGAAGAAATTGATTGGCATGCCTTGTCTTATGAAGTGGCCTTTACACCGGCAAGCGAAGCCATACGAAAGCTGTTGCAGCGCCATTCCGGCTTAGTGCCTGCAACTACGAATCTATTGTTGGGTGCAGCTCAAGGCTAATTTAAGCCGCTGAAATTCGCGAAAGCTACGCTATTTGCGTGCTTGACTAAGGAAGGATTACTCCTCCCCCATCCGTAGCGCAGCAATAAACGCCTCTTGCGGAATGCTCACATTCCCATACTCCCTCATCCGCGCCTTGCCCTTCTTCTGCTTTTCCAGCAGCTTCTTCTTGCGCGATATGTCGCCGCCGTAACATTTCGCGGTCACGTCCTTGCGCATCGCGGCAATGGTCTCGCGGGCGATCACCTTGCCGCCGATTGCTGCCTGGATGGGGATTTTGAACAGGTGGCGGGGGATCAGGTCTTTCAGGCGCTCGCACATGCCGCGGCCTCTGGCCTCTGCGGTGCCGCGGTGGACGATCATGCTCAGCGCGTCGACCGGGTCGCCGTTGACGAGGATGCTC
>JBGSPK010000130.1:0-5192 GCA_041738665.1 Sphingorhabdus sp. | reverse complement strand
GGGTAAAGACGCACCGGTCATCGATTATAAAGATGTACGCCTGCTTCAGGGTTACATTTCAGAGCGCGGCAAGATTGTCCCGTCGCGCATCACCGCCGTTTCGGCAAAGAAGCAGCGTGAGCTGGGCCAGGCTATCAAGCGCGCCCGTCACATCGGCCTTCTGCCGTACATCGTGAAGTAGGAGCCGAAACATGGATATCATACTTCTCGAACGCGTTGAAAAGCTTGGCGCCATTGGTGATGTTGTCACGGTGAAGGACGGCTATGCCCGTAACTTCCTGTTGCCGAACAAAAAAGCCCTTCGCGCCAATGACGCAAACCGCAAAGTTTTCGAAGCCAACCGCGCACGCATCGAAAGCGATAACGCCAGCCGCCGTGACGAAGCCCAGAAGGCTTCGGGTTCGGTCGAAGGCAAGCAGATCGTTTTGATCCGCGCAGCCTCGCAAACCGGTCAGCTTTATGGTTCGGTTTCGGTCAAGGACATAGTTGACGGCCTGAACGCTCAGGACGCCAAGGTTGCCAAGTCGATGATCGTGCTCGAACGCCCGATCAAGACGCTTGGCGTGTTTGACGTCAAAGTCGTTCTGCACCCCGAAGTTTCGGTCAATGTTCAGGTCAATGTGGCCCGTTCGGATGACGAAGCAGAGCTGCAGAAGGACGGCGTCAACGTTCTCGACCAGATGTTCGAAGCCGAACAGGCCGAGATCGCTGCCGAAGCCATCGAAGCCCAGGTTGAAGCCGAAGTCGCCAGCGATGCTGCTGACGAAGCCGAAGCTGCTGCTAACGCGAAACGCCGCGAAGAGCAGGCTGCAGCCAAGGTTGCTGCTGAAGCCGAAGGCGGCCTGTCCGCAGAGGCCGGCGACGACGCATAAGAATTTCGTCACGCAAAAACAAAGAGCCGTCCATCGCAAGATCGGGCGGCTTTTTTGTGTCTGAAAATCTGCTAAACCTGCGCGGTGACCGCTCCCATCATCATCACTGCCCAAATGGGCAAGATTGATCAGGCATGGGCCAATGGACTACGCCGTCTGCATTACCCGCCCGAGCGAAATCGGGTCGATGCGCACATCACGCTGTTTCATCACCTGCCGCCAAGCCACCTGCCCGAAATCAAATCGCGACTGGCGGCGCTGGCAGGCGAGTGCCGTCGGCCGGTCGCGCACCTTTCCGAGGTTATGATGCTGG
The DNA here is from genome assembly GCA_041738665.1 of Sphingorhabdus sp. GTDB lineage: Bacteria > Pseudomonadota > Alphaproteobacteria > Sphingomonadales > Sphingomonadaceae > Sphingorhabdus_B. The sequence goes on along the minus strand of JBGSPK010000130.1, from coordinate 4,007 downwards.
GCAGGGGCGTTGCTTACCGCGTTGAGAGCCCCGAGCTGCTATCAATACGCGATGAGCTCGCTGAAGAGTTTCGCGGCCTCCTGATCCCGCAAGACCAGGCTCGCCCGCGCCTCCACATAACGGTCCAGAATAAGGTCGAACCGGCCACTGCCAAAGCACTGCATGCTGGCCTATCTGCTACCTTCAGGCCCCGCCCGCTGGTCATTTCCGGCCTCGCCGCTTATTATTATCAAGGCGGTCCGTGGGACCGTATCGGTGCATGGTCATTTCGCGGCTAGTTTCCGTTTCGCGAGGCTTGACCCGTATGGGCCCCAGCCCTATAGCGCCGCCTTGCTTCCCGCCTAGACGCGGGATTCATCCTTGGTAAGGCGAAGTAGCTCAGCTGGTTAGAGCGGTGGAATCATAATCCATAGGTCGGGGGTTCAAGTCCCTCCTTCGCTACCATTTTCCAAAAAATGCGGATGCAGCATGCGGATTATTGCAGCGCATAGATATTGAATCCATTGCCCGATTATATTCCTCCAATCCTGTTGTGCATGGGAAAATATTGTGCGGGAATTCGGAACACTGCGCGTGCGATGGCGTTTTCGTAGCGATTGGTAATTTTGGACAAGGTGAAATGCGTAAGAAGGTTCTAATTGTTGAAGATGAGTTCATTGTCGCGCTCAATCTTCGGCAAGTTTTGGCAAATCTGGGATTTGAGGTCGTCGGCATAGCGCCCGATGCACCGACCGCCTATGTTTTTGCCGAAAGCAAACCTGACATTGCACTGGTAGATGTCAATCTTCGCGATGGCGAAACCGGGCCGGAAATTGGTCAGGCTCTCGCGCAGCAATATGGCGCAACGGTATTGTTTCTGACTGCGAATCCGGCGCAGTTAGGCGATGGTGTCCAAGGCGCGTTGGGCGTCCTTTCAAAGCCAGTCGATGATTATTCGATCGAAACGGTTCTCGATTTTCTCGTAAAATATCAGGATGGTGAAAGTACACCACCGCCGCCGCCATCACTCAGAATTTTTAACAATATCGGCGCGGCTGGTTAATTAACGTCGCTCAAAGATGCGCTGTTCGAACAGTCATAACAACTTCAAGTCCATCGCTATTCCAATGGCGGGTAAGAGATCCGCCTAGCTGGCCATTAATGCTCACATCGGACAGCTGTGTCCCAAATCCGGAGTGCCCGGGGGCAGTCAATATTTTGGGACCGCCCGATTCTTTCCATCGGATGACAACCAGGTCGCCATCTATTTTTATCTGAATGACTATCCGGCCGTCAGCAGTGCTCAATGCACCATATTTGACGGCATTCGTGGCAAGCTCGTGAATAACGAGCGCGACCGGCGTAGCGCTTCGTTCGCCGACGCGAATATCGTCGCCGGTAATTTCATAAGGCCTACCCGAAGGAGTTTCGTACGGCTGCATCAACTCGTCGATCAGGTCGCGAAGCGTTGTGAAACCGGCATGCGGCTGTGAAAGCGGGCTATGCGGCCTTGCAAAATTATGCGCCCTTCCGAGAGCGGCTATTCTACTTGCCAGCTGATTGGCGAAATTCTTTTCCTCGCTGCCGCGCGGTGCGGACAGACCGATGAGGCCTGCAATGACCGCAAATATATTCTTGATCCGGTGACTGAGCTCGCGGCTCATTAATTCGGTTTGCACCGCATCGCGCTTGGCATCGTCGATATCGGTACAGGTCCCGATCCAACGGCTGATATTTCCATCGACATCGCGAACGGGCAGGGCACGGCCTAATGTCCAGCGATATTGGCCGCTGTGATGGCGCAGACGATATTCGACTTCATAGGGTTCGCCGGTTGCCAGACTGTGCTGCCAACGCTGCGACGCAAGCTGCTGATCTTCTTCATGGAACATGTTGGTCCAACCCTCGCCATCGGTTGATCCATAAGGCACGCCGGTAAATTCATACCAACGTGCGTTGTAATAATCATGATACCCGTCGGGCAATGTCGACCAAACCATCTGAGGCATGGCGTTGGTCAACACATGCAATTTGCCTTCACTCGCCTCCAATGCAGCTTCGATATTAAGTTCATTTTCGATTTCGGTGTTGGTGCCTAGCCATCTTACGACCTGGCCTTGGCGGTCCATGACCGGAACAATACGAGTCAGAAATCGCCGGAACTGGCCATCCGCAGCGCGTAACGGAAAAATCATTTCAAATGGTTCGCCCGTTACAATGGACCTTTGCCACTCCTCCATGACCCGGGGAAGTTGATCGGGATGTTGAACGCTTTGCCATCCCCAGCCCTCCATTGCCGCCGGGGTCGAGCCGCAATAGTCGTGCCAGCGACGGTTATACCAAAAAATATAACCATCTCCGCGTGCTATCCAGCACAATGTAGGGATATTTTCCGCAAGCAGTTTGAAGTCACTGCTGCTGGGAATATCGGGCTCGGAGATATCGTCAATCTCGTCCGAAATTACCGGCAGGCGCCAATACAATGATTCTATCTGAATCTTATCAAATGGCCGCTTATGCAGCATATTCACCCAATCCTGTTAATTGGCCTATGCTGCTAACATGCCAGAAAGTGCGGCTGGATAGACGCGTGCGCGCAATAGATATATGCCCAATGTATATTCTGGAGATCACGTGGCGGTCATACCATCTGGTCTAGTAATTTGGCCACCGAGACCGACCCAAAGCCAATCGCGCTGTCCGAAATTCCAAACGGTATATAGAGATCGGCGCCTAACAAGGTTGCGCCGCACGTATATACCACGTTGGGTACATAGCCTTCACGGTCACCCTCCGCCGCGGTTAGAATTGGACAAGCAGTGCGGCCGAGCAACTTCGTCGGATCATCGCGATCGAGCAATATTGCACCCAGAGCATATTTGCGCACGGGACCTACACCGTGAATGAGCACGATCCAGCCTGCGTCACACAATATCGGGCTGCCACAATTACCGATTTGAACAAGCTCCCAAGGATATTTGGGTTCGAGTATCAAGGTACCTTCGTCATCCCAAGTGTCGATGCTGGAGGACTGCATCAAATAAAGGTTCTTACCGTCCTGACGGCCAAGCATTGTATAGAGCCCGCCGCAGCGCCGGGGGAATAGCGCCATTCCCTTGTTGCGCGCGGCACGACCTTTTAACGGCGAAAGCTCGAATGAGCGAAAGTCTTTGGTCTTCAACATTTCGGACCGGATTTCGCGGCCGCTGAAAGCCGTATATGTGCCATAGTAGGTGTCTTCATCACCATCATCGTCGCGAAAACGTACGAGCCGGAGGTCTTCGATGCCGTTGCGCTGTGCTTCTGTCATCGGGAACAGCACGCTGTTGTTCAACGTGCTTTCTCCATGCCGTCTTACCAGCACGGTATCGGGGTCATGGCCATTGGGTTGCTGGTCCATTGCCATGGCGATGTGCTGCTGTGGCCATAAGGTGAAACCCTTGCGCTTGGAGATAATACCCTCACGAAACGCGACCGACGATATATGACCTTCGCCCACCGCGCGCATCGACATGATGAAGCGTTTCTCGCCTCTGCGAAGCCCGGTTTGATCGGGATGGGCCACAATGCTGGGGTTCATCAACGCTGCTGCGGCATAACTATATTCGTGGCAAAAATACGAGCCAATCAGCAGCTTGCGGGCTAATGACAGCAATGACAAGTCGGCTTGGACGATACCGTCAAGATCCTCGAAGCGACGAAGGAAAACGTCCTCCGTCTGCCAGTGCCGCTGGTCAAAATCGACCATCACCTTGTCGAGCTCCTGCAAGACATCGTCTTCGGAAAGTGCGAGAATGTCGTCTACAAGCTTTTGCGCGCGTGAAGGTTCGGCAGAATTACCCTGCCAGCTGAGATGGAACGGGCGCAATACGACTTGGCGTGGGTCGGCGGCCAGTTTCAGGTCGTGAATATCCAGCAGGCTTCGCGGCTCGGTACAATTTGTCGTCATTGATTGAAGCACCCCGTCCTCTTCTTGCAATCAGTTGCATATAGCCTTGATAGGCAAGTTGATAGGCGAGTATCGATTC
>JBGSPK010000129.1:0-20309 GCA_041738665.1 Sphingorhabdus sp. | reverse complement strand
ACGACAAGCGAGAGATAGGCAAAGTTGCCCGCGTGGACGAAGCCCTCGCTATACACGCCCACAAGGACGCGCTTCAGCACCTCCCAAAGCTGGTGTGGGGTATCTAGGTGCGAGAACCATCTTGCCTCGCTTTCACCATGCGACACGGCGCTGTGTGCGCGCGCCTCCGGCGAGAGTGGTGAATGTTCAGACACCCATATCTGCCCGCACGGCTTCGTCGGAGAGGCAATCGCCAAGCTGTTTGAGTTCGGCGGGGTCACTCGGCAGGTGGATCATCAAAGTCACCAGCTGGTCTCCGCGTTCGCCAGCCTTCGTCGGAAAGCCCCGGCCCTTGATGCGTAGCGTGGCGCCGGAATTGGTCCGCGGCGGGACCGTCAGCATGATTGGGCCATCGACCGTGGGCACTTTTACCTTTCCCCCATTGACCGCCTCTTTGAGCGATATGGGCAGGTCAATCCGTACATGGTCGCCATCACGCGTCAGATGCGGATGCTTGCCGATTTTCAATGTCACCATGGCGTCGCCGTTGCCGCCTGGACCAGGTTGGCCCTTGCCGGGAATTCGGATTTGCTGACCGGCCACCACACCCTTCGGAATCTTGAACTCGACCGTTTTGCCATCACGCAGCGTTATGCGCTGCGGCGCGAGCGTTGCGGCATCGGTGAACGATACCAGATGCTCATAAGCGATGTTGGCACCTTTGGGCGGAGGCGCCTGTTGCGGACGTGGCCCTGTACCGGGACGCGCACCCCCGCCACCGCCACCGAAGAGGCCGTCGAAAATGTCGCCAAGATCGATGCCGCCTGGACCGCCGAAATCGAAATTTGCGCCACCGGGACCGCCAGAGCTGTAGCCACCGCCACCAAATGGATTGCCTCCGGCAAAACGTGGCTGGCCATTTTCGTCGATTTCGCCGCGGTCATATTGTCCGCGTTTTTGCGGGTCCGACAACAGGTCATAAGCGCGCGTCACATCGCTGAACCGCTCCGAAGCTTTTGGATTGTCCTTGTTCTTGTCCGGATGCAGTTCCTTCGCAAGCTTGCGATAGGCGCTCTTGATCGCCTTTTCGTCTGCGCTCTTGGAAACGCCCAATATGGAATACGGATCGGCCATTTCAGTCCCTGTATTACTACTCTAAAACTCTAAATCGGGATTGCGCCCGCCCGAGTCAACTCGGGACAACGGAATTTTCCGGTTTTGTACCCATGAATTGCCGCAAAATCAGAAACAGCGTCAATCCAAGCGGTCCTGCCATGAATATGAAAAAGAGAATGGGCACCTGAACCACGCGGTTAATCCCACGCCTGTCAGCATTGCGCGCGGCCCAAATTCCAACGAAAAGGTCGAATGCGAGATAGTGAATCCAGCCAATTGTCGCACCGCCCTGCATATCGAAAAGGGCCTGTACGCCTGCCAGAGTCGTGAAATCCGGTTTCGTTCCGCCGCCACCTACGCCGCCGTCCATTCCACCGCTCAACAAACCCATTATCAATACAGCATAGCTCAACGCCAACAAACCGACGCCCGCATAAAACAAAGGCGTGATGAGCGCAGCGCGCCGGGGAGCAAAAGCCAGCACGGCCCAGCAAGCCATCGCCCATAGATTGGCAAATCCGAAAATCGCTTCCCAAGGCATATTTATCCCCTAACCCCTTTTAACGATCGCCAGTCTAGCCTATCGCGAACATATGGAAAGACCTGATCCCTTTACCCTTTTCGATGAATGGTTTGCCGAAGCACGGGCGAGCGAACTCAACGACTCCAACGCGATGGCCTTGGCGACGACCGGAGCCGATGGGCAGCCTTCGGTAAGGATGGTGCTATTGAAGGGGCATGGCCGCGATGTCGGCGGCTTTATATTCTACACCAACTTTGAAAGCCGCAAGGCAATGCAGCTAGCCGACAACACCAATGTCGCGCTGCTTTTCCACTGGAAGTCGCTTCGTCGTCAAATCCGTATCGAAGGCGAAGCAAACCCGGTCGATGACGCCACCGCTGATGCATATTTCGCTACCCGCTCGCGCAATTCACAACTGGGGGCTTGGGCATCAGACCAATCGCGGCCGCTCGCGGACCGTGCCACGTTCGAGGCGCGTTTTGCCGAAGTGGAGGCCCGTTTTGAAGGACAGGATGTCCCGGGTCCACCGCATTGGTCGGGCTGGCTGGTGACGCCTGACCGCATCGAATTCTGGCAAGACCGGGAGTTCCGCCTGCACGAACGCTGGCTGTACGAACGCGACGGCGATGACTGGACGAGCGGGATGCTGTATCCGTGAGTTTGGCCCATAATCATCATCACCACGCGCACGGTGCGCTGACGACCAAGGCGGCGTTGGCCAGTGTCAGCATGGCGTTGTTCCTGCTTGCGCTCAAGATCTACGCAGCTGCGGAAACGGGGTCGGTGGCTTTGCTGGGATCGCTGGCAGACACAGGCTTTGACGTACTCGCATCGTTGCTGACATTGTTCAGCGTGCGCTATGCGGCGATGCCCGCCGACGACGATCATCGCTTTGGGCATGGCAAGGCCGAGGCCCTTTCCGCTTTAGTTCAAGTCGTGCTGGTGATTGTGTCAGCCATTTTCATTGGCTGGCGCGCGGTCGTGAGGTTTGGTAGCGGCGAGCGTACCGCGCATCCTGAATATGGCATCGGCGTCTCGCTGATCGCCATAGTCGCAACACTGGCTTTGCTCGCTTATCAGCGCCATGTGGTCAAAAAAACCGGGTCAGTCGCCATCCATGCCGACCATGTGCATTATCAAAGCGATCTGCTCCTGAACATCGCGGTGATCATCGCGATTGTGCTCGACACCATGCTGAATGTCCGGGGGGCGGACCCTATTTTCGGTATCGGTATTGCGCTGTGGCTGCTCTGGGGTGCCTACAGGGCCGCACAAATGGCGCTCGACCAATTGCTCGACCGGGAGTGGCCGCAGGAAAAGCGGGAACGATTCCTCGAGGTTGCGATGCGCCATCCCGAACTTAAGGGCATCCACGATATGCGGACGCGATCCAGCGGCGCGCATGATTTTTGCCAGTTCCATGTGTGGGTCGATCCAGACATGACGGTGATGCGGGCACATGAGATTATGGATGAAGTCGAAGAAGCGTTGATGCACGAATTTCCTGGTGTTGAAGTGCTCATCCACCCCGACCCCGAAGGCCATAAGGACGAAATGGGTTACATCCCTTCAGAAACCGTCGAACACCATGAGCATGACGAGCATCACCACCATGACTGACCTGCCTTATTATCATGTCGACGCCTTCGCTGATCGCCCTTTTAGCGGCAATCAGGCAGCCGTGATGCCGCTCGACGCGTGGCTCGATGACGTAACGATGCAGGCGATTGGCGAGGAGAATGCTTTCGCCGAAACCGCCTTTTACATTCCCGATGCCAGCGGCGAGGCGGACTTTGAACTCCGCTGGTTCACGCCGTCGGTTGAAATTCGACTCTGCGGCCATGCGACATTGGCGAGCGGACATATCATCCTGAGCCAAAATCCGGATATGGAACGCGTGACTTTCCGAACGCGCAAGGCCGGGATCTTGGAAGTGCGGCGTGAGGCCAATGGTTATGCCGTGGCGTTGCCCGCCATCCCCACCGAGGCCGTCGACATCCCTGAAATATTGTCTGCTATGGGCGGCAAGCCGCTATCGATGCGCCGCAACCCCGATCATTATAATCTGTTTCGTTATGCGACCGCCAAGGAAGTGCTGGCGCTCGAGCCCGATATGAAGGCGCTGGCGGCATTTGGCGACGACAGCTTCACCGCCACTGCTCCGGGCACCGACACCGACATCGTCAGCCGCGCTTTCGTTCCCGGCGCTGGCGTGGATGAAGACAGCGTCACGGGCAGCGCGCACGCCGTGCTAACGCCTTATTGGGCAGCTGAACTTGGCCGCGATAGCTTTACGGCTTATCAGGCCAGCGCGCGGGGCGGATATCTCGGGTGCAGGCTTAAAGGCGACCGGGCGTGGCTTTCGGGCAGATGCTTCACTGTCGTAAAGGGCACATTCAGCTTGGGCTGACCAATCAGGCTTCCATTATTCATACAGGAGACTTCATGCAGAAATCATTGGCCCTCGTCGCAGCTTTCGTTCTGACCCCGGTCGCGATGGCCCAAACCCCACTACCAGTGGCACCCGGCGGCGGGATGCCCAGCCCTGAACAAATTTTTGCGTTCATGGATGCCAACAAGGACGGCTTTATTGCCAAGGACGAAGCCAAGGGTCCGTTGGAGCAGAATTTCGACTATGTCGATGGCGACAAGGACGGCAAGATTTCGCCCGACGAGTTAAAGACCGTCATGGCCGCGATGCGACCACCCGAAGCGCCGCCTGCTGACGCTGAAAAGCCAGCCGAATAAAATAAAGGCGGCTGGTTATTCGCCAGCCGCCCTTTTTGTCTTTTAGGCGACAGTCGCCTTGTTGATCTTGCCTGGCTTCGCAGGTGGTTCGCCCTTTGGCAGCGCATCGACATGTTCCATGCCGCTAATTACGTTACCCCATGCGGTATACTGATTGTCGAGGAACGTCGCGTCGTCAAAGCAGATGAAGAACTGGCTGTTAGCGCTGTTAGGGCTCGATGAACGCGCCATCGAGCAGGTTCCGCGAACATGTGGCTCGCTGTTGAATTCCTGCGCCAGATCGGGCTTTTTCGAACCGCCCATGCCGGTGCCGGTCGGGCAACCGCCCTGCGCCATGAAGCCGGGGATGACGCGATGGAAGGTGATGCCGTCGTAAAATCCTTCGCTCGCCAATTCCTTGATCCGCGCAACATGGTTTGGCGCAAGGTCGGGGCGAAGCTTGATGACAACGTCGCCGCTGTCGAGGCTGAGGGTTAGTGTTTCGTCGGCCATATTTCTGTCCTTTGGCTACCGAGTGATGTTGGGCGATGCCCTAGGCGATGCAATGCGCGGTGGAAAGCCAAAATCATTGCTTTTTGAGATGGCCTGCTTAGGAGGGGCGACGATCACCTCCAACCAAGGGAAAGGCCGCACATGACCAGCGAAATCGCCGATCCCGATATGCTCGCCGATGACATCGTCGAAACGCTCGACGAAGACAACCGGCTGACCCGCGACTTTGTCGACCGGGTGTTGGATGCTGTCGAAGAAGGCGATCTGACCGAAGCACACAGGCTGGTCGAACCGCTGCACGAAGCCGACATCGCCGACCTGTTCGAGCTGACCCCGCGCGACCGGCGCGGCGAACTGGCGATTGCGCTTGGCGACCTGATGAGCGCCGAAGTTCTGGCCGAGGTCAATGATTATGTCCGCGAGGACATCATCGACGCCCTGCCCGCCGCTTTGGTCGCAGACCTTGCGGGACAGCTCGATACCGATGACGCCGTCGCGATCATCGAGGATATGGAGGAGGAAGACCAGCAAGCCGTCCTCGCCGAACTCGACCCCGAAGACCGCGCCGCGATTGAAGATGCGCTGTCCTATCCTGACGAATCCGCTGGCCGGATCATGCAGCGCGACCTCGTCGCAGTGCCGGAGCATATGACCGTCGGCCAGCTGATAGACTATCTGCGTGACCATCATGATCTGACGACCGATTTCTGGGAAATTTTCGTCGTCGATCCGCAGCATAAGCCGGTCGGCACCTGCAAATTGAGCTGGATCATGCGCAGCCAGCGCAACGTGCAGGTCAACGAGCTGATGCAGCGTGAGCAGACCTTGATCCCGGTCGATATGGATCAGGAAGAAGTCGCGCTCCGTTTCCAGAAATACGCGCTTATTTCCGCTGCGGTTGTCGATGAGTCCGGCCGCTTGGTCGGTGTCATTACAGCAGATGACATCGTACATATCATTCAAGAGGAAGCCGATGAGGATTTCCTTCAGCTTTCGGGTGCAGGCGAAGGGGACATCAACGAGCCTATTTCGGACAGTTACAAAGCACGCGTCCGCTGGCTGATTGCCAATCTGGGTACCGCGATGGTGGCCAGCTTCATCATCGCACAATTCGGCGCAGCAATTGAGACCATGGTCGCTTTGGCGATATTGATGCCGATTGTTGCGTCCATCGGCGGCAATGCGGGTACGCAGACGCTGGCTGTGACGGTGCGCGCGCTGGCCACCAACCAGCTAACCCAATCGAATACGATGCGGTCGATCTGGCGTGAAATTCGTGTGGCGCTGCTAATCGGCGCGACGATTGCCATCATCGCAGGCCTTGGCTCGGGTGCTATTTTCGGTAACTGGATGCTCGCTGGCGTGATTGCGGCCGCGCTTTTGTGTAATATTGCGCTGGCCGGGCTTTCTGGCGTCGCCATCCCCGTTTTGCTTGACCGGCTCGATCAGGATCCGGCGGTTTCAAGCTCGATTTTCGTCACTATGATAACCGATTCGATGGGTTTCCTGATATTCCTTGGCCTTGCGGTCACCAGCGGTCTTGCCGGTTAGAACGGCAACGCCCAAATACCGCCTATGCCACTTAACATGACCAAGATCGCCTTTGGAGCGGAAAGCCCGAAGCACCTGCGTCAGCGGCTCGCGGCTTATGCCGAGGGCGGCGAGGTGCGTTTGACCACACGCTATTTGCCAAAGCGCGTCGCGGAAATGGACGGGGGGTCTTTATATTGGATTCACGCGCACACGATTATTGGCCGCAGCCCGATATTGGGATTCATGGAAAATGGTAGCGGGCGATATTGGATTCGTCTCGAACCACGTCTGATCCCGGTCCGTTCAAAACCCAAGCGCGCGCATCAGGGGTGGCGTTATCTGGAAGCAAAAGATGCTCCGCCAGACATGGATTCGGTGGATGCCGATGGCCGCGATGAGATGCCAACCAAGATGTTGGGTGATCTGATGAAAATGGGACTAGTTTAACGAATCTGCTTGTAAAGAGCTCTTGACATATATAATCCGCATCTTGTAAAGAGCTCTTTACAAGATGCGGATTAACCGGATCATGTAAGGTAAGTGGTTGGAAAACAGGCTCAAAGAGTTTCGGTTGGCAGAAAACCTTAGTCAGGGCGAACTCGCGCTGCGACTGGGGGTCTCTCGTCAGACCATCAACGCGGTTGAAACCGATAAATATGATCCCAGCCTTCCCCTTGCCATGCGAATGTCGAAACTGTTCGGTGTTCCAGTGGATGCGATTTTCATCGATCATTGGATGCCGGGTGAAGGAGAAGGTCAATGATGGCAGGCAATGAAGAGCGGGCTGATATCGGCGAAGGCCGGAGCACCAAAAAGTTTGTGATTCAAATGGTCGGCGGCGGATTGTTCGGCTTCCTGTTCATGACCGGCTTCGACTATTTCATCGATTTGCACGCGCTTTTCGACAAAATGTCCGGCCCCGAAATCATCGCCTTCACCTTCGCCACCATATATAGCCTGATAGCCCTGATTGTTCTTGCCATGTCGGCCAGCCGAACATTGTTCATGACCAACCATCGACATGAAGGCACAAGTGAGGTGGAGTTTTCCGAAGTGAAGCCGATGCTCCGCTGGTCATCCGTATGTTTGCTAATCTATGCTGCCGCGCTTCTGTTGTTGGCGCTGGCAAGTCAGGCGACCGATAGCCAAAAAATTCTCATTTTTTGGGGCGTCGCCATCGCGATGCTCGCCCAAACCGCGATATCGGCCTATTTGTGGAAACGATATGACGAACTTTATCGCGGCGTCACGCGCGAAAGCTGCGCGACTGCGTTCGTGATTTCGGAAGTCCTTCTATTCATTTGGGTCGCGGCCACTTTGTGCGGTCTGCCCGTGACATTTGATCCGCTGGCGGTCGTTGTGACAATCACCGGTGTCTACTGGGCATCGTCGATGTGGTACATCACCAAGCGGGGAATGGTTTAACCAGTCGCTTCCGCCTCCGCGACTGCCTCAGCGCGCTTTACCAAAATCTTGCCGATCCAGTCTGCGAGAGTCGTCGCATCCTGAGCGCCGGGAATCATGAAGCGCTGATCGATGATGATCGCGGGAACACCAGTGATATTGTTGTCGCGCCAATGGTCAAGCTCCACGCGGACTTGATTAGACAGGGTTTCATCGGTTAGCCACTCATCGACAGCTTGCCGGTCGCAACCTGTCGAGACCGCAACATCGATAAGTATATCGTCATCGCTGATATCGCGATTGTCCTGAAAATAGGCGGCGAATAGCGCCAGTTTAAGAGCGGTTTGTTCGCGCCAACCCTTTTCGTCTGCCACACGGCGCAAAAGCTTGTGCGCCTTGAACGTGTTGTAAATCCGTCGATTATCATGACGCCCGAATTCAAAGCCGAGGCTTGCACCAAGCTCTCCAATCCGGTCACGATTGGCTTTGCTTTGATCAGGCGTAGCACCATATTTTTGTGCAAGATGCTCGGCGACGTCCTGACCTTCGGGCGGCATGTTTGGGTTGAGCTCGAACGGATGCCACCAGATGGCGGCGTCGACCGGCTGAGCGAGCATCGTCAGCGCATTTTCGATTTGCTTGTAGCCGATGATACACCAGGGGCAGACTACGTCGGAAACGATATCAATGCGTAACGGAACGGTTTTAGTCATAAGTTGGTCACCCAATGCTTCAGCAGGCTATGTGCGATGGCGAACGGAGGCGGGGCGTTAAAGCGGCGGTCGTCGGCGCCTTCAAGCGCGGCGCGTGCCTCTTCCTTGGTCACCCACACCGCGTCCTCGATCTCGGTGGTGTCAAGAGTCAGTGCGTCACCTTCTGCATCGGCGACGCAGGCAATCATCAGCTGTGATCCGCCAAAGGGCCAGGGCTGGCTGGTGACATAGCGCACCGCGCCGCAGGTCACGCCAGCTTCCTCATGGATTTCACGGCGCACGGCTTCTTCGACGCTTTCGCCCGGTTCAAGGAAGCCCGCCAATGCCGAATAATTGCCCGGTGGAAAGCGCGACTGCCGACCAACCAATGCCTTGCCTTCATACTCGGCGAGCATGATGACGACCGGGTCCGTGCGCGGAAAATGCTCTTTGTCGCAATTACCACATTTCCGGCCCCAGCCTGCGCGAAATAGCTCGGTTGGGTGGCCGCAGCGCCCGCAAAACCGGTGCGCATTGTGCCACTCGATCAGGCTTCGCGCCGTGCCGTAGATCGCGGCGTCTTCAGCAGGCAGCATCGACAAAGCGCGCCAGATGGCAGGGGAACGAAACGCATCGCCCGTCGCCTCCACCAGCGAGACGAAATGCGGCTTGCCGTCGGAAAGCCCGAGCAAGATGAGTTCTTCCGAACCCTCCAGTTCGGCGATGGAGTGCCAGTGAAGACCGCCCTCGGCTCCTACGACCGGATCAAGGCCATCCAGCCCCAATATCCGCGCACGCCAATCAACAAGCAGAGCGCCGTACGCCTCTGCATCGTTGCGGACGCGGTCAGCGCGGTCGAGCGGCGAACCTGTGAAACCCGGGCGGATCATCGGATCAGGCCGGAATGCCTAGGTCCTTCAACACCCATTGCGCAAAATTCTCGTGGAATGGATAGACGTTGCTCGGCACATATTGCGCCATGCACACCGCGCGCAATTTGCGTTTGGTGTCGACGAACGCGACCGTTCCGGCAGCGCCGCCCCAGCCGAAGGTACCTTCGAACTTGCCAACCCCGACGCGTCCACCAGCGCCGTTGCCGGCCCCTGCAATAAACGTGCCTTCGGTTTTGATACCCGCTGGCAGAAGGTTGGAAGTCGCCAATGCAACGGTTTCAGCCGACATGATCCGCGCGCCATCAAGCTCGCCGCCATTTTGCAACATGTGCAGGAATCGGTCATAGTCGCGCGCCGAGCACACCAGACCTGCGCCACCAAAAGCGAAGGCAGGCTTGTCGAGATAGATGCTGGTTGGCGCTGGATCGACCGGGAATAATATCCCGTTCATTGGCGCATAATTGGTGACGAAGCGCTTGGTTTCGGATGCCGGAACCTGAAAATAGCTGCTGGTCATTTTCAAGGGTTCGAAGATGCGGGTTTTGAGGAAAGCCTCGAAATCCATGCCGCTGGCGACTTCGATGACGCGGCCTAAAAGGTCGAGTGCAATCGAATAGCTCCATTTGGTGCCGGGTTCGGCAATCAAGGGGAGCTTGGCAACGCGCTCAGCAAAGGTCTTCAAGTCAGGCGTTGGCGCAGGCACCGGCTGCCCTGGAATCGGGAAGCGGCTGAATACCGCCGGATTTATTCCCTGTTCGTTATAAAGCTTGAGCAATGGCCCCTTCGTGATGATACCATAACCGAGACCCGCCGTATGGGTGAGCAAATGCCGTACGGTAATCTGGCCTTTGGCCGGTACCGACGCCAAGCTGTTATCGGGATCGGTGAGCACTTGCATATTGGCAAATTCGGGAATGAAATCGGCAATCGGCTGATCAAGCTTTAACTTGCCCTCGCCAACCAAAATCATCGCCCCCATACCGGTGATCGGCTTGGTCATCGAATAGACGCGCCACAAAGTGTCGATATCGACCGGTGTCTGGTTACCCTGCGCAATGGTGCCGACCGCAATCACATCGGGCGAAGCACCACCATTGCCGATGGCAGCGAGCACGCCGGGCAGCTTGCCCGAGGACACATAGGCATCAAACTCGGCCTTGATGGTCGGAAACTTCTCGATGGCAGTCTTGGCCCAGACCGCAGACGGGAGATAAGCAGCGGCAGCCCCGGCAGCGGCCAGCCTTCCGCCCAAGCTTAAAAATCCACGACGTCCCAGCGCGGTCTGCCCGATTACCTGCATTTCCATCATCACTCTCCTGATGCGGTTATTGGCCTGATGCGATTACCGCTTTTGCTACCTTGCTGAATAAGGTCGGCAGCCCTGCCTTGTCGAGCGATTTCAGCGGCCAGTATGCGCCCTCGCCAAGATCGATTTCCGTAGGCACCGATGCCGTAACGGCAATGTTGAGCGAAAGCGTGAAATGCGTAAAGACATGTGCGACAGGCTGCGGCATTGTTTGCCAGTCAGCGTCAAAGGGAGCCACGCCATCGCCGTCTTTTTGCGCGCTCCAGCGGTCGTCGGGCAAGGCGCGCATCCCGCCGAGCATACCCGTTCCGCGCCGAGTTACCAACCAGACGGCATCGTCCTGCTGGACCCAATAGGCCGTGCCGGTTCGGTGGGGCTTCATCTTTTTTGCAGGCTTAACCGGATAGGCTTCGGGGGCACCGGATCGAAAGGCCGCGCAGCCACCATTGAGCGGGCACAGCACACAGGCAGGATTGCGAACCGAACAAAGCCCCGCCCCCAAATCCATCATCGCCTGCGCAAAATCCCCGGCGCGCGTCTCCGGCGTAATCGCGTCGGTAGCTTCGCGGATCAATGGCTTGGCTTGGGGCAAAGGTGTCGAGATTGCAAAGAGCCTCGACACCACCCGTTCGATATTGGCGTCGACGACCACAGCGCGCTGGCTGAAAGCGATGGCGGCGATCGCCGCTGCGGTATAGGGCCCGATGCCTGGCAGCTGGAGCAATTCTGCCTCAGTATCAGGTAACTGTCCGCCATATTCGGACGCCACGACGCGCGCACATTTCACAAGATTCCGCGCCCGGGCATAATAGCCGAGCCCCGCCCAAGCCGCCATCACGTCAGCATCCCCGGCCACCGCCAGGGACGGGAAATCCGGCCATTGTTGGACGAACCTACGGAAATAAGGACCGACGGCGGCAACCGTCGTTTGCTGCAACATGATTTCTGAAAGCCAGACATGATAGGGGTCCGGCAAGCCCTGCCCCGGCAATTTTCGCCACGGCAAATCGCGCGCATGTAAGTCGTAATGCGCCAACAACAGTGCAGCGATATCCCCAGTTTTCTGGTCGATTTGTTGGACGGCAGCCATCGGAAATGGCATGGATGAGCGGATGGATAAAGGCAAGGCAGCATCGGAGAAGGGCAAGCCCAAAAAGGTCGTGCCGAAGCCCTATCAACGCCCGCGGGGAGGCGAGGCGCGTGCCGTGTCCGACCTGATGCCCGAAATTGGCCGCGCTGCATTCCGCCGCTTCGGTTTTGTTCAAAGCTCTGTGGTCAGCCGGTGGGACGAAATTGTTGGCGCACGTTATGCTGCCGTATCTGCCCCCGAATCGATCCGTTTTCCAATCGGTAAGAAGTCGGAGGGTACGCTGGAACTAACGGTCGAAGGCGCGCATGCCACGATGATCCAGCATGTGCTCCCCGAAATCATCGAACGCGTAAACCGCTTTTTCGGCTATGCGGCTGTCGCGCGGATCAAGGTCAGGCAGGGCGCGGTGGCGAAACCCTTGGCAAGACAACCGCTTGCGCCGCCCGTTCTCAAGCCAGTGCCGATGGAGCTCGGCGAATCTTTACGCGAAATCGGCGATCCGGAACTGTTTGCGGTGCTTGAAAGCCTCGCAAAAAGCCTTGCCAAAGACGTCAAGTGATTCCAGATGCGAAAGCCCTGTTTTACGGATAAAATACGCAGCATGTCGCACTTCAAAACATATCTCGGGTTCGCGCTTTTGGGCGCAGCAGCGCTCTCGGCTGCAACAATAGCGGCACCTGCCAAAAACAGCTGGCTGACAACTGTAAATGTCACCGAAAAGGGCGCGCATGTCCTCGGCAATCCCGCTGCGTCAAACAAAGTCGTGGAGTATCTCAGTTACACCTGCGGCCATTGCGCTGATTTTGAAATCAAAGAAGCGCCAGCGTTCAAGGCACAATATGTCGCAACGGGCAAAGCTAGCCTTGAAATCCGCAACCTTCTCCTGAACCCGATCGACCTGACAGCCGCGATGCTTGCGCGCTGCGGTGGCAAGGGCAAATTCTTTGGTAACCAAAAGCATCTGTTTTCAACCCAAGCCGTTTGGCTGGGAAAGACCAAGGATATCAGCCCCGCGACGCAGGCCAAACTTAAGTCAGAAGATTATGCCGGTTTCATGACCGGTGTATATTCGGAAATCGGCCTTGGTCCAATCATGCAACAACGCGGCATTACCCCTGCACAAGCCAAGACCTGCCTCGCCGACAAGGCAGCATTGAAAACCGTGTTAGACATGACCGACGCGGGCAGTGCAGCAGGCGTGACCGGGACACCGAGTTTTATGGTCAACGGCGTCTTGCAAGACCACGTCCATAGCTTCGCAGAATTGAAAGCGAAGTTGAAATAACGAAATTTTCTCAACCCAAAGGAAATCCTATGCGTATCAAATCCATCCTTATCGCAGCATCTGCAGCATTGGCGCTGGCCGCTTGTGGCAGCGGCGATTCAACTGGAGCGCCCAAGGGCGAGGCAATTGCCAAGGTTGCGGCCCCGGCTGGCAAGGCATGGACAGACGTAGTGAGCAAGACTGAGTTCGGCGGCTATAAAATGGGTAATCCCGATGCCAAGCTGCAACTGGTCGAATATGGTGCAATCAGCTGCCCTGGATGTGCGCAGTTTTCGGTGCAATCAACCGAAGAGCTGAACGAGATTGTGAACACCGGCGTGGTCTCGATGGAATTCCGGCCATTCTTGGTCCACGGCGTGCAGGATATCCCTGGATTTTTGCTCGCGCAGTGTAGCGGCCCGGAAGCCTTTTTCCCGCTTACCGAACAGCTTTATGCAGAGCAAGAAAGCTGGTTGAGCAAGATCAGCACGGTAACCGAGGCCGAACAGCAGGCGATGCAGAAAATGACGCCTACGCAGATTTCTACGTTGCTCGGTACGAAAATGGGATTGATTGAATTCGTTAAAGCACGCGGGATCAGCGAAGATCAGGCAAAAGCCTGCCTGACCGATCAGAAGGCAATCGATGAGATGATCAAGCTGACCGAGAAGGGTGGCAAGGACGACGGCGTAACCGGCACACCGTCCTTTCTGCTTAACGGCTCAAAAATCGACGCTGGATCGTGGGTTCAGGTGAAGAGCAAGCTGGTTGAAGCCGGCGCGAGATAGAATGGTACCGGGGGGGCCAGACATCGCTAGCCATGCAAGAGGCAAAATCCCTTGCGCATAAAAAAGCTGAAACTTGTCGGCTTCAAAAGCTTTGTCGAGCCCGCCGAACTTCGCATTGAAAGCGGCCTGACCGGGATTGTCGGGCCCAATGGCTGCGGCAAATCCAACCTGCTTGAAGCCATCCGATGGGTTATGGGCGAGAGCAGTGCGAAGTCCATGCGCGGCGCGGGGATGGAAGATGTTATCTTCGCCGGAACCGCCTCACGGCCCGCGCGCGACTTTGCCGAAGTGACAATATTGGCCGAGCGCGAACTTGGCGACGCCGCGAATGACGACGACAACGAGCTTGAGGTGACACGGCGGATCGAGCGCGGCGCCGGTTCGGCCTATCGTTCTAATGGCCGCGATGTGCGGGCAAAGGATGTCGCACTGATTTTCGCTGATGCCGCTACCGGCGCGCATTCTCCGGCGTTGGTCAGCCAAGGGCGCATTGGCGCGATTATCTCAGCCAAGCCGCAGGAACGACGGCAGATGCTCGAAGAAGCCGCGGGGATTTCCGGGCTTCATGTTCGCCGCAAAGATGCCGAGCAAAAATTGCGCGCTGCCGAAACCAATCTGGCCCGGCTTGCGACAATACTCGCCGATATGGATGCACGCGCCGGGGCGCTGCGGCGGCAGGCCAAGCAAGCCGAGCGCTATCGCAAGCTGAGCAAGGAAATACTGCAAGCCGAAGCGCGCCTGATATTCGTGCGCTGGCAAGAGGCGAAGGCCGCTGCGGATGCCGCGCGCGCTGAGGCCAATATTGCGAGCGCCGCTGTCGAAAAGGCCAGTAAGGCGCAGCGAGAGCTGACCGACAAGCAGCAGACGGCCGTGCGTGAACTGGCCGAGGCCCGCTCGGTGGCGATGGCGGCGCGTGATGCGGCAAATGACTTATCCAACAGACTGGTGCAACTGACGGGCGAACGCGACCGCATCATCCAGAGGCAAGCCGACCTTTCGGCACAGGCGGCGCGGATGACCGATGATGGCGCGCGCGAAGGCAAGCTTACCCATGATGCTGCTGATGCCCTCGCACGGCTACAGGCCGAGAGCATGATGCTTGCCGAGCAGATAAAAGCGCAGGAAGACGAGCGCCCTGCCCTGGTTCGCATGGCCGAAAACGCCGAGCGACAGGTGCGCGAAAGCGAGGTCGCGCTGGCCAGAGCTGCGGCGGAACAGGCGCGCGCCGATGCGGAGATACGCGTGGCCGACGCAGCTTTGGCCCATGCCCGCGCTCGTGCGGACAGGGCCGCGCGCGATGCTGCCCGGCTTGCGAACGAGCAGGCCGAGCTTGGCGACGAAAGTGAACTGAAGTCCGCAAAATCTGAGGCGCAGAGCGCTGTTGGGGTATTGCAGGCGCAGTTGGATGCCGCCGCTGTTTTAATAGAGAAGGCGGAGAACCGCAGGTCCGAGCTCACCGCGCAACGCGAGGCCGCACAATCGACGCTCGCAAGCTCCAAGGCCGAACTTGCAGCTTTGCTATCCGAACAAGGTGCGCTCGAACGAGCCCTCGCCAAATCAAGCGGCGATCACGCTATTGACCGCATTACTGTCGAACCGGGTTACGAACGTGCGCTTGCAGCAGCTCTGGGCGACGATGCCAATGCCGGCATTGGCGGCGACACGGGGCGCCGCTGGCGTGGCGGCGCAAAGCGCATTCCGCAACTCGATGGCATATGTCTTGTCGACCATGTCAAAGCGCCAGTGGAGCTCCACGCGCGGTTATCGCTGGTGCGCGTGGTTGTTGACGATAATGGCGAAGCGCTTGGACCGGGGGAACGGCTGGTCACTCGCGATGGTAAGCTGCGCCGTTGGGACGGATTTGTCGCCGATGATGACGGGGCGACGACCGCAGAGCAGCTCATTCGCGCCAATCGACTTACCGAACTGGCCGAACTTATCGGACCGGCCGAGGCGGCATTGTCGGTGCAAACCGAAACACTCGAGCAATTGAGCAACAACATTGCTGTTGCGCAGGAAGAATATCGTGCAGCCACAGCGGCTCAGCAAGCGCGCGAGGGCGAACTGCGGCAGGCGCTGCGTGCCGCCGATCAGTCTGAAGATGCACTGGCTCGGTTGCAGAGCGCCCGTGCCGCGCTCGCCGAACGGATTGTGTTAAGCGAACAGGAACTGACAGCTGCCAATGCCGACGTAAATGTTGCTGAAGCCGCAAGGAGCGCCCTGCCCGACGGTTCGCACCATGCAGAACTCGTTCGCACGCTAACGGCAGAAAGCGAAGCGATCCGCCATTTGCTCATGCGTAGCCAAGCCGATTTGTCGGCGCTCGAGCAGCGCATTGCGCAAAGCCGCGAGCGGCGTGCCGTCGCGATGGCGGAAATCCGAGGTTGGCAGGAGCGAGCCGGCGAGGCGGAGCGGCGGATTTCGGAAATGAACAAACGTTCCGCTGAGATTGCTGCCGAGCAGGAGGCGATGGCGGGGCGGCCTGACATCTTAGCAAGCGAAATTGCTGCTTTGCAGGCGGACAAGGAATTGTTGGGCGAAAAGCTGGCACAATTGCACGTGGCAGAAACGACTAGCGAGGCGGCGTTGAAGTCGCTTGAGGCCGAACTCGCTACCGCTGCCGAGGCGCTGTCGACCGCCCGCGAAGCCCGCGCCGGGGCAGAAGCACGCGCTGAAAATCAGGACCAGCGGCGTGTCGAGATGGGCCGTATATCTGGCGAGCGGTTCGAATGCCCGCCGCCGGTTTTGCCTGAAAAGCTCGAATTCGACGAAACAGCATTGGATGATGCAGCCACCGAGTCATCCCGGCTCGACCGACTGCAGAGCGAGCGCGAACGAATTGGCCCGGTAAACCTGATTGCTGCCGATGAACTGGCCGAGCTGGAAGAGCAGCAAAGCGCCGGTGTAGCCGAAAGCGAAGAACTTACGCTCGCCATCAACCGCCTGCGCGGATCAATTGGCAGCCTGAACCGGGAGGGCCGCGCACGCCTGCTGACTGCATTCGAAGCCGTTGACGGACATTTCCGTCGCCTGTTCTCGACACTGTTCAATGGCGGTCAGGCACATCTTGCGCTCATCGACAGCGATGATCCGCTGGAGGCGGGGCTTGAAATTTTCGCCCAGCCGCCTGGTAAAAAACTCCAGTCGCTCACGCTTCTTTCGGGCGGCGAACAGGCGCTCACAGCGGTGGCACTCATCTTTGGCCTGTTCCTGACCAACCCAGCCCCGATTTGCGTTCTGGACGAAGTCGACGCACCGCTGGATGACGCGAACATTGAACGCTTCTGCGACTTGCTCGACGCAATGAACCGCGAAACCAACACACGCTATTTGATCGTTACGCACAACGCGGTGACGATGAGCCGGATGCACCGGCTGTTTGGCGTGACGATGGTCGAGCAGGGGATTAGCCGACTGGTATCGGTTGACCTTGGTGGGGCCGAGGAATTACTGGCTGCGGAATGACACTCCACGGCCCGATCACCAACAGCTTC
This sequence comes from Sphingorhabdus sp., assembly GCA_041738665.1. Taxonomy (GTDB): domain Bacteria; phylum Pseudomonadota; class Alphaproteobacteria; order Sphingomonadales; family Sphingomonadaceae; genus Sphingorhabdus_B. Next base: position 2,987 of record JBGSPK010000129.1, on the reverse strand, counting down.
ATTTCACAACGCCTGCGGCTCAATTATGTCGATTGGGGCAATGCCGATGCGCCGCCCCTTCTGCTTATCCACGGCGGGCGTGATCATGCGCGCAGCTGGGATTGGGTGGCTGAAGAATTGCGTCACGACTGGCATATTATTGCGCCCGACCTGCGCGGGCATGGCGACAGCGCCTGGTCGCCCGATGGCAATTACGAGATGTCGGCATTTGTTTACGATATCGCGCAACTGATCCATCAGCTTAATCTTGCACCAGTCAGCATCATTGCACATTCAATGGGCGGCAACATTGCAACGCGTTATGCCGGGCTATATCCTGAAAATGTCAAAAAGCTTGTGAACATCGAAGGCCTTGGTCTGTCTCCAGCCATGCAGGCCGAACGCGACGCTTTGGGTATCCAGAAACGCTTTCGGCAGTGGATTGAGGACAAGCGCAATGCGGCAGGTCGTACGCCGAAGCGCTATCCCAATATCGAGGCCGCATATGAGCGGATGAAATCCGAAAATGCCTATCTCACCGATGAGCAGGCGCGGCACCTGACTGTCCATGGCATCAGCCGCAATGAAGATGGCACCTGGAGCTGGAAGTTCGATAACTACCTCAACATCTGGGCAATTTTCGACATGCCGCGTGAGGATATGCTGTCTATCTGGCATTCGATAACCTGCCCGGTGCTGATGCTATATGGTGAAAACAGCTGGGCCTCCAATCCACAAAAAGATGGTCGGATCGAACATTTCCCGACCGCCAAAGTCGTCGAATATGAAAATGCAGGACATTGGCTCCACCACGATCAGTTGGCCCGCTTCATGGCCGATGTGAAGGCCTTTCTCTAACCGATCATCGACCTCAGCGTTTCGACACGGTCGGCTTCGTCGGCGGGCTTGTCTCGGCGCAGGCGTGAAATCCGGGGGAAGCGCATCGCTATGCCTGATTTATGGCGCTTGGATTCGTGGACAGCGTCGAAGGCTACTTCAAGCACCAGCGATTTTTCAACCTCACGTACCGGCCCGAACCGAGCAACCGTATTGTTGCGGACAAAGCGGTCAAGCCATTTCAGTTCTTCGTCGCTGAAGCCGGAATAGGCCTTACCCACTGGCAGCAAACTGCCGTCTTCGCCCCAGCAGCCGAAGGTGTAATCGGAATAATATGATGAGCGTTTACCACTGCCGCGTTGCGCGTACATCATCACGCAATCGGCGACCAAGGGCTCGCGTTTCCATTTGTACCAGAGACCGACCTTGCGGCCAGCCAGATAGGGCGCGTCACGGCGTTTGAGCATCACGCCTTCAATTGCTGCGTCACGCGATCCGCCACGAATTTCGGCTAGGTGGTCAAAATCGCGAGCTTCGATGATTGCGGATAGGTCAAAGCGAACTGGATCGAGCGGGCCCACAAAGCGTTCCAACCGATCGCGCCTTGCGGTCCAAGGTAACGTCCGCAAATCCTCCGTTCCGTCGAACAAAATGTCGTATAGCCGGACAAACACCGGATATTCGGCCTGCATTGCGGCAGTCACGGTTTTTCGCCCGAGACGCTGCTGTAGAGCATTGAAACTTGCCGCCTCGCCGCCCTGGACTTCGCCACGAACGAGCAGTTCGCCATCGACCACGCCAATCCCACCAAACGCCGCCGCGATTTCCGGAAATGCCGCCGAAACTTCATCGCCCCCTCGGCTGAACAGACGCGTTTCGCTTTCCGTTGCGGCAATCTGGATTCTTATGCCGTCCCATTTCCATTCAGCAGCAAAATCCGCCAAGTCGACAATGCCGTCATCCAATGGATGCGCGAGCATGAATGGACGGAAAAAGGCGGTCTCGGATGGATCAGGCCGTGCAGTCTTACCCTCCCCCCAAGCAAACAGCTCTGCATAAGGCGGGCGCAAAGCGTGCCAGACCTCTTCGACATCGTCGACCGAGAGATTGAAGCTTTGCGCAAAGGCGGTTTTTGCCAGCCGCGCCGAAATGCCGACGCGCATCCCGCCAGATGCCAGTTTGAGCAGTGCGTAACGGCCATCGGCATCGAGCCTGTCCATCAGTTCAGCGAGCAACGATGGCGCGCGGGCACGGCTTGCGTTGTTAAGCAGGTCGATAACTTCGGCAAGCGTCGGCGGCGTGGTACCATCCACATGCGGCAACTGATCCCACATCAAGGCGACCGTTTCGGCGGTGTCGCCAACATAATCGCGGCTCATCCGGAACAAGGCAGGGTCAAAACGCTCATCGGCCATAGCCCTGATTGCGGTGCTTTTGACCGTTGCGATGCTAAGCGTTCCGGCAAGTGCCGCAAGCGCCCAGCCGCGGTCGGGGTCGGGTGTATCGCGCAGGTAATCAGCGATCAGCCGAACCTTGGTGTCGCGTGAACGGGTATAGACCAGTCCGTCGATCAGCGCAGCGAAGCGTTCCATCAGCCCTCGTCCTCGTCTTCGCGGCCCACGAGGTCGAGTGCGCGCGCTTTGAGCTGATGCAATTCGCACCACCGCCCCAGCGCATCGGTGCGGCCATGGGTGATCCATGTTTCCGAAGGACGCAGTTCAAGCAACGTTTCGGTCAGCTCGTTCCAGTCGGCATGATCGGAGATCACCAAAGGCAATTCGACATTTTTCTGCCGCGCCCTTTGCCGAACGCGCATCCAACCGGACGCCATCGCAGTGACAGGGTCGGGCAATCGCCGTGCCCAACGGTCGTTGAGCGCCGACGGCGGCGCAACCACGATTGCACCTTTCAGTTCACCTTTGGCCAGCCCCGTCGCCATTACCAAATCGCCAAGCGCCACTCCATGCGCCTCGTACAATTCACACATTTTCTGCATCGCGCCGTGAATGTAAATCGGCGCATCATAGCCTGCTTTGCGAAGCTCAGCGATCACCCGCTGCGCTTTGCCAAGCGCATAAGCGCCGACCACAACGCAACCTTCGGGATTGGCTTCGCGGGCATCGAGCAACTTGGCAATCTCGCCCGCAATCGGCGGGTGGGTGAATACCGGC
>JBGSPK010000112.1:0-1883 GCA_041738665.1 Sphingorhabdus sp. | reverse complement strand
GAGTTCATTTTCGTATTCAAGCACGGGACGGCCGAACATACGAACAGCTTCGGGCTGGGCCAGACGGGTCGTTATCGCACCAACGTTTGGGACTATGCCGGGATCAGTTCAATCAGCGCGGCACGTTCGGACGAATTGGCGATGCATCCGACAGTCAAACCCTTGGCGATGATAGCGGATGCCATACGCGACTGCTCGCGGCGCGGCGAAATCGTGCTCGATGCCTTTGGCGGTTCAGGATCTACGCTCATCGCCGCTGAAAAGACCGGTCGCAGCGCCCGGCTTATCGAATATGACCCGCTTTACTGCGACACCATCATTCGGCGATGGGAACATTATACAGGAAAACGGACTACGTTGGAGGGTAGCGGTGAAGGTTTCGAAGTCGTTGCTGAAGCCCGGCTCGGGCTCGAGCTTGGAACGGAGGCAGCGTGATGGCGAAATCCGATCCTCAAGACGAATATGAAGTTGGCTATGGGAAGCCTCCTGCCGCGCACCGATTTCAGAAGGGCAAATCGGGCAATCCCAAGGGCCGAACGAAGGGATCAAGAAACAAGGTCCCGGCTGGTCAGGGCCTCGAATTTGGGACCCAGCCGGCCAACCGCATGCTTCTCGAAGAAGCATATCGCACTATCAGCGTCCGGGAAGGTGAAAAGACCACCGCGCTGCCTGTGATCAAAGCAGTTTTCCGGTCGCTCGGCGTGTCAGCGATGAAAGGCAATCGGTTGGCGCAGTCGACAATGGCCGAATTGGTTCGGGGGATCGAGGAGGAAGACCGCAGGCTCCGGGTCGACCATTACGCAACCGCTGCGGACTACAAATATGGTTGGGAGCAAGAAATCGAACATGCGCAAAAGCACGGGCTGCCCGAGCGCACCCCGCTACCTCATCCCCGCGATGTCATTATTAACGCGCGCACGGCAGAGGTCCGTTATGCGGGGCCAATGACGCCCGAGGAAAAGGTGCGCTGGGACCGAATGCTTGCGTTCCGCGACGAGCAACAGGAATTTGTAACGTTCGCCGCCCGGCAATTACTTGAAACGAACGAGGATGATAGCGAACTCGGCAAGCGACGCCTGGCGGCGTGGCAGCAGGCCCAAGAACTCTACGACCGGATCAATAGTTCACTTCCCGAACGATATCAGCGACGACTTGAAGATCGCGGATATGGCGAAGAGTTCTCGCGCGAGGAGAGAAACTAATGGCTCGAACACAATCCCGATTATCCAAAGGACTGCAAAAGCAACTTGCCGCGATCAATGGCCCTAATGTGGTCGTCGCCGCCGTCTTGACGGTGGCAGAGGCTGACCTTTTACCATATGTCGACTTCAATCTGTCCGTCGTCAATGGGCAAATCACCGCTGGCGAGCCTGTCTTACTTCCGCGCGCGCGGGTTGTTCGCAGCTCGCAATCTCGACGGCTGGGTCGAGAAGCGCAAGGACCTGTCAAAAGAATTGCGCGAAGTATCCAACTGGGCGCCTGACTGGAACGGCAATGGTCACCATCTTGTCAGTCGATCGGTCGAAGCATGGCCTCTGCAATATCACCGCGCGCGGCTGAACACGATTTCGGCAACAGTGCTGGAGCAGTTGCGTGATGGCGCGCTGGTCAAGTTCCGAGTTGACCAGCCTCTGTCGCACGAGAGCGACTCATTTGCGACCGATCTCAAGTTCAATATCCGATTTTTGAAAGAAGCTGTCGGCGCTGCCAACGCCTTTGACGCAGACCTGAGTGACGAGGAGTTTGCGAAAATCCAAACTGTTAATTGGGAAATGCTGCCCGCAGGCTCGGAGGACCGCGTCCTTGCTCAGTTGGCCACGCGCCGTGGCGTTTCCGCTGAACGCATGCGCGTGGCGGGCGAACGCCTTCGAACCATCGAACGC
>JBGSPK010000448.1:0-2633 GCA_041738665.1 Sphingorhabdus sp. | reverse complement strand
TGCTCGTTACTCGCCATCTTAATCTCCCCGACGGATTCTTATGGCGGCGAACCTAACCGCTCACGCGCATCACGCAACTTAATTTCACCGCGTAAGCATCGGTCCAAGCGGTTTTCCACCAAAAAGATGGACGTGAAGGTGCGGAACCTCCTGATGTGAGTCGATGCCGACATTGGCGAGCAAGCGATATCCAGGCTCTAACAACCCGAGATCGCGTGCCACTTTGCCGACTGCACGGATGAAGCCCGCAATTTCAGTATCACCGGCATTCTCGCTGAAATCGTCCCAGCTAACATAAGCGCCCTTTGGGATAACGAGCACATGCATTGGCGCCTGTGGATTGATGTCATGAAACGCCAGCGCCCACTCATCCTCGTAAACCGTCTTGTTCGGAATTTCCCCACGCAGGATTTTAGCGAAGATGTTCTGGTCATCATAAGGCAATGTGGGATCAATCGGCATGGATCACTCCTTTCTGGCAGCCTTTTCAGAAATACCTGAAACACCGTCGCGGCGATCCAGTTCGGCGAAGACATCGTCAACCGACACACTGCCGTCCGCGAGCAAAATCATCAGATGAAACAACAAATCCGCCGCCTCAGACGTCAGCTTAGCGGGGTCTCCCGACAAAGCTGCGATCACCGTCTCGGTCGCTTCTTCACCCACTTTCTGTGCAATCTTCTCGCGGCCCTTGGCGAACAGCGAGGCGACATAGCTGCTCTCCGCTGACGCACCGCGCCGTTCGGCAATGACGGCTTCCAACCTGTCCAGCGTATCGCGCATCAAATATCCTTTTGTAATGCCGCAACCACAACGCGGTCCTCGGCGGGTATCAAACCCTCGAGCACGCGCCAGAATCCGGTTACCGACTCTTGCCCAGCCGCTGCGTAAGCCGACGCCAGACTGATACGCAGCGCTTCAAACAATTGCGCCTCGAAAGCTATGCCGTCGGGCGTAAGCCGTAACAGCTTCTGACGCCGATCAATGGCCCCAGTGCGGGTTTCGACCAGCCCTTGCGCTCCGAGATCGGTAAGCACACGACCAAGCGACTGTTTGGTGATGGCCAGTATCTTGAGAAGATCGCTAATGGTCAGATCAGGCTGTCGCGCAATGAAATAAAGAGCGCGGTGATGCGCCCTGCCCAAGCCATGCTGGGAAAGCCCTTCATCGATAGACCGGGTCAGCCGCGTGTAACCGAAAAACAGCAGTTCCACACCGCGCCTGATCTCATGTTCGCGCAGGAAAAGCGGCGACGCAGAAGGGGTGACAGTGGAAGAAGATGGGACAGCCATATTGACGTATCTTGGCGCACGCCATAGGACAGTGCAAGACCCTAATAGACGAGAACGCATATGACTGCTGCCGCATTTCCTTTTGAGGCCAATCCAAATCCGGTCGACCCTGCGCGCAGAGCCGAATTGCTTACAGACCCTGGCTTCGGCCGCGTTTTCACTGACCATATGGTCACCATCCGCTACACCGAAGGTAAGGGCTGGCATGACGCAAAGGTAGGCCCGCGTGGTCCGTTGACGCTCGATCCCGCCACTGCAGTGCTGCATTATGCACAAGAGATTTTTGAGGGGCTGAAAGCGTATCGCCTCGCCGATGGTAGTATGGCTTTGTTCCGGCCGGAACAGAATGCACGTCGTTTTCAACGCTCGGCAAAACGGTTGGCGATGCCCGAATTGCCCGAAGAACTGTTCCTTCAATCGTGCAAACAACTGGTCGAGGTCGACAAGGCTTGGTTTCCGCCTGTCGATGGCGGTTCAATTTATCTCCGCCCGTTTATGATCGCGAGCGAGGTTTTTCTCGGCGTCAAACCTTCGGCTGAATATCTTTATATGGTAATCGCATCGGCAGCAGGAAATTACTTCAAGAGCGGTGCGCCTGCGATTTCAATCTGGGTTTCGCAAGATTATACCCGCGCAGCCCCTGGAGGCACGGGTGCGGCTAAGTGCGGCGGCAATTACGCTGCCAGCCTCGTTGCGCAGTCCGAGGCCATATCGCATGGATGCGATCAGGTTGTGTTTCTCGACGCTGCCGAGCATCGCTGGATCGAAGAACTAGGCGGTATGAATCTGTTCTTCCTGTTCGACGACGGAACGTTGATTACGCCGCCGACCGATGGGACGATATTGGAAGGAATTACCCGCGAATCGATCCTTACCTTGGCGCGCGAACAGGGCCTGACGGTACGCGAAGAACGATACGCAATCGACCAATGGCGCGCTGATGCGACATCGGGCAAGCTGGTTGAAGCCTTTGCATGCGGCACTGCGGCAGTCGTAACGCCAGTTGGCAGTGTGCACGGCGAAAGCGGGAATTTCACTATTGGCGCCGGTGGCCCGGGGCAAATGACTCAGCAGTTGCGCGCCAAACTCGTTGATATCCAACGCGGCATCGCACCCGACACGCATGGCTGGGTTCAGCGCATCGACTGATCGATATTTCGCGAGTTTCGGCGATTGCCATTGCCAAAACTCACGCTATAAGGCCGCCGCAGCAGGCAAGACGCTATTGTCCTCCTGCTCTAAAATGTCCAAGATGATGGGGCGTCGCCAAGCGGTAAGGCAGCGGCTTTTGATGCCGCCATTCGCAGGTTCGATCCCTGCCGCCCCAGCCATCTCATTAGC
>JBGSPK010000414.1:0-2084 GCA_041738665.1 Sphingorhabdus sp. | reverse complement strand
CATGCATGTTCATGGTTCCATACTCATCCTGTTTTTGTCGGCGATCATATTGCGCCGACGGCCCGACAGCATCTGGTGCTGGCTAATCGTCTTCGCGGCTGAGCTGTTTAATGAATATGCCGATCTGAAAGGCTTAGCTCCCGGCGAAGCGAGCATCGACGCCAGCATTCACGATCTTTACAACACCATGCTGTGGCCCACGGTGATATTAACATTAGGCCGTTTCCTGTTTCCGCCACGCAAGAAAGCGTTAAAGGCGACAACGGAACACTCAGGCGATTTCGCGGATCAGACCCTCGAACAGACGGCGCCCGTCTGAACCTCCCTGCATCGCTTCGATCATGCGTTCGGGATGCGGCATCATGCCAAGAACATTGCCCGCGTCGTTGAGCACGCCAGCAATATTACGTATTGACCCGTTCACTGGCTCGGCATAGCGGAACGCCACCCTGCCTTCACCTTCGATCCGGTCAAGCGTTGCCTCATCAGCGAAATAATTGCCATCATGGTGCGCGACCGGAATATTGATTTCTTCACCCGCATTATAGCCGCTGGTGAATAAAGATTGGCTGTTTTCAACAGTCAATTTGACGGTGCGGCAAACAAAACGAATTCCGGCATTGCGCATGAGTGCGCCGGGCAGCAGTCCTGCCTCGGTCAATATCTGAAAGCCGTTACAGACGCCCAACACTGGCACACCGCGGCCAGCGGCCTCAACAACCGCCTGCATTACAGGTGAACGTGCCGCCATCGCGCCTGAGCGCAGATAATCACCGTACGAGAACCCACCGGGTATTGCTATCAGGTCGAGACCATGGGGCAATTCGCTTTCGCGGTGCCAGACCAGACTCGTATCGGCATTCATGATATCACGGATAGCAACTGCCATGTCGCGGTCGCAGTTGGATCCGGGGAACTGGATAACCGCAGCGCGCATCAGGCTTGCTCAATCTCGAAATTCTCGATGACCATGTTAGCCAGCAATTTGCTGCACATAGCTTCGAGGTCTGTCTTTGAAACGCCTGGTTCATGGTCAATTTCAATCAACCGGCCCGCCCGCACGTCATTTACGCCAGAAAAACCAAGACCTTCTAACGCATGATGAATCGTCTTCCCCTGCGGATCAAGCACACCGTTTTTGAGGGTTACAAAGACGCGGGTTTTCATGGGTTCCACCTGTGTTGCGGGCTGATGGCTTCCTATAGATGCCGCGCGCTATGAAACAAGAGGGCAGGTGGCGCGTAACCGAAAATTAAGGCTGTTCGGCAATGCTAATTTGATGGTGATCGGTCTATGTCCGTTCACTATGCATTGGTCGTGAAGGCAATTATGCTGATCGGAGGACCTGATGGTTGGTTTGGCAACTGCGATGTTTATCGGGCTGTTCGCTTTTGGTCATGAGTTTTTTGGCTGGAGCAGTGGTGCTAATAACGATGTTCAGCTTGGGCTGTTTCTGGCCTTCATCCTCGGCATTGTCTGCGGCTACAAAACCAAGGGTTGAGATTTAGCGCGCCGCTGCAGCCGTGCTGCTGCTGTCAGATTTGTTCGTAATGAACTCGGTCGGCAGTGCGCGAAATGTGAACGGGGCGGGTTTGCCCAAATAGAGTTTTGCAAGTTCCCATACATCACTGGCCTTAACAGTTTTGAACAACGCTTCGCTGTTTCGAAAACGTTGCAGACGGCCGGGGTTGCTCTGTGCTTCGGACGCGACACCAATCCAAGTATCGTTGCGCTTCTTCCAGTCGGCGTAGCTCTCCAGAACCGGTTTGCGTGCGCGCTCGAACAGATCGGAATCTGCAGGTGAAGAAACCAGTTCGGCAATGATTTGATCGACCGCCGCTTCGATAGCGGCCAGATCTTTGGGATCACCGGTTGTCGCAATGGAAAACGATCCACGGCCCGGATAGATATTAGACATGTTCGAACTCGCGCCACCGCCATAGGTTGCCCCCAGCTTCTCGCGGAGTTCATCGGTCAGGCGAAGCGTCACCATCCGCGCCAGCAAGTCCATCGATTGCGCCACTTTCTGGTCGCTATCGTCGGTGGTCGGCCATACCCGTCGCCAGCTTAGCTGGTTGCGTTCG
>JBGSPK010000402.1:0-2941 GCA_041738665.1 Sphingorhabdus sp. | reverse complement strand
CTGAAGACATTATCTCCAACGACTGTTGGAATCGTCACTTTTGCTCTTTGCGGATTTGCCAATTTCAGCTCGATTGCCATCCAGATGGCAGTGACCGGCGGCCTCGCTCCCAACCAGCGCCCGATGATTGCAAAGCTTGGCGTGAAGGCGTTGGCTGCAGGATCGCTGTCGAATCTTATGAGCGCGGCTTTAGCTGGGCTATTTTTATCATTGGCTTGATCAGCTTTCACCAGCAGCTTTTTTAAGCTCGTAAAGCAAATCCAGTGCAGCCCTCGGGCTAAGCGCATCGATATCCAACCCCGTTAGCTTGTCACGCAGCGCATCGACCTTGGCCTCGGCGGCATCCAGCGCCGCGCTGAACAACGGCAGGTCACCCAATCCGGCTGCCAGCCCGCCGGTTTCGGCTCGGCCTTTTTCAAGTTTTTCCAATACCGTTTTCGCACGCGCAACTACTTGTGGCGGCAGGCCTGCCAGCTTGGCAACCGCGATACCGTAGCTTCGATCCGCTGGGCCATCGGCTAGTTCGTGGAGGAGGACGAGATCGCCCTTATACTCCTTCGCTCGCACATGATGGAGGGACAGCGCGTCAAGACTGTCGGCAAGCCGGGTCAGCTCATGATAATGGGTTGCGAACAGGCAGCGGCAGCGATTGGCTTCGTGGATACCCTCGACGACCGCCCAAGCAATTGCGAGTCCATCATAGGTCGAGGTGCCGCGACCGACCTCGTCCAATATCACAAAGCTGCGCTCGGTTGCCTGCGCGAGGATAGCGGCGGTTTCCACCATTTCGACCATGAATGTCGAGCGGCCCCGCGCTAAGTTGTCGGAAGCGCCAACCCGGCTGAAAAGGCGGTCAACCAACCCTAACCGCGCCGAGGTCGCTGGCACATAGCTCCCGGCCTGCGCGAGCAACACAATTAGCGCATTTTGCCGCAAGAAAGTCGACTTACCCCCCATGTTCGGACCGCTAACCAACCAGAGCCGCTTTTCCGGAGCCAGCCTGCAATCATTGGCAATGAAGCGGTCACCCGATTTTGCCAGCGCGCTTTCCACCACCGGATGGCGTCCGCCTTCGATTTCCAGGCAAGGATGTTCGGCGAAAGTTGGACGACACCAGCCGCTCTCAGCCGCACGTTCAGCAAGCGCCGCCGCGACATCGATCCGCGCTAGCGTATCGGCACTCGCGGCAATTGCATCGCGCCGGTCCATCACATGTGCAATGAGTTCTTCCAGATGGGCTGCCTCTGCCGCCAGCGCGTGGCCACCCGCCTGCGTGATGCGGATTGCTTCCTCGTGCAGCTCGGGCGAGTTGAAGCGGACCGCGCCTGCCATCGTCTGCCGGTGCGTAAATCCGGTGCCGGCGGCCATCAGCAAGTCGCCATGCTTTGCCGGAACCTCAACGAAATAGCCAAGCACCGCGTTATGGCGAATCTTCAGCGCTGCCACGCCCGTCGCATCGCGGTAACGTGCTTCCAATTGCGCAATCGCTTGCCGACCGTCACGTCCCGCCGACCGCAAAGCATCGAGCGCCGCGTCATATCCTTCGGCGATATAGCCGCCCTGTCCGGTATCGGTCGGCGGCGATGTCACCAGTGCCCGCTCGAACAGATCGACCATCGCTCCATGACCGTCGAGCGTTGGCAACAGCGTGTTCAACATCTCAGGACGATCGGCCATCGCGCCCAGCCGTTCGCGCAAGGCCCGCGCACCATCCAAACCATCGCGTATCTGACCGACATCACGCGGACTTCCCCGTCCGGCCACAACCCGACCCAGCGCGCGTGCAACATCGGGAAGCTGACGCAGCGCGGTGCGGATGGCGTCGCGCAATAGCGGTGCGTCGTGGAACCACTGCACCAACGAAAGCCGCGCTTCGATCTTGGCTTTGTCCATTAACGGCGCAGCCAAGTCTGCCGCAAGTTGCCGCGCGCCTGCGCCGGTAATCGTCCGGTCGACTTCGGCGAGCAACGAACCAGAACGGCCACCTTTGCTGGCGGTATTGATTTCGAGGCTGTCGCGCGTCGCCTGATCGATAAGCAGATGCTCATGCACCTCGCGCCGCACCGGCAGCTTAAGGAACGGCATCTTGCCTTGGCCGACATGTTCTAGATAAGCAATCAACCCTCCCGCCGCCCCCAGTTCGGCCCGCGATAACGGGCCGATGGCATCAAGCGTGGGCAGAGCGAAATGCCGCTTCAGCGATTCCTCCCCCACGACGCTGTCGAAATCCGCGCGGGGCCTGACGATGGCATCGAAAGGAGCGCCCTCGAAGCCTTCGGCAACAACAACTTCGCTGGCCGCCAATCGCGCCAGTTCCGCCTCTAGCGCGCTCGCTGAAACGCTCACTACTTCAAAATAGCCAGTCGATATATCCGCCGCCGCTATGCCAATCGCATCCCCCACAGGCGCTAGCGCTAGCAGCATATTCGACGCCCAGCTGTCGAGCAGGCTGTCCTCGGTCAGGGTACCCGCAGTGACAAACCGAACAATGTCACGCGCCACCAAAGTCTTTGAACCACCCCGCGCCCTTGCTGCCTCCGGGCTTTCAGTCTGCTCGGCAATCGCGACGCGGTGACCGCCCTTGATTAAGCGCGCAAGATACCCCTCGGCAGCATGCACCGGAACGCCGCACATCGGGATTGGCTTTCCATCATGCTCGCCGCGCGAGGTCAGCGCGATATCGAGCGTTGCCGATGCCGCCCTCGCATCATCAAAAAACAGCTCGAAAAAGTCGCCCATCCGATAGAATAGCAAGCAATCGCCCGCCTTGGCCTTCAGGCCTAAATATTGCACCATCATCGGTGTCGGTTTGCCGTCCCCCGCCATGGAACCTGCGTTAGCGAACGCTTTGATATGGGGCAATGCTTGCCCTTACGTCACCACCGCGTTAGGGGCGGATAAGTTGATGATAACTGGTCAGGGCCCAAAATGAGCGATAGCG
>JBGSPK010000348.1:0-3624 GCA_041738665.1 Sphingorhabdus sp. | reverse complement strand
TTGATCACCGATATGTTCGCGGCCGCCGTTTCGGGGGGATATGACGGCGATGCGCCAATCGGGCTCTCCTGGCAAAATCGAGATATTGATGTCGACCGTGATGCTGCCATGCGCAGTCTTGAGCTCCATATCCTGCGCAGAAATGTCGCTGTCACGTGCCACCAACGCGACATTCATCCTGTCGCTTTCAAATTGCAGCGCGTCGGTGATCGACTGGCTCTCCAGTCGTTTTTTGCTTCGTCCGAAAAAAGCTTCGCTGGCGTCATTGGCAAATGCGATATTGTTATCCGAGGAAATGAGCAGCACCGGTATTGGAACGCTAGCCAGAATCTGGCTGCTTTCCGGGCGCTGCAGCACGTCCGACATTTCTATGCAGCCGACCGCGTCAGAAATGGTTCATAGAAGCGGGTAAGTTCGTCGATAACGATATTGGGATCATCAATACGATTGACGAAGTTTCTAAATTCCGCAGAGCCCGTCAGTCCCTTTGTATACCATCCGATATGCTTGCGCGCGACACGCAAGCCAACATCGCTGCCATAAAGGTCGATCATCGCCCGATAATGTTCGATAATCAGATGATATTGCGCTTCCAGACTGGGATCAGCAATGTTTTGCCCGGTGCGGAACCAGTGCATCATCTGACCAAGCAGCCACGGTTTGCCATAGGCGCCCCGCCCCACCATCACGCCATCGGCTCCGCTTTGCGCTAATGCGGTTTCAGCATCTTCTATGGTACAAATATCGCCATTGACGATAACAGGGATCGAAACGGCATCCTTTACCTTACGAACAAAAGCCCAGTCAGCCGAGCCTTTATACATCTGGTTGCGGGTGCGACAATGCACTGTCACCATACTGGCACCAAGATCCTCGGCAATCCGCGCCAACTCAGGCGCATTGAGGCTATTATTATCCCAGCCCATCCGCATCTTGACCGTCACCGGCACCGAAACCGCCTTCACGGTAGATTCAATCAGGCTTGCAGCCAGCGGCAAATCGCGCATCAACGCCGATCCTGCGTCGCCATTAACAACTTTTTTCACCGGGCATCCCATATTTATGTCGATGATGGCTGCACCGCGATCTTCGTTAAGCTTGGCAGCCTCGCCCATTTCATAGGGGGTGCAGCCGGCAAGCTGCATTGAAACGGGCTCTTCGATCGCATCCCATTCGCATTTTTGCAGAGACTGTCGAGTTTCCCGGATCATCGCCTGACTGGCAATCATCTCTGTGACGTTTAACCCTGAACCAAAACGGCGAACGATCTTGCGGAAGGGCATATCGGTCACGCCAGTCATCGGCGCCAATATGACGGGGCACTTTATTTCGATATTGCCAATATGAATCGGTTTGATCTGCATTTTTCAAACATTGCCTAAAATTTAGGCAGGCCGTTACAAGCTTTCGGCTTGGCGCGCAACCATGCTGTGGCTAAGGCGCTGGCATGGTGACCCGTCCACGCATTACTGCCCTGATCGTCGCTGCCGGTTCCGGCACGCGCGTCGGCGATGGCGTGCCAAAGCAGTTTCGGCTTGTTCGAGGGCAACCGTTGTTGCGCCACAGCTACGCGGTATTTGCCGCTCACCCCGATATCGATCAAGTCGTTGTGGCAATTGGCGAAGGTCAGGAATTAGACGCGCGAGCAGCGCTAGAAGGATTGCCGGAACCTGTGTTCGTGACGGGTGCTGCGACGCGCCGTGGCAGTGTGCTGAATGGCCTTAAAACAATTGCAGAAATAGGGACTACAGACCATGTACTCATCCATGACGCCGCGCGGCCTTTTCTTTCGGCACGGATTATCGACGATCTGATTGAGAGTTTGAAACATGCGCCTGGAGCGGTCCCTGCCCTCGCTGTTGTCGACAGCCTCGCCATGGGAAATGGCACACTTTCTGAGACTGTGGCGCGCGAAAATTTGTGGCGCATCCAGACACCGCAAGCCTTTCACTTCAATGCCATCTATAAGGCGCATCAGGATTGGTCTGGTGATGAACCGACTGATGACGCCCGGATGCTCATGGCCGCAGGACAGGATGTTCGCATCGTACCCGGCGATGAAGCTCTCGCCAAGTTCACCTTTGCCAGCGATTTTTCAGGAAAAGAAATGACCCCAAATATTCGCAGCGGTTCGGGCTTCGATGTTCACCGGTTGGTTCCGGGCGAAGAATTATGGTTGTGCGGCATTCAAATCCCCCATCCCAAGGGTCTTTCCGGCCATAGCGATGCCGACGTTGCGATGCACGCACTCACCGACGCAATTTTGGGTGCGATGGCGCTGGGCGATATCGGCGATCATTTCCCGCCCTCCGACGCACAGTGGCGCGGTGCTTCCTCCGACCGATTTCTGGCCCACGCCGTGCAACTGGCGGGTGCCCAAGGCTATGCATTGAGCAACGCTGACGTAACCATCATCTGCGAAGCACCCAAAATCGGGCCACATAAAGAAGCGATGCGGGCACGGCTCGCTGAAATAATGTCTGTTGATGTTGCGCGGATATCGGTAAAGGCGACCACGACCGAAATGCTTGGCTTTACCGGACGCGGTGAAGGAATTGCGGCGCAGGCGGTTGCCACTTTTGAGAAAATCTCCCTATGAAATCTGTGTTGCCTGCGAAAATTGCCAAACTTGCCGAACGTGTTGTAGCCGAAAACAAAGCCGCTGGACGGACGATTGCTGTAGCCGAAAGCTGCACCGGCGGACTGGTGTCCGCGGCAATCACCGAAGTTCCGGGAAGCAGTGCCGTACTTGGGTCGGGCTATGTCACTTATAGCAATGACGCCAAAATGAAGATGCTCGGTGTGAACGAAGATATCCTCGACACTTTTGGGGCAGTCTCAGTGGCAGTTGCCTGGGCCATGGCGCAGGGCGCGCTCAAGAAAAGCGGCGCGGATATTGCAGTCGCCATTAGCGGCGTTGCCGGCCCAGACGGCGGGACCGAGAAAAAGCCGGTTGGAACGGTAGTCTTCGCAGTCGCGGAGAAGGATAAAAATCCGGGCGAGATGACGGGCGATAAAATCCAGTTCGGATCGGATAAAAGCCGTGCAGATATCCGTGCCTTCGCGACCCTTCACGCGCTTGAGCTGCTGCTGCCCCCGGCGCCATAAAGCACATCTGCGCGTTCGATAAAGGCCGTTGTCATCTTGCGCAGCGCCGAGTCAAAAAACTGGCCGGCCAATGCCTCAAACACGCGGTTACGGAACGAAAAATCAACCGTGAAGTCAACGATCGAACCGCCGCCCACATTATCCTCGAATTTCCAAGCATTGTGCAAATGCTTCATCGGACCATCGAGATAGTCAACGATGATCGACGATTTAGGGGATTTCACGACCCTGCTCGTGAATGTTTCACGCAGCGATTTGAAACCTACCACCATATCGGCCAGCATTTCGGCGTCATCATCCTGTCGGATACGAATTGCGCTGACCCACGGCAGAAATTCGGGATAACGCGCGACATCGGCAACGAGGTCGTACATCTGGGCCGCGCTATGCGGCAGGCTGCGTCTTTCGTGATGGTGCGGCATGCCCCCTGCCCTTTGCCCTATCTGACCTTTGCCAGTTGCGCAGCGCGTGCGTCGCGCATTTTGGCAAAGTCATCACCCGCATGGTAACTTGAAC
>JBGSPK010000317.1:0-5489 GCA_041738665.1 Sphingorhabdus sp. | reverse complement strand
GAATATTGTTACCGTCCGCGCCTCGGTAGCCGATGAAGTAGACGTCATGTTCGGTGTGCATCGCCTTGAAATACAAGCCGCCGGGCAAATTGGACGACCCCGGTCCGCCGTTGAGCACAAATATCGGCGCGCGGCGCGTGGTGGTGAGGGCGGGGATTTTGATGATCGGCAGCTGGAGCGCTCGGCCCTTGGGCTTGGCGCGATTTTCTGGAACAGTGATCGTGCCACAAAGGCCAAGTCGGCGAACATCGGCCGAGGTGATTTCATCGCCGCAGGGAACAAAATTGATGGCATGATCTTTTTTCTTCGGTGCGCTCTGCTTAACTTTCGCGCTCGGCGCGAGGTCATCTGCAGTTCCGCGTCTGGTAGTGCTTGCGGCAGTTGCTGAACTGGTCAGGACGGCTGCCGTCAGCGACGCTGTTGCAATGATGAATGAACGGAAGCGGGGGGGCACCAATGTGGTTCTCCTGTTTTGTCGGTACGCAAGCCAGACGAGGCCGACGATAATTGCCTCGCGATGCGGTCCAATGAACTGCGCGACAATCGCCAATTCGTGAATCGGCGCTGGCCGTTCGTGAACGAGCCCGCCGTCGCTTCACGAAGCGTGGATTGCATTCCGCAATCTGCTAATATCGGAGGCAATGACGTCCGATTCAAATCAATCAGCCCTGAGCGGGCCTAGCCAGCCGCTTAAGCTGAGGCCACTGCTCGAATATTGGGCGATGCCGTGGCAAGCTCGAGGTGCGGTCAGTCAATTCGGCATTGTGATGGTTGTTGCTTGTTTGCTGGTTATTCTGCAGCCCTTCGGTTCGCTTCGGGAACCTTTCGCAGGGCGTCTCGTATATTGGCTAACGATGCTCTGCGTAATGGTTTGGTTTATCCTGCCTGCGCTTGCCCGAAAGCTGCTCAGCAACGACCTTGTTGCCGAACTAGCCATAGTGCCCGGTGCGCTGGGATTGTATCTTGTCGCGAGCCTTCCGATGACCCTTATTGTCGGCACGGTAGATATCGTGGCCAATGCATCTGCTTCGGACAGCTCAGCTGGCCCATTTTCGCTGGATGAGCAAATGATGCATCTGGCCTACCTCTCGTTACCGAATGACGTTGGTGGCTATTTGTTCGTGTTGTTCGCCAAGGTGGCAGCGATCGGTTTGCTCAGCTTAGGGCTGATAACGCTGTTTGCGGCAGGGCGTTGGGCAAAAACAGATACAGTATCGGCTATTGCACCAACACTCCGTCCGGGCCTCAAATTCTTTGCCCGCCTGCCGCCCGCCATCGGCACGGAACTAGTCCTGTTGCGGATGGAGGATCATTATGTGCGCGCGGTCACTGTTGAAGGTCAGTCACTGATTTTAATGCGGCTGTCCGACGCCATCGCTGAGCTGGGCGATTTTCCCGGTTTGCAGGTTCATCGATCGTGGTGGATTGCGGTTGAAGCAATCCGGTCTGTGGACCGAGACGGTAAGCGACTTAGTTTGGTTATGAGCGACGGTAGCCACGTCCCGGTATCATCGAGTTATCGCTCCAGCGTAAACAAATTGCTTGGAAAGGCCATCTAGGGTCCTGCGCGGGCAGAGTAATCGCGATAAAAATCCTGCAATATCGGGGACGCGAGCACCGAAGAAAAATTTGCTTTATCCGCATTTCTGCACCTTTGAGGTGTGACGAATACCGCAAACAAGGCCAACCAACGGTTGTAACATCACGCTTCATCGCCTAGCTAGGGCTAATGAGCAGACAAGAACTCACGAACCGGGGAACCGGGGTCGCAAAATGGTCGTTTCCTCCCATTCACCCAGAAGGTCGAAAATTCGGCCTGATAGCGGCAGGTATTACCTTATTCTTCGCATTCATGGCATGGGAGACACTTGCCTGGCCAATGCTGGGGGTTACTGCATGGACCTTGGCATTTTTCCGGGACCCGGCGCGCGCAACACCAACCGATGATCGATTCGTCGTCTCACCGGCCGATGGTCTTGTGACACTTATCGAGCGCGTACCCCCGCCGCCCGAATTGGCTGGCCCCGATGCCTTGGGTGATCAGCCGATGACGCGGGTATCTATTTTCATGAGCGTGTTCGACGTCCATATCAACCGAACGCCCATTCGTGGCACGATTAAACGGGTCGTTTATATCGCGGGTAAGTTTTTGAATGCTGATCTGGACAAGGCCAGCGAAGAAAATGAACGCCAGCATTTTCTGGTGGAGCGTTCTGATGGCGTTCGTATCGGATTTACGCAGATTGCCGGTCTGGTAGCGCGTCGTATTGTTGCCTTTGTGAAGGAAGGCGACAGCGTCGCCAATGGCCAACGTATCGGCCTAATCCGCTTCGGTAGCCGTGTTGATGTATATCTTCCACAGGGCACCTCGTCGCGCGTCATTAAGGGGCAGCGCTGTGTGGCGGGCGAAACCGTCATTGCCGAACTTGGCGTTGACCAAGACCTTATTGCAATCAGCCATTGATGGACGAACAGGCAACCCGTCCCGGAATTTCGCTGCGCGCATTGGCGCCAAATGCGGTGACCGCGCTCGCTTTATGCACCGGACTTTCCGGCGCCTGGTTTGCGATGCAGGGGCGCTGGGAAGATGCGGTGGCCGCTATCGTTGTCGCAGGTGTTCTGGATGCGATGGATGGGCGAATTGCGCGCATGCTAAAAGGCGAGAGCCGTTTTGGTGCAGAGCTGGATTCCTTGTCCGACGTCATCGCATTTGGTGCAACACCGGCGCTCGTTATCTACAGCTGGGTCATGCAGGACATGCCGCGGTTCGGCTGGACGATTTCGGTGTTTTTCGTGCTCTGCGCTGCGCTGCGTCTGGCGCGTTTCAATGCGCGCATTGACACTGAGCATCAGCCGCACAAGTCGGCGGGTTTCAATACTGGCGTGCCGTCACCGCCGGGGGCGGGCCTTGCTTTGCTACCGATGATGATTTGGTTCGAAACTGGCGCCGAGTGGGTACGCGATTACCGCATCGTTGCGCCGTGGCTGTTGATAGTAGCGGTGCTGATGATTTCCAATGTTGCGACTTTCAGCTGGTCGTCCATCAAAGTCAGGCCGAGTTTCCGCTTCATGGCATTGGCCGCGGTTGGATTATTTGGCGCTGTGCTGGTCGCTGCGCCTTGGGTAGCTTTAATTGGTGCAAGCGTGATTTATGCAGGGCTTCTGCCACTTAGCATGATGAGTTATGCGAAAGCCAAACGTTTACGAAAAGCGTCGGCACAAGCAACTTGACGTCAGCTATGACGCGACTATGTTCCATATTCGTTCTGCAATTGGAGCATTAAGTTGGAACCGCTGATACTGTCAGTCATTGTTGTTTGCGCGTTGCTTATTGGCCTAGGTTTGGGTTGGTGGGCGGGTGGTCGAACCGCGCGGGGCGGTGCTGACACGGTCGCGTCGATGCGGATGGGGCTCGACGAGATTACCCGCGAGCGTGACGATGCACGGATTAAACTGGCTCAGGTGCAAACCGCTTTGGAAGAACGCGAGCGCGCGTTTGAAGAGCAGCTGGCATCGCTGTCTGAAGCAAAGGAATTGCTTGCTGGGCAGTTCTCTGAAATTAGCCAGAAGTTGCTTCATGAAGCTCAATCGCGGTTTTTGCAGCGGGCTGATGAGCGGTTCAAGGAGTCGGAAAGCGCGGCAGGTCAGCGGCTGAGTGCATTGCTTCAGCCGGTGCATGAGCGCCTTGAAAAATATGAGAGCGCGGTCAGCAAAGTGGAGGCCGAACGTCGCGAGGCATTTGGCAATTTGCACGGCTTGATGGAGTCGATGCGAGTCAGTAATGAAGCTGTCAAAACCGAAGCGCAGCGGCTGGGTAATTCCCTGCGTAACGCACCTAAGGCGCGGGGTCGGTGGGGCGAGCAACAATTGCGCAATGTTCTCGAAAGTTGCGGGTTGTCCGAACATGCCGACTTCCAAACGGAGGTTTCAGTCGAGGGAAGCGACGGGCGACTGCGTCCGGATGTCATCATCAACGTACCGGGCGGTCGCAATCTTGTCATCGACGCGAAGGTATCACTCAATGCCTATCAGGAAGCTTTCGAGGCGGATGACGAGGTCCGGCGCGAAGCGTCACTCGCTGCGCATGCTGCTGCCATGAAAGGGCATGTGAATGCGCTTGGGCAAAAGGCCTATCAGGACCAGTTCGATGATACGCCCGATTATGTAATCATGTTCGTGCCCGGCGAACATTTCCTTGCGGCGGCGTTGGAGAAAGACCCGACGCTGTGGGATTTTGCCTTTGCCAAGCGCGTGCTGCTGGCGACCCCGACCAACCTGATTGCAATTGCGCGTACTGTTGCGGCCGTGTGGAAACAGGAAAAAATGGCCGGTCAGGCGAGGGAAATTGCCGAGCTGGGGAAGGAATTGTACGCGCGTTTGTCGACAATGGGTGGCCATGTCGGGCGTATGGGCAAAAACCTAGACACAGCGGTGTCGGCCTATAACGCACTTGTCGGAAGTTTGGAGTCGCAGGTGCTGACCCAAGCAAAGCGCTTTGAGGAATTGAGTATCGATACCGGCGGCAAGGCAATTGAAAGCCTGCCTGTCGTAGATCAAATGACCCGACCGATGGTCAAATTGGTCGAGGCGCCCTTGCGCGACGAAGATGCAGCCTAAATCAAATTGACTGCTTCAGCGTTGCTCTCTCGCCATTTTTATTGGTCAGTATCAGATCGCCCTCAACAGTATAACGTGTGCTAACCTCGCCCCTAAGCAATGAAAATAGTTTCGCTTCCTGCGCCATCTGCTTTTCAGCGCATGCCATTTCCGTCGCGACGAGATCGCCAAAAGTAATGACGCTACCTTTGATTGTGTAGTTGCCGCTAATCCTGTTGCAGCCCCCGCTGCCGCTGACACGCCCGTCGGCGAAGCGCAGCGAAGTTGCTATGCCCTGCAATACCGGGATTTGGTCCATCATTATGATGGTCCAAGTCGTGTCATTTAAAGATTCAGGTGGCAGATTTCGGCCTCCACACCCTTTATATTCCTTGCCATTTGCCGAGACAGTAACCGTTTCGGCATAACGTTGCCCGGACATTACATCTGCACAGGTTGCATGCGTAACATCCACCGTCAGCCTATCTGTCACATAACGCATGCCATTGAACGAAGGACGGCCCTCAGGTTTTTCGACCTTAATCTTTGTCGCGCCATAGTCGCCTTCAAAGTCAATGTTTTTCGCATCAAACCGAAGTATCCAGCCGGGTTCGTTGCCACGTGCAGTAAAGTATATCTCCGGCTTCTCTTGGGGCGGCTCGGCAGTCTGACATGAGGCCAACAACAAGGCACCGAATAAGGCCGTTGGATATATCCTGCGCATTTTCGCGACTCCTCACTTCCCAAAGCCGGATATAGCTAAAGTTTAAACACGCCGGAACTGGTTTAGCACTTCATACGCCATGACTGCGGTGGCGACGGCCGCATTCAGACTGTCCGCCTTGCCCCGCATCGGCATTTTCACAAGCAAGTCGCACTGACTTTCATAGTCG
>JBGSPK010000300.1:0-3765 GCA_041738665.1 Sphingorhabdus sp. | reverse complement strand
TTCACCCATATACTCATCCTCTAAAAGGGAGCGTGACCCGCTTGCGAAAAAAAATCAACTGATAATCAGTTTTAAGTTGCAACTAGAAACCTAATCTAATAGGTAGTGATTCGCAACTGGTTTTCCAGAGGCGCAAAACGACGGTAAAGGCGCAAAAGTTCCGGCCAGCGTTTTGCAGACTTAGCAAAGCTAAAAAGGAATAAGATTATGACCCTCTCCCACGTTTCCGCCCGTTTTGGCGTCCTCGCCGCCGCTGCCGTTCTCAGCACATCGCTTCTGTTCGCAGTTGGCGGCCAAGCCCAAGCTGCCACTGCCAAAGGCCCCTATTACCAAGTGGAGCTGGCGCAGCCCGCCGCTTCCAAGCAGGAATTGCTGCGCAGCGTATTCGTAAAGTGTGAAGGCACCGCCTGCCGCGCGCCAATGGCATCGACCGCGCCCAAGAATATGTGCATCAGCATCGCCCGTGAATTCGGCGAAGTATCGGCGTTCAGCGCTGGCGACCGCGTCTTCACTGCTGATGAGCTTGCCGCTTGCAATGGCAACAAGAAGGAAGTGATCGCGAAGAACTAATAGCGATTTCGAGGCGGGTGTAGGCACCCGCCGGTTAAGAAATCGCGACAACAAAAACGCTTCGCGCCTAACAGATTTTCGGCCTCTCTCTCCTCCTTACCCCCGAGCCGGTTTGCGAACCGGCATTAGAGAGCCGAAACACCTTGATGCCGGAAGGATATCCTTCCGGCGTTTTTGTTTGCGTGCCGACAAAGCTCTACCTAAAATTGCGGCGCGACAAGTCGAACAGCATAAGAATAAGGACGAGCAGGCCACCTGCAACACCCGCCCAAGCGAAACTGGCCGGGTTTGCCGCGCTAAGCACTTTCATTGGCAACACCCACGGAAACCAGTCTGCTTGGCGAGTGCCGGTCATCGCCACAGCCAAGGCTACCATAGTCCCACCAATACCAAATGAGAGTGAGGCGACAAAGCTTGAGAAACGAAATGCGACCCACATTTGCAACGCGACGAATGAAAAGGCAGAGGCCAACATCAGGCCTGACAAGTTGAGTAGCTTCGCTAACGGCAACTGGCCGGTAAGCGTGTTGCCTCCAATCAAACTTCCGAGGAAGGCACCCACCAAGGTGAACACCAGGGCGAGCGTTGTCATTGCAGCCAGAGCGACGAGCAGAACCAGCGCCTTTGCCGCGAACACCTGCCACTTCCGGATTGGGAGGGCGAGCAGATGATCCCAACCACGCGCCTGATATTCAATTTGTGCCATCAGAGTGGTGAACGCTGCGACGGTCATCGGCATCAGAAAAAGCGCCCAAATGGGTAGCATGAAACTTTCGAAAATCGCCGACCAAGCCGATGACCGGTCCGATGTGGCGGTTGATAGCATGACTAGCATTGCGGGAAAGGCGGGTGCAACGACCGCCAGCAATAATGCCAGCGATCCGTTGAGTTTCCGAATTTCGGTGTAAACGAGCGATATCATGCTGCAATCCTGTCGATGTGATTCTGTTGCTGTAGCGCGGCCCGGTATATGTCTTCTAATGAAGTGGGCTGGGGCGTCAGTGCTGACACTTCGAGACCCGCTTCTACCAAAAGCCGGTTGGCACGGGCCGCTTGGTAACGGCCATCGCTACCTTGTGAGCAGAGCAACAATACTGAATTCAATACATGTTCTGCGTCGAAACCCGCAGATTTTAAGAGGTCGGTCCCTCGCTCAGCTTCGTCCATCTCAATTTGGTAATTCGAAATGCCCCCGATCAATGCCTCAACGCGATTTTGTACGATCAATTGGCCGTTCTGCATAAGGCCCACATAGTCAGCGACTTGCTGAACCTCCGCAAGCAAATGGCTCGATACAAACACGGTGCCGCCGATCCGGTCGGGCAGGTCGCGGATAAACTTCCGCATCGCAATAATGCCATCCGGATCCAGACCATTGGTGGGTTCGTCCAAAAGTAATAAGCGAGGCGACCCGAGCAATGTTCGCGCAATCGCAAGCCGCTGCTTCATGCCAAGCGAGTAAGTGGCGACCTTTTGTCCCGCCGCTGCGCGCAAGTCCACAAGATCCAACACACGGTCGGGTTCGGTAGACGGAAGCTGAAGCAAAGTGCGGGTCAGGTCGAGATTGGCACGGCCGGTTAAATGACCGTACAAAGCCGGGCTTTCGATGACGGCGCCTATATTGGCGAGCGCTGAAAGCCGGTCTGTCGCAATATCATGATCGAATAATTTGACCCACCCGCAATCAGGGCGGATCAGGCCAAGCAACATTCGCATCACGGTCGTTTTGCCTGCGCCATTGGGTCCGACGAAACCGTATACACAACCTTCCGGAACCAGAAGAGCGACGTTATTCACGACTGTTTTGCCCGCATAGTTTTTCGTCAGGCTCTGTGTTTCTACGGCAATCATCCTGCTTGAGCTTTCGATATAATTTAACTATGAATTAAATTATGTAATTCGAAAATATTTAAGTCAAGGTTAAATTTTATGTCTAAACCTGTAAATGAAATTCAGCGTCGCAGCCGTTTGCTTCAGCTGTTATCAACCCTCATCTTTGCTCTTCTGGCGCTGGCCATATGCGTGGAAGCGGTGATGTTGCCAAATGCTGAAAACCCTCTCGCCGCGGCGAAATCCAGCATAATTCTGCGGCTACCGATTGTATTCTATCTCATGGCGATTTGGATGATGCGTCAGGCGTTTGGCGCGCTGGCAAAGGGAGCATTGTTCAATGATGTGATCCCGTTCTTACTAAAATGGATCGGATTTGCGTTGTCAGCCGGCGCATTCATGACAGTGTTCGGTGTACCGATACTCTACCGTATGGTAGTAGCAGGCGGGGCCGGAAGTATTGCGAATTTTGACCCGGCTGCCATAGCAATAGGCGTAGTGGGGCTAATGCTAACGATCTTGGCGCGTCTATTTGCGCAGGCGGCTGATATCCGAGCAGAACTCGAAGAGTTTTTCTGATGGCGATAACAATCACACTGGACGCTTTACTGTCGAAGCGTGGAATGACCGGCAAGCAACTGGCGCAGGAAATCGGGCTTAGCGAAACCCAGCTTTCCCTGTTTCGTTCGGGAAAGGTACGCGGCATTCGTTTTGCAACGCTGGATAGACTTTGCAAAGTGCTTGATTGTCGACCCGGCGATTTGATTGATTGCGATAATCAAGCTTAATTTATGGTCGCAACAATGATCTTAAGCCACCCAAACCCATTTTCCTGTTGCATCGCAGCGTAAATCACCCAACCTAGCCCCTATGATGCGGCAATATGAACTGGTTGAGCGGGTGCGGGCCTATGATCCCGATGTCGATGAGGACCGGCTGAACCGCGCCTATGTCTATACCGTCCAGATGCACGGTGCGCAGAAGCGGGCTTCGGGGGACCCTTATTTCAGCCATCCAGTCGAAGTCGCGGGTCTTATGACCGACCTCAAGATGGATGAGGACACGATTATCACTGCGTTGCTCCACGACACGGTGGAGGACACGCTGACGTCGATTGAAGATGTCGAGGCGCGGTTCGGGCCGGAGGTGGCGCGGCTGGTCGATGGTGTCACAAAGCTATCAAAGATCGAGGCGCAGACCGAGGATGAGCGCGCGGCGGAGAATTTGCGCAAATTCCTGCTGGCGATTTCGGACGATATCCGCGTGTTATTGGTCAAGCTCGCCGACCGGCTGCACAATATGCGGACGCTGCATTTCATCAAAAGCCCCGAAAAGCGGCGCCGCATCGCCAAGGAGACGATGGAC
>JBGSPK010000289.1:0-6684 GCA_041738665.1 Sphingorhabdus sp. | reverse complement strand
TCGCGTAGGATTTTGGCGCTGTCACGGTTGCAGCGTCATGACATTGCCTTCGACCTTCCAGCTTTTCATGCTGTCGAGGAAGTTCATGCCCAGTACGTTGGTGTCGCCGAAATTTTCCGAGACAACAACTTTGTGGTCGGTGAGTTTGTGAGGCCCGATTTGCATCGACTGTACAGAGGCGCGCTGTGCAGTAACCTGGCCATTGGCAGTGCTGATGATTACCGGATAACCAGCGCTATCGATCTCTACGTTCGCTTCGGCGGCAGACTTCGCATTCATCGCTGTCGTGGTTGCACCGCTGTCGATCATGAAGTTCACGGGCGTACCGTTGATGTCGACCTGTAGCCAATAGTGGCCGTCATCGCGACGTTTGAGTTCGATGGCTTCGCCGCTTACATTTTGACCGGCTGTCCCTGAAAAGTCGCTTTTTACGCGGTTCCATATTTCCTGAAACTCGAAGCGAAAGCTGAATATCGCGAATAACGCCGCAAAAATGGCTACCCAGGCCAGCGACATTTTGGCGACTTGACCCAGCGGCAAGCGTCGCGCGGCGAGCGAACTGACCAGCAGTATAACCATGACGACGCCCCAAATGAGCGATGGACCATCTTGCGCCACGTTCATACATGCGCCTTTGAAAACAAACGGTAGAAATTTTCCGTCGTCTGCGCGGCGAGGGCATCCTCCCCTTCCCCACGCAGGTTGGCGACGAAGCGCGCGGTATCTGCCACAAATCCGGGCTCGCCGGTCTTGCCGCGATGCGGGACGGGCGCGAGGAACGGCGCATCGGTTTCAACCAAGATCCGGTCAGTTGGCAGCCATTTAGCGACATCCTGCAAATCAGCAGCATTCTTGAACGTGACGATACCCGACAGCGAAATGTAGAGCCCCAAATCCAGCGCAGTTCGCGCAAAATCGGCGCTCGCGGTAAAGCAATGAATGACGCCTTTAAATTCGCCCGTGATCATCTCCTCGGACATTATCTGCGCTGTGTCATCTTCGGCGTCTCGGGTGTGCACGATGATGGGCAGACCAGTTTCGCGTGCTGCCTGAATATGCTCTCGGAACGACGCTCGCTGCTGGGCGCGGTCGCTATGGTCGTAATAATAATCGAGGCCGGTCTCGCCGATGCCGACAACGCGTGGATGCGCCGCCTTGGCGATCAGCTTTGCGGCATCAATGCCTGTATGGCCGTCGGCCTCGTGCGGATGGATGCCCACCGACGCCCAAACATCGGGTTCCTGCTCGGCAAGCGCAATAACTTCATCCCACTCCCGCTCGCGTGTCGAGATGTTGAGCATCGCGGTTACGCCTCTGCCTCGTGCGCGGTCCAGCACGTCAGATTGCTGCTCCACCAAGCCCTTATAATTGAGGTGACAGTGGGAATCGACGAGCATTAGGCGGTGGTTTCCTCTCCGGCAGGCAACTCGAGCCGTGGAAACAAGCCTTGGGGCTGTGCAATTTGATAATCGCTTTCCGCAAGAGGTGAGTACCAGTGCGAACCAGCGCCAGCGAAAGTGCGCACCTCATCAGGAATACCCATTTGATCGAGCAATTTTGTCGCGCTGCCCGGGATTACCGGCAGGGCAGCAATCGCGAGTTGTGCAATGCAGATAAAGAGCGTCGCCAATACCGTCTCCATCCGTTCGGGATCGGTCTTCTTGAGCGCCCAAGGCGCTTGGACGTCAATGTACGCGTTGCATGCAAAAACCGCCTGCATCCAGCTTTCCAGAGCATGCGACATCGCCAGCTCATTAAAATGCGCTGGGATTTGCTGCGATACGGCCGTCCCCACCAGTTCGAACAGCGCGTTGTCCTCGTCATGGTGTCCGCGAATAGCGGGGAGATAACCTTCGCAGTTTTTGAAGATGAGCGACAATGTCCGCTGGGCCAAATTGCCGAAACTGTTGGCGAGGTCTGCATTCACACGTGTCACAATGGCCTCCGGACTGTAACTGCCATCCTGTCCGAAACTGACTTCGCGCAACAGAAAGTAGCGCAGCGCGTCGACACCAAATAATTCGGCCAATTCCATCGGATCAACGACATTGCCGAGAGATTTCGACATTTTTTCGCCACGCGAAAGCAGAAAACCATGACCAAAAACCTGCTTCGGCAACGGTAGGCCCGCCGACATCAGAAATGCCGGCCAGTACACGGTGTGAAAACGGACAATATCTTTGCCGATAATATGCACGCTGGCGGGCCAGTATTTGCGCCATTCCTCGGTGTCATCGGGAAAACCTATGCCTGAAATGTAGGTAGTCAGCGCATCGAGCCAGACATACATCACATGATTGTCGCTGCCTGGTACTTTTACCCCCCAATCAAAGCTGGTGCGAGATACCGAGAGGTCTTTGAGGCCGCCTTCGACGAAACGGATCGTCTCATTTTTGCGGCTTTCGGGACGCATGAAATCGGGGTTGGCCGCATAGAAATCGAGCAACGGCTGCTGATATTTCGACAGACGGAAGAACCAGCTTTCCTCAGCGGTCCATTCGACGGCTGTGCCTTGTGGGGAAAGTTTAGCTCCCCCTTCCCCTTCGGTTAGCTCTGCCTCGTCATAATAGGCCTCATCGCGGACCGAGTACCAACCTTCATAGCGGTCAAGATAGAGGTCGCCATTGGCTTCAAGTAACTTCCAGATAGCTTGACTGGCTTTGTGATGATGATCCGAAGTTGTGCGACAAAAATGATCCACTGAAATATCAAGTTTGTCGCACATTTCTTTGAAATAGAACGACATTTCATTAGCCAATTCTATTGTTTCCACGCCGAGGCCGCGCGCAGTCTGATCCATCTTCAGGCCATGCTCGTCGGTTCCGGTTAAAAAGCAAACATCGCGGCCCATCAGCCGCTGGAACCGGGCGATCGCGTCAGTGGCTATCGCCTCATAGGCATGGCCGATATGTGGGCGACCATTGGGGTAAGCGATTGCGGTGGTAATGTAGAACGGTTCGGACATGTTCACTCTTGTAATTGGCTGTTCAGGCCGCCTTATGCGGTTGCAACGATGCCAGCAAGCTTCCCATTTGGAAAACGACGCTTTGCTTGTCGAGGCTCAATGCAATCGCGCGGTTGGCAAGTGCACTGGCTGCACTCCAAGCTTCGGTTGCATTTAGAACAGCAGCTGCATCCATATTTCGTGCATTTTCGGCGATCAGTGCAGGCGCGCGGCGCAGAAACGCCTCATAACGTGGCTGGGCTGCTTTTAACGCCAGTTGCTCGGCCAAAGCGCTGCGTAATTCGTTGTTCCGGTCGCCGGTAAGCATGATTGACGTCATGGCGTCCTCCAGCTTTCCAAGATCAAGACCAAGAAAATCAATGGCTTGTCCCGGAGAGCCGTTGCCGGCACGTACAAGCGTATCGATGTCGCCTGTGCTGGCCTCCGGAGCGGCGTTCCGCAATGCTGTGGTCATATCGCGGTCGCTCAACGCTTCAAAGCGCAGCATCTGGCAGCGCGACCGGATAGTTGGCAATAGCCTGTCGCTAGCATGGCTGACGAGTATGAAGTAGGTTCCAATAGGCGGCTCCTCGAGTGACTTGAGCAACGCATTGGCCCCCCCACGCTCAAGATCATCGGCGGCATCGATAATGACAGCGCGTTTTTCGGCAAGACCGGGACGGGTGGTGAGCGAGCCTTGCAATCGGCGGATCTGATCGATCGTGATGCTACGCTTTAGCTCTGCTGAAGGTTCAGCCTCCTCCCCTTCCTTGGGAGCTTCTTTTGCCAGCCGCTTGATCGTTAATATATCGGGATGCGATCCGCGCTCTATCATGCTGGCGTAACGCTGTTCAGGATCAACTAAAGCCGCCGCAGCGCGCAACGCGAATGCCGCTTTGCCAATCCCGCGAGGGCCGGATAATATCCAGCCATGATGCAGCTTCCCGCTCGCCAATGCCGAAGAAAATTGCCGCCAGACCCGGTCATGGCCGAGAAGTTCGGTCATCCCTGCGCCAACAAATCGGTGACTTCGGCCAATAATCGGATGGTTACCTCTTCAGGCTTACCCGATGCATCAATCAGGCGGACGCGCGGGTCACGTTCGGCATAGCTAACAAAAGCGACATCAACATCGCTGTGAAAGCTGTCATCGCGACCCTGGATGCGATCGGGCCGGTTGCTGTCGCGGGTCGCAGCGCGGCCTATGGCTTCTTTAGGATCCAGTCTCAACACGAACGTCCTGTCGGGCATCAATCCGTTACTGCCGATGTTGTGTAGAGTCAGAATATCGGCATCGGACAGCCCCGACCCGCCGCCTTGATAGGCCCGACTGCTGTCTATGAAGCGATCCGATATAATCCATTTTCCGCCGGCCAGTGCCGGTTCGATAAGCCGTTCGACGTGATCGCTGCGCGCCGCCGCAAACAGCAAAGCTTCCGCGCGAGGAAGCCACCGCTCTGCACTGCCGCCCAGTAGCAGCTGCCTTATAATTTCTGCGCCTTCGGTTCCGCCCGGTTCGCGCGTGATGATGACATCGTAGCCCGCGCTGCGGATGCCTTCGGCAAGCGCGGCGATCTGCGTCGTCTTGCCAACGCCCTCGCCACCTTCGACCGATAAAAATCTTCCGCGTCCAGTCATGCGCTGACCAACGATTTCAGCCCGTTATATGCACGACCGAGATAGCCTGCCTTTGCGACTGAGTGCGCGGCAACTAATGGCATTATCTGCTCGCTCCCGTCTTCAAATTTTACAACCAATTTTGCCACATGTGAGCCTTTCGCGAGCGGTGCTTTGATGGGACCGGTGTAACGCACCACGAGCTTGTAACGTGGCGCGTCCTTGGCTGGCAAGGCCAGAGCAAGTTTGCGCGGTGCAATCACTCTTATGTGGTCTACTTCGCCCAACTGAACAGGGATCGTCGCAACGACCGATTGCGTCTTATACAGAAGTTGCGCCCGCCAGGCGTCGAAACCCCATTGTAAAAGCCGCCGAGATTCTTTCGCTCGCGCATCCATGCTTGCAAGGCCAGCGACCACCATCATGATACGGCGACCGTTTTGTTCGGCGGTACCAGTGAAGCAGTACCCCGCTGCATCAGTATGACCGGTCTTTACGCCATCGGCGCCGTTAATCCGGCCCAGTATCGGGTTTCGATTGGGCTGGGTGACATTGTTCCAGCGAAATTGCTTCCGGCCATAATAAAGGCGGTACAGTTCAGGAAAATCATGGATAGTTCGCACACCCAAAAGCGATAAATCACGAGCGGTCGTAAACGTGCGGCCGTTGTCGGGCCAGCCATTGGCGGTGCCAAAATGGCTGTCTTTCATACCCAATTGCTGCGCCTTTTCGTTCATTAGCCGAACAAAATTGGATTCGCTTCCAGCGATTCCTTCGGCGAGTACGATAGCAGAATCATTTCCCGATAAAGTCACGACGCCGTGCAAGAGGTCGGCGACGCTGACGCGCTCATTGGGTTTCAAGAACATCGTTGAACCTGTGTTATTCCACTTTTTCCAAGTGTCAGGATGTACCGTGAATTTCTGATCCGGCTTTAACTTGCCGCGATGTAAAAGGTCAAAAACGACATAGACCGTCATCATCTTGGCCATCGAAGCTGGCGGGATTTTGCGCTTTGAGTTTTTATCGAACAGCACGGCGACCGATGCCATATCGACCATATAGGCTATCGGAGCAGCGCTCTCATAATGCGGATGCGCAGCGGCGCCGGTTGCCACAAAAAATGATGCTGAGACGAACAGCCCCTTTACGATACGCATATCGTTTCATAGCGATGGAGCTCATTGTTTTGCGAGTAAAATCAGTCGCGGTACACGCGCGCCTGTGGATAGCCTTTCTGACGAGCGGCAGCGGCTGCCTCTGTCTCGCTTGCAAAAGGACCAAAGCGCACGCGAAACAAGCGACCATCGGCACTGGCTTTAACCGAAGCGCCTAATTTGCGTGCGAGATCGTCCGCACGGGAACGGGACGAGAAAGCTCCGATTTGTGCAACATAACCGCCGGCAACGGCGGGCGCGGGCCGTGCAATCGGCGCTGCGGATATTGGAAGTTTGCCGCCTTCCCGAATAAATCGGTCTTCGCTCGGCGAGGACGGGGCATCAACGCGGGTAGGTTTTTCTTGAACTGAAGCCGGTTTTAGCAAGTTCAGTGACGGACGTGGCTGCTTGGCAAGCTTATCGCGCAGCACCTTTAGCAACGGCTCGGGCGTTTCAATCCGTTCAGCCGCAGTCATACCTTGCCGAAGGACTGATTTCTCCTGTTCGGGCGGATTAACCCGGCGAACGCGCACCCCGGCAACGCTTTGCGGTCCGATGCCGAGTTGTCGCGCCGCGCCTTCTGATAGGTCGATCAACCGATCGTTCGACATCGGACCGCGGTCATTTACCCGCACCAATATCGTTCGCCCCGTATCGAGTGCGGTGACCTCGACATAGCTTGACATTGGAAGTGTTTTATGCGCTGCGCTGGCAGCGGCGGAGCCAAAAATCTCGCCGTTTGCGGTCAATCGTTTGTCAAGTTCGGACCCATACTGGCTGGCATAGCCGACTTCGTCATATTGCGGAGTATCTGCCGGTGTGTAAGTGGTGGCGCCGACAGTGAATGGTGCACCAAGCATGACCGTTTCGTCGGTGACGCCGATCTGGACAGGCGCCGCTGAAGAGGATGCCTCCAGCCCGTCGTTGCCCTTCGTGCCGCTACATGAGGCCAGCACTGACAGCGAC
>JBGSPK010000221.1:0-13833 GCA_041738665.1 Sphingorhabdus sp. | reverse complement strand
AAAGGCGGCCTCACCATCGGCTGGCAGCTCCGCCATTTAGGATAATATCATGCAAGACGTCGTCATCAAACGGGCTCTGTTGTCTGTGTCTGACAAGGCCGGGTTGGTCGAACTGGGCCATGCGCTGGCGGCGCGGCATGTCGAGTTGGTGTCGACCGGCGGGACAGCGAAGACGCTGCGCGACGCAGGCCTCCAAGTGAAGGACATCAGCGAGCTCACCGGTTTTCCCGAAATGATGGATGGCCGGGTGAAAACATTGCATCCAAAGGTGCATGGCGGCCTGCTTGCCGTGCGCGACAATGCCGAGCATGTGGCTTCGATGAAGGAGCATGAAATCGGAGCGATTGATCTGGTGGTGGTCAATCTCTACCCCTTTGCCCAGACGGTCGCAAAAGGTGCGTCGCGCGACGAGATTATCGAGAATATCGACATTGGCGGTCCGTCGATGGTCCGCAGCGCGGCGAAGAACCACGCCTATGTTACTATCGTTACTGACCCAACCGATTATGATAATCTCATCGCTGAACTGGAGGAATCGGGCGGCAAGACCTCCTACGACTTCCGCCGCAAATGCGCAGCCAAAGCCTATTCGGCGACCGCAGCCTATGACAGCATGATCAGCCAGTGGTTTGCTTTTGCCGACCAGCAGCAGCTGTTTCCCGATATGCTCGCGGTCAATGGCAACCGCGTAGCCGAATTGCGTTATGGCGAAAACCCGCACCAGCGCGCGGCGCTCTACGTGCCCGTCGGGCCTCATGGTTCAGGTATCGCGCAGGCCGAACAGGTGCAGGGCAAGGAACTGTCATACAACAACTATAACGATGCTGATGCCGCATTGGAGCTAGTCAGCGAATTCCGCGACGGCCCGCCGACCGTCGTAATCGTCAAGCACGCCAATCCGTGCGGTGTGGCGACCGGCGAAACGTTGATCGACGCCTATCGCGCCGCGCTCGAATGCGACAGCGTTTCGGCTTTTGGCGGAATTGTCGCAGTGAACCGGCCCTTGGATGGCGCGACTGCCGAGGCAATTACCGAGATTTTCACCGAAGTAGTGGCGGCTCCGTCTGCCGATGATGCGGCCAAAGCGGTGTTTGCGAAAAAGAAGAATTTGCGCCTGCTGCTGACCGGCGAATTGCCCGATCCGAAGCGCGGCGGTCTGGCGATCAAGCCAATTACCGGCGGGTTGCTGGTGCAGTCACGTGACAATGGCCATGTCGCCGATAGCGAGTTCAAGGTCGTAACAAAGCGCGCGCCAAGCCCACAGGAATTGGCTGATTGTCGCTTTGCATGGACGGTCGCCAAGCATGTGAAGTCGAATGCGATCGTCTACGCCAAGGACGGCGCGACCGCTGGCATTGGTGCTGGTCAGATGAACCGTCGCGACAGCGCGCGGATTGCGGCGATCAAGGCGAAGGAAGCTGCTGAAACTTATGGTTGGGGCGAAGCTCGCACCGTTGGTTCGGCGGTCGCGTCGGACGCTTTTTTCCCGTTCGCCGATGGCCTGCTGGCTGCCGCCGAAGCAGGGGCAACGGCGGTCATTCAACCGGGCGGCTCGATGCGCGACGACGAGGTTATTTCCGCTGCCGATGAAGCTGGTCTGG
Source organism: Sphingorhabdus sp. (assembly GCA_041738665.1). GTDB lineage: Bacteria > Pseudomonadota > Alphaproteobacteria > Sphingomonadales > Sphingomonadaceae > Sphingorhabdus_B. The sequence continues at coordinate 12,232 of JBGSPK010000221.1, read as the reverse complement.
CCATGGTCTTCACCGGCATGCGGCATTTTAGGCACTGAAACTTTCCTCTCCCGTTTCGGGGAGAGGTGTGCGTTCAACCAGCCCGTTTGACCGGGCCCCTGAAATTACCATTACCGCCCTTTTTGGGACCATAATTGCGCGCAGGTGCGCCGGGATCGCGGCGGCTTTCGCTGCGAGCGGCAAAGGCGCGGTCAGCGGTTGGGCGACGATCACCGCTTGGCGCGTTGTCGTTACGAGGGCGCGGTGCCGGTACACCTTCACGACTGCCATCACGCGGGCCGACGCCCGGCTGCCAGCCGCCTTGCGGGGCGTGGGTGCGATTGCGGGTTTCGCCGTTGCGGCCGGTGCCGCCATTGTTGCCGCCGAGTTTCTTGCCGGCGTAGTTGGTCCGTCCGCCGCCGGGATGACCGCCACCGCGACCACCACGTGCGCCTTCGGGCTTTTTATCGGCGGCTGGCGGCGGCAATGCCGCAACCGCTGCGCGGAAGCCTTCTGGCAGGCCCAAAGTCATTGCGCGAACACCCGTCAGGCGCTCGATGTCTTTCATGTAACCGCGCTCATCGCCAGCAACGAAGCTCATTGCCACGCCTTCGCGGCCCGCACGTGCGGTGCGACCAATGCGGTGGACATATTGTTCGGGCACATTGGGCAGTTCGAAGTTGAATACATGGCTGACGCCGGGGACGTCGATCCCGCGTGCAGCAATGTCGGTGGCGACGAGGATCTTGATCTTGCCGTCACGGAAGGCCTGCAGCGCAGCGGTGCGCTGGCCTTGGCTTTTATTGCCATGGATGGCGGCAGACTGGATACCGGCACCGGCTAGACCACGCACAACGCGATCAGCGCCGTGCTTGGTGCGGGTGAAAACCAGTGCGCGGTCAATCTCTTCGCTTTGCAGCTTGAGCGTCAGCAAAGTCTGCTTCTCGCGCTGCTCAACAAAAGTCACGAACTGTTCGACGCGCTCTGCTGTGGTCGCCGCAGGGGCAACCGATACGCGAACGGGATTGTTGAGGAAGCGGTTGCCAAGTTCGGCAATCGCTTTTGGCATCGTTGCCGAGAAGAACAAAGTCTGGCGCTGCTTTGGCAACAACTGGTCAATGCGCTTCAACGCGTGAATGAAACCAAGGTCCATCATCTGGTCGGCTTCGTCGAGGACGAAGATTTCAACGTCCTTCAACGTCACCGCGCGCTGCTCGATCAGGTCGATTAGGCGGCCCGGCGTGGCGACGAGAATGTCGACTCCGCCGGCAAGCCGCTTTTTCTGGCTGAAAATCGGCATGCCGCCGAAAACGCAATCAACCTTGAGACCAAGGAATTTGCCATAAGTGCGGAAGCTGTCGGCAATCTGCGCCGCAAGCTCGCGCGTTGGCGAGAGCACCAGCATACGACAGCTATATTGCTGGCGCGCCTTGGGCTTGGTGGCAAAATGATGAAGCGAAGGCAGCGCGAAAGCCGCAGTCTTGCCGGTGCCGGTCTGCGCGATACCGCACAGGTCGCGGCCCTGCAGCAAAGACGGGATTGCCTGTTGCTGGATTGGTGTAGGGGTATCATATCCGGCGGCTTCAAGCGCCTTGAGGATAGGTTGGGCAAGGCCCAAGTCTTGGAAAAAAGACATAAATATACTTTCAAATAGTCGTCACAGCCCCATGATGCAGATCCTTCAAACAGGACCGCACGGGCGCAACAGCAGGTGTTCGGGAGCAGCTTATGCCGACCCGTTGGAAACAACCCTGCGTGATATGGGAAGCCTCTAAGCTTACGCATCTTGTTCGATTGGCGAGGCCACCAACTGCGGCCCTCACGCTGCCAATACTGCGGCGGTCTTTTCCGCTCGCCTTATGCGCTTGATGGCCATATGGTTGCAAAGCGCCAGAAAAGCAAGTTATTTGTGCGGCGCCGCAACTTTATGTCGCGCTGCGAAAGGCCGAAGCAAAATCGCAACCTGTTGTTAACCATCTATTAGGGCATTTCGTTCAGAGATTTTCCGAAGGCAATTGGCTGGAGGATTTTACGTGGTTCAGGGGCAAAATAACGTTGATGTCGCAATTATTGGCGCGGGACCCGCAGGTCTCACGGCAGCCTATTTGCTGACCAAAAAAGGCTACAGCGTCACCGTCATCGAAAAAGACGAACGCTATGTCGGCGGCATCAGCCGCACTGTGGAAGTTGATGGCTACCGCTTTGACATTGGCGGCCACCGCTTTTTCTCTAAGTCGAAAGAGGTCGTCGACCTCTGGAACGAAATTCTGCCCGACGATTTTATCCAGCGCCCGCGGATGAGCCGGATCTATTATGAAGGCAAATTCTACAGCTACCCGCTGCGCGCCTTCGAGGCCTTGTTCAACTTGGGTATCATCCGTTCGACCTTGTGCATGATAAGCTATGCCAAAGCCAAGGCATTCCCGAACAGGAATGTCCGCAGCTTTCAGGATTGGACCGTCAACCAGTTCGGCCACAAGCTGTTTTCGATCTTCTTCAAAACCTATACCGAAAAAGTCTGGGGCATGCCCTGCGACGAAATGTCGGCAGACTGGGCGGCGCAGCGTATCAAGGGCCTTAGCCTCGGCGCGGCAGTGCTTGACGGGCTGAAACGCTCGTTCGGGATGAACAAGAAGCCCAATGACGGCATGGAAACCAAAACCTTGCTCGAAACTTTCCGCTATCCGCGGTTGGGCCCGGGCATGATGTGGGATGCCGCGCGCGATTTTGTAGTCGCCAAAGGTAATACGGTATTGATGGGCCACAGCTTCAAGCAATTGGCGCAGGATGCCAATGGCGATTGGCGCATGTCCGCGACCCGCTTAGATGGCAGCGAAGCCGTCATCACTGCCAAGCATATCATCAGCAGCGCACCAATGCGCGAACTGTCGGCACGTATTCACCCACTGCCTCAGACATCGCTTCAGGCCAATAATCTGCGCTACCGCGATTTCCTGACCGTCGCTTTGATGATCAAGTCCGACGATCTGTTCCCTGACAATTGGATCTACATCCATGACAGCAAGGTACAGGTTGGCCGCGTTCAGAATTTCCGCAGCTGGTCGCCCGAAATGGTGCCCGACCCTTCGATCGCCTGCGTTGGCCTTGAATATTTCTGCTTCGAAAACGACAATCTGTGGGCGTCGAGCGATGCCGACCTGATTGAACTCGCCAAGAAAGAAATGGGCATTTTGGGCCTGTGCAAACCGGAAGATGTAGTCGGCGGTGCGGTGGTTCGGCAGGAGAAGGCTTACCCCGTTTACGACGACGATTATGCCACGAACGTCGAAGCGATGCGCGCCGAGCTTGAAAGCCGTTATCCGACGCTGCACATGGTCGGCCGGAACGGAATGCATCGTTACAATAATCAGGATCATGCGATGATGACCGCGATGCTGACCGTCGAGAATATCGACGCCGGTGCCCGCATCTATAACATCTGGAACGTCAATGAAGACGCCGAATATCATGAGGCGGGTGACGAAGGCGAGCAGCAGGTGATTGCAGCAAAGGTCACGGAAGATCAGGCGGCGGCTTTGACTTCGGAGCGCGAAGTTCCCAAGCGGATTTCTGCTGGTAGCGATACCGAAGAAGATGAACGGAAAATCAGCAAGGCGGCTTAATGTTCCCGCAGCGGGCAGATGGTTTGGTCCATCTGCCCGGTTTTCGCATGTGAATTCAAAGGTGGGCAATGATAAAGTTAGCCAACAGATTACGCGGCAACGTGTTTATCCGCTATGTGGCGGTCAGCGTTGGCGCATTGGCTGCCGACATGGCAGTTTTTCTTGTGCTGCTACACGGCGGAGTTCCAAGCGTGGGCGCATCCGCCATCGGTTATTCGGTCGGAATACTGGCGCACTGGATATTGTCGAGCCGGACGGTATTTCAGGACCGTGTTTCCGAACGTGGCACCGCTGCGCGCACCCAGCAAAAGGCAATGTTCGTCATGTCCGCATTGCTCGGCCTGTTGCTGACAATGGCTATTGTTGGGGCAGGTACAGCGGCGGGTATCGATCCGCGCATTGCCAAGATATGTGCCATCGGCGTGTCATTCCTGCTGACTTATTTGCTTCGGAACGTGGTGATATTCCGAAGCCCGCGCAACGGATAAATATGCCGTCCTTCACCGATCGTCATTTTCGCGGCCTATTGCTGCTGATCTGGGTATTCGGTTGCGCTTTAATGCTTGTGGCAGGACGCGATTCAATCGCCGCATGGCGGATGGGCGATCCTGACGACCAACTCCGGCTGTTGCAGGTGCGTGACTGGATTGCCGGGCAAAGCTGGTGGGATATCACGCAATATCGCATGAACCTGCCCCACGGCGGAAACATGCACTGGTCGCGACTGGTTGATATACCAATTGCGTTGATCATTCTTCTGTGTCGGCCATTTTTCGGGACTGCCGTTGCCGAACATATCGCGGTGGTCATAGTCCCATTGATGACCTTTGGCGTGGTTCTCGCTTTGTATGCCGCAACTGCGAGACGGTTGTTCGGTAACAAAGCAGCAATGTTAGCCGCTGTACTTTTCATTACGATTTTGCCAGCAATTTTTCAGCTGATGCCGATGCGCATCGATCATCACGGCTGGCAACTCGCCTTATTCTTTGGTGCGGCTCTCGCACTTTTCGATACAGAACGCCCGTTGCGCGCCGCGCTGATTATAGGTGCAGCACTGGCGTTATGGATGGAAATTTCCATCGAAGGCCTGCCATTTGGCGTTCTTTTTATGAGCATACTGGGTTGGCGATGGCTGACGCCGCCCGTGCATGCGCAGAGCGACAATCAAATTTGGGTATTCCCCGCCGCAATGATTAGCTTGGCTTCAGTCAGTGCTATTTGCTTTGTGTCGACTGAGCCATGGACGCAATATGTCACTTATTGTGACAGCCTGTCGCCTGTCCATATTATCACTTTTACGGTTATCGCGTTGATATTGGCCGCGGGCACATTCGGGATGACGCGCTCTGGACACATTGGAATAAGCACGAAGTTGCTGGTCGCAGCGTGCGCCGCAATTGCGGGTGGTGCGGTATTCGTCGTTCAGGCACCGCAATGTGCCGGCGATGCGTTCAGCCAGCTTGATCCGCTGGTGCGCGAATATTGGTTCAATCGTACCGCCGAGGGTTTGCCTGTCTGGGATGTCGGCCTGTCGGTATCGATCCAGGCTATCTCGGCTATCGTCGCGGGAGTCATCGCCCTAAGCTATATTTGGCTGATCCCGGATATATTGCCCCGCAAGTACTTCGTTCCGCTTGCCATGTTGTTTCTGGGTACCGCGATAATTGGCTCGACTGTTATCCGGACAAGTGTGTACGCCGTTTGCCTGTCGACATTGATGACGTCGGCGATGGCTATCGATATCTTCCGCCGGTCTGACGAAAAGAAGCGTATCTGGTCGAGACTGGCGTTGAAGATTGCGGCCATGGCATTAGCCGTGCCCATATTGTTGGGACAAAATTTGCTGCCGTTTCTTGAAAGACCGCAGCCCCTTAAACTGGCACAAATAAGCGCCGATGATTTTATCGAGTCGGTCCGGGACTGCCAGAAGCTCAAATCAGTTCGGGCTCTATCGGTTTTGCCGAAAGCTAATATCATGGTTGGCCTCGATACCGCTCCGGCCATATTGCAGATTACCAAACATAATGTCATTGCAACCGGCCATCACCGCAATGAGGTGGCGATGGGCGACGTTATTCGCACCTTTACCGGATCGTCCGCAGTCGCCGAGAAAATCATAACGGCTCGAAAGGTCGATTATCTCATTATTTGCGACGGTAGCTTTGAACTGGCGCTGTATGCCGCGAAAGCGCCCAATGGCTTTCTGGGACAATTGCGGTCCGGACAAATACCCCGGTGGTTGACCCCGCTGCCCGATATCGGCCCGTTCCAGATATTTCGGGTCGCCCTGCCCGCGAAGCTCGGAGGCGTAAGCCGTGCAGATTAGGGATTCTAAAGGCAGGTTAATCTATTTTGGTCTCTGGGCGGTTGCGAGCATGTTTCTCATCTGGGGCAGCTGGACAGAGATCCTCACGCGTTCAGGCTGGGATCCTGATGATCAGTTGCGGCTGGTGCAGCTGCGTGATTTCCTGAATGGTCAGAGTTGGTTCGATACTACGCAATATCGGATGAACATACCCGACGGCGCGCCGATGCACTGGTCCCGACTGATTGAATTGCCGCTAGCCCTTCTTGTACTTCTGTTACGGCCAGTTCTTGGCCAGCCCATTGCCGAAATGGTCGCTGGAACAGCGGTGCCGTTGCTGTTGCTCGGATGGATAGCCTATATGCTATCACGCATAGCCGCACATATTGCTTCGCGTGAAGCAGGGGTAGCCGCGGCGTTGATTACATTATCGTCGGGCGCCTTGCTCATCCAGACCCGTCCAATGCGGATCGACCATCATGGCTGGCAGATCGCGATGGCGGTGCTGGCTTTGTCGACGATATTCTGGTCGGAGGTTCGTAAGGCTGGATTGGTTCTGGGTCTGGCGCTCGCGGTATGGCTGCACATCAGTCTCGAAGGAGCGCCGATGACTGCAGCTTTCTTTTTGTTACTTGGCCTTCGCTGGGTGCGCGAAGCTGGTGAGGGGCCAAGGTTGCTCTGGACGATAATCAGCTTTTCAGCCGCTTCACTTTTGCTGTTCTTCGGTACTCAGATTCAAGGCCTTTTTGCCGCGACGTACTGCGACACGGTGTCGCCGCCGCACATCTACGCAATCCTACTTGCGACGATTGTGATGATCCCGGCTATTCGCTTGCTGCCCGACGACTGGAGGCTCCGCCTTGCCGCTGCCGCGGTTGCTGGCGTGGGCGCATTGGTGGGTGTTTTTCTGATTGCACCGCAATGCGTTGGCGGCGCATTTGGAACAATGGATCCGCTGGTCCGCGAATATTGGTATTCGAAAGTCAATGAAGGCCTGCCGGTCTGGTACCAGTCATGGTGCACCGCCGCCAATTTGAGTGCTGGGCTTTTATGCGGCACAATCAGCTGGTTTGTGCTGCGCGCAAAGTTGAAAGGCGATGACCGGCGCAAGCTCGACACTATCGGCTTCTTCCTCTTTTACGGGTTGCTGCTGTCTATCGTGATTATTCGCACAATATCGGTAGCAACGGCCTTCGCGATTCCCGTTGCTGCTGCATTGGTGGCGTTGCTGTTCGAACACTACCGCAAGTCACAGGTTCCAGTGCGGCGCATAACCCTCGTAGCGGTTATGCTAGTCGTGCTGGTGCCCGGCGCAGCGGTTTCTTCGCTTATCGGCGCCATCCCGGACTCCGCGGAGGCAATGGAGAAAAAGGCGACAAAATCCAATGATGCGTGCCAATCCGCCTTGTCGGTGCGTTCGCTTACCGCATTGCCAAAAGGCAGCTTTGTGGCGCCCTTCGACATGGGACCGATGATGTTGGCGCAGACGCCGCATAATGTTCTGGCCAGCAGCCATCACCGCAATGAAGCAGGCATGCGCGACCATATCGAGATTTTCCGCTCAAAACCCGACATCGCGTATAGCCTCATGAAAGCACGCGGCATCGACTATCTTGCGGCTTGCCCAAAAGAAGCCGAACTGGGATTTTATGCCAAGAAAGATCCCGAAGGTTTATGGGCCCAGATCAGCAAGCGCAATGTGCCAGACTGGCTTGAGCCGATGCCTGATATGGGCAAGGGCATAAGGGTTTGGCGCGTTCGTTAGGTTCTGGCGCTAAAGGTGCATGAAGTCGCGGTCGAAGCTTTTGAAATGCGCGCCGCCGTCGACGAAAATTATCTGACCCGTAACGTCCCTGGCCTGCGCCAGATAGAGCACCGCATCGGCGACACCGGACGGCGACGGAAGTGCGCCCAGCGGCATCATATCTGCAAGCCGGTGCTCCTGCGGCGCGTCATAATCGTCGGTGGAAATAACAAGACCGGGCGCGACTCCATTGATCCGCGCGCGCTTGCCAAATGACGCTGCCATCGAACGCACCGATGCCGCCAGCGCCTGTTTGGAAAGCGTGTAGCTTATCTGGTCACGATGCGGATTGACCACGCGCTGGTCGACGATATTCACAACGCATGGCTGCTTTTCCGGACCAGCCGCTTTGACCAGCGACTGTGCCAGCAACAGAGGCGTGAACACATTCAACCGGAAATGCGCTTCAAGCGTTTCGGCGTCCATGGCTTCCCAATCATCCTGCCCGAACATGGCCGCGTTGTTGACGAGGAGGTCGGGCGCATGGCCGAAATGCGAAGTCACCGCATCCATCAACGGCGCGGCACATTCAGGATTGCTCAGGTCGAAAATGAAGGAATGCCAGTCGGTCGTCTGCTCTTCCATTACAGCAAGCAGCGCTGGTTCGGGCTGCTTGTCGAGATGGCTGACCAGCGCCAGCACGTAACCCGCCTTCGCCAGCGTCGCAGCGATCTCGGCGCCTAGCCTGCGCTTGCCCCCGGTGACGACGGCCAGCGGTGCACCGCTCATTTGCGGCTCCGCGACATCGTGATGCCAATGGCTTCATTGTCCTCTGCAATGGCCAGCTTGACGATTTTAACGCTGATATGGCTGATCCGCGCATCGTCGGCGAACAGCGTATCCATGATGTGATCGGCGACTGCCTCGATAAGCGTGAAGTGGACCCCTTCAGGCAAGTGCGTCGCCGCTTCCTTCAGCGTCATATAATTTTTGGACGCCTGCAGCGGCGTATCAGGCGCATAATGATCGGCCATGTCGAGCGTCGTGCTGATCGAAATCTTCAGCGGCTGCGGCAAGTGGGTTTCTTGGCTGTAAATGCCGGTCAGGACGTTGACCACGAGATCGTGGACTTCGAGAATGAGGCTATCGGTCATAATACTCCCTATTGCGACCAGCGCGCGAATATGGCGGTTGGCAAAAGCAGGCCGCGTGATTTTTCACGCACCGCCAGTTCGCCGAATTCGACCTTGCCGGGCAAGTCGGCAAAATGAGACTGCAGTAATCCGCCGAGCGCCAGCGCAGACATCCGGACAGCGTAAACGGTTAAAAACAGGAAGCGCGAATTGGCATCAAGCAAGTGGCGGCAATTGGCGATGAGGCCCGGTAGGTCTTCTTCGAGGCGCCAGACCTCACCTTCCGGACCACGGCCGTATTTCGGCGGGTCGAGCAATATGCCGTCATAGCGCTTCTCGCGCCGCACTTCGCGCGCAACGAATTTTGCGGCATCGTCGACAATCCAGCGAATAGGCCGATCGCTCATGCCCGACATTTCAGCATTGGCACGCGCCTGCGACACCGACTTCTTTGAGGCATCGACATGCACCATCTGCGCGCCCGCCGATGATAATGCCAGCGTGCCGACGCCGGTATAACCGAACAGGTTCATCGCGACGGGTTCCACAACATCGGCTATTTCACCTCGCATCCAGCGCCAAACCGGATCCATGTCGGGGAAGAAGCCGAGATGGCGAAAGGGCGTGCACGAAGCGGTAAAGCTGACTTCGTCGTTCCAGCGCAAGGGCCAGCCGTCCATTGGCACAGGGCGGTTATTGTACCAGCGTCCACCGCCTTCTTCGTCTGAGCCGGGGATGAACTCGGCGTCGGCGTCCCAGTCTTCGGCCGCCGGTGCCCACATGGCCTGTGGTTCGGGGCGAATGAAACGCCGGTCACCATAAATTTCATATTTACGGCCATTGCCGCTGTCGATCAGAGTGTAGTCGTCGCGCGGTTCGCTGACCAATGTAACGAAGTTCGATTCCATCTCAGCGGACGGCGCGTGCCAGCACATATTCGCGCACCGCATCATATTCGCCGGGCAACACGTCGAAGCGCTCTTCCCGGTCAAACAATTGCGACACACGCTGCGGTAAGGACGGGCGGACCCCGGTTGCGCGTTCGACTGCATCGGGAAACTTGGCCGGATGCGCGGTCGCCAAAGTTACGACGGGAACGTCCGCAGAAACGCCTGAATTGCGCGCAGCGTGCAGCGCAATCGCTGTGTGCGGGTCGATAATCTCGTCGCATGCCTCATGCGCCCAGCGCATGGCGAGCGCCATTTCGTCGGCGTCGGCCCGCGCGCTTTTCATCAGCGATGCCTTTTTGCGCATGTCGGCAGACAGCACCATCTTGCCCATCTGCTCGAACCATTTCATCCGCGCCGCCGTGGTCGATCCGTCGCGGCCTTCGAGGTCGAACAGCAACCGTTCGAAATTACTCGACACCTGAATGTCCATCGACGGTGCAGCGGTCGGCGTGACTCCGAGCACCGAGTAATCGCCCTTGGAGAGCGCGCGATGGAGAATGTCGTTGACGTTGGTCGCGACAATCAGCCGCTCGATGGGCAGGCCCATTTGCGCCGCGACATATCCTGCGAATACATCGCCGAAATTGCCAGTCGGAACAGAGAACGCCACCTGTCGCTCAGGCCCGCCAAGCCGCAGCGCGGCGTAAAAATAATACACAACCTGCGCCATCAGCCGCGCCCAGTTGATCGAGTTGACCGCCGACAGCGTCAATGGTCCGTTGACTTCACGGTCGCCGAACATCCGCTTCACCATCGCCTGCGCGTCGTCGAAACTGCCCTGAATCGCGATGTTGTGGACGTTTGGCGCAAGGATGGTTGTCATCTGCCGCCGCTGCACATCGGACACACGCTCATGCGGATGAAGCATGAAGATTTCGATCTGGTCACGGCCGGCGACAGCATCGATCGCCGCTGAGCCGGTGTCACCAGAGGTAGCGCCAACGATCGTGATTTTTTTGTCGGTACCCGACAGGAAACGCTCGAACAACTGGCCGAGCAGCTGCAATGCCACGTCTTTGAACGCCAATGTCGGACCGTGGAACAGCTCAAGCAGGAAATGCTGGCTATCGAGCTGCTTTAGTGGCGTGACGGCTGCGTGTGCAAACGAGCCATAAGCTGCCTTGCACAGACTCTTCAGCTCATCTTCGGTTAAAACGCCTGCGGTGAACGGGGCCATAACGCGCGCCGCAAGGTCGACATAATCGAGGCCACGCATCGCGCTGATTTCGTCGGCTGTGAAACGGGGCCAATGGCGCGGCACATATAGCCCGCCATCGCTGGCCAGCCCGGTGAGCGTGACGCCTGCAAAATCCAGCGCATCGGCGTTGCCGCGTGTGCTGATATAATCTGTGCTGTTAAACCCCATAGCGCGGACGCGGTTAGCCGCGCCGCCGCCATTCCGCAAGATTATTGCAAGTCAGCGCGGACGAATTCGGCACATCTTTCACCAATCATGATACTTGGCGCATTGGTATTGCCCGAAACCAGCCGCGGCATGATGCTGGCATCGGCGATGTAGAGCCCTTCCAATCCGCGATATTTGAGCCGGGGATCGACCACGTCATCTTCGTTTGGACCCATCCTACAGGTTCCTACCGGATGGTAGACGGTATCAGCGCGGCTGCGGATCAGGGCATCGAGTTCGGCATCATTTTCGATATCGATCGGATGCCTGTTTTTGCCACCATAAGCTTTGAGCGAAGGCGCCTCAAAAATGCGGTGCATCTCGCGTACCCCGCGCCGCAAGGTCGCCATATCGCGATCATCCGTCAGAAATGCCGGGTCAATCAGCGGCGCCTTCGTTGCATCGGGCGATGCCAACCGCACGGTGCCGCGGCTTTCGGGGCGCAACACGCACGCGTGACAGCTAAATCCGTGACCTTTGACCTTGGACCGGCCATGGTCTTCGAGCATCGCGGGCACAAAGTGATACTGGATGTCGGGTGCAGGCAGGTCGGGTTTTGAACGCCAGAACCCGCCAGCTTCGGCATAGCAAGTCGTCATGATACCCGTGCGTTTGCGACGATGTTCGATGATTGCCTTGATCATCTTTCCAGTGCCCGCAAGCGAGTCGCCGAAGAAATCTTCTTTCGACTGCGTTTCAAAGCTGGAAACATAATCGATATGGTCCTGCAAGTCCGCGCCGACCGCTGGCTTGTCATGCACCACATCTACGCCGACGCTTTTCAGATGTTCGGCTGGCCCCAAGCCCGACAGCTGCAATATCTGCGGCGAACCGAACGCGCCTGCCGACAATATCACCGCGCCGCGCGCTTTGATGGTGCGCTTGCGGCCCCAGCCCTGCCGGATAACCACGCCGGTGGCACGGCCATTTTCGACGATGATCTTTTCAGTCAACGCGCCGGTGATGATTTCCATTCGATCCCGCGCAGGTTCGACATAAGCGCGCGCAGAGGTCCAGCGTTCGCCGCCTTTTTGCGTGACCTGATACAGGCCAAAGCCGTCCTGGCTCGGTCCATTGAAATCGGCGTTAAGCG
>JBGSPK010000195.1:0-8328 GCA_041738665.1 Sphingorhabdus sp. | reverse complement strand
AGACGATAAAGGCTTTTCCATTGTCCCTGCCCGCTATTTCGCGACCGCAATCAGTGCTGACCAAGATGCCGAAGACGCGGCCGGTGAGGCCGCAAAAGCTGCTGACGAAGCGGCCCAAGCCGCAGACGATGCTGCTGCAGCCTTATCGTCATGGGAGTCTAACGAGCGGGAATGCACGGCGGCAGAAATCAGTCAGCAGAAAAAGGACTGGGATACCCAGCAGGCCGACAAGAAAAAGCGCGACGATCAAGGCCGCAAAATGGCGGAAATGATGCTGGGTGGTATTGATCCGGAAAACCCGGAAACGATCAAGCGGTTCACGCGCGAAGTCGAGCGCCTCGCCGCCTGGCACAAGGTCGAACATCTCGGAAACGGCGTGTTCATGGTCGATTACAGCACCACCGGCAAGTTGGCGGATGATTACGCCTTCCCCATCATTCCCCGCTATGCGCTGGGCGAGCCAATGATCCACATCACGCGTTGGGACAACAAGCGGGTCAGGGTCGAGGCACCGGCATTCAAGACCGATCCGGAAATGTCGATGAGCGCGCTTCTTGGCATGGGAAGCATGGCTGCTGGCATGCTGGGCAAATCGGGTTCTGACAAGGCACCTGCTGAACCGGTGAAGATAAAAGGCCGGTTCACACTAACGACGGATGCGCGGATACTCGCGAACAACAGCGAGGAAGGGCCGGAGGAATCTGGCGGATTGCAAAAGCTGGTATGGGATATTGGTCCTGCCAGCTATGGCGCGCCCATGGCATTACTGAAACTCGCGAACTGATGGGCATCCCAGCCGAAGGATTACGCGCATCGCTCGATGCGCTCGCCGTTATGGAGCCGCGTTTTGCCGATGCAATTGCGGCTACCGGCTATCCCGATGCGCGCATTCGCGAACCCGGCTACGCAACGTTGCTGCGGACGATTGTCGGCCAGCAAGTAAGCGTCGCCGCTGCTGCGTCGGTCTGGAACAAGTTGGAGGCATTGCTCGGCGAAGGCTGCGCGCCGGATAAACTTATCGCGCAGGATTTCGATGCGCTGCGCGCTTGCGGGCTCAGTCGTCAGAAGCAAGGCTATGCGCGGTCGTTGGCCGAGCTTGTGATCTCGGGAGAACTGCCGCTAGATGCATTGCCTCAGGACGATGAAGAAGCCATCGCCTATCTGACACGAGTCAAAGGCATTGGTCGCTGGTCAGCGGAAATCTACTTGCTCTTTGCCGAAGGCCGCGCCGATATCTGGCCTGCGGGAGATCTCGCAGTGCAGGAAGGTGTGGGACGTTTACTCAAGATGGATGCCCGCCCGTCGGAAAAGGACATCCGCGAAATCGCCGAAAAATGGCGCCCGCATCGCGGTGCAGCGGCGATTTTCACTTGGCATATCTACGCTAAGGGTTTTCAGGCGATTTGATCCTCAATAGCCGAATTTGCGGAAGCTATCGTCAATTGGCTCAAAGTAGAGATGAAGCTTTTCCCCGCAACGGGCTTCAAGCGCCTGCCATTCTTCGTGCCTAAGCGGTAAAATTGCGGCCGTATCGCTTCCCGCAGATGCCGTGCAATAACGCAGTTCGAATTCGGGCTGAATGATCTTGTTTAGGCCCAGTATTGAGGTGTCCCGATCAGCAAAATTGTTCGGATATTTGATCCGGTGCTGAACACCGCGATAATCGACGACCAAGTCGAGCGTGTCATCATCGTACCAGCCATCGAGCGCACCCGTTTTCAGCACGCGCTCGCACATTTTGACGATATCGTCGTCGCATTCGCGGTGGTCGACCCACATGACGAACTCATGGTCGAGATCGCCGTAGAACATATCGTCGAATGTCCGGGGGTCGCCGTCCTCGACATATTCGACGATATGATCGATCTTGTTGGCAGGCGTGACTTCATATTCGCGCGGCTCTCGCGGCGGCAAGGGCGTCGATTCAACAGAGTAAATCACGCCAGCTTTGCGCATACGGGCTTCACCAAGTGAAGATGGAAGCCCCAGATAGGTGTAAAAGGCATCCAGCGCTTTTAAAGTCGTGGTGGCATGCCTGACATCATTCGTCACCGCCATGAAATCGCCGCCGTCTTCAACCGCATCTAGATGGCCTTTATGGAAGCTCAATAGGTCGTCTCCAGAAAATGCCATCATGTAAGTCTCGCGCGGCAACCACCATTCGAGCGTACGTTCTATCTTTTCGAACGCAGGTTTGCCGATCGCCGATTTTCCGCATTCCGCCAGGCGGGACTGAAAATCCGGTCGCACGATCATAATGCAATAACCGGGCAAGCCGCGATGTATCACCATGTGCCTGTCGGTCAGCTCCGCCAGTTCGAAAATTTCATCGGCCTTACTAACAAGCTTTTGGGCTTCACGCCTGTTTTTCAACTTTCGCTTTTTTTGCTTTATCTTGCGCACCGTCCGCATGGACAGCCAAGCAAGCCATAGAAACACAATCAAGGCAGCAGGGATCAGCATGCCGTCTCGCTGAATTACAATAGCCTAAGTTTCAACCAGTTCGAAGGACTGGTTCATCGCGCTAAGCGACTTCGGAATTACAACCGCAATGCCGGATTGAGCTTCATCATTTCCAAAATGAAGCTCCTCGGCTTTTTGAAAAACTTGCTTTGCCGGTTAACGCTGAGGCCGAGAAGAGCAGCCGCCTCCATCGCAAAATGCACGCAGTTGCGCTTTCCAAGGCTATAGCTTTTGCCCGGCAGGCTGCGCCATTTTTCAACAAAGGCCATGAACTTATGATATTCTGCATCGGACAGGCGAACAGAAAAATGCGGATTGCTGCTGGCGATATATTTCGCATCCTTGGTTTCGACCATTCCCTTTACCGGCCCCATTAGAATGGCAGGCGTCGTGTTGACGGCTGTGAACCCATAATTTGTATCCACCGCCTGCCCTGTCGAATCAACAGTGCCTTTCAATTTCACAAATGCGTGGGGGAAATGGTCGCCGAAATCATGGCTGTAGAAAGTAGCGATTACCTCGGCCTTTGCTTCGCTTGAAAACTGGCTGAGAAAGGCGAAGAGGATCAGCGTCAGATAGCGAAACATGGGCACTCCTTAGATGCGCTCGATTTATCCAGCCTTTACAGCGCTCGCAAGAAACAGTTGACGTCCACGTCAAATTCCTGTCGCTGACACTATTGTGAGTAGGGAGAGTCGGGACAATGGCTGAGGCAGCAAAAAGCATTTTCATCACTGGTGCAGCGTCCGGATTGGGCCGTGAAGTCGCGCGCTATTTTGCAAATGTCGGGTGGTTTGTGGGGCTCGCCGACATGAACGCAGCGGGGCTTGCAGAGACCGCTGCTTTGCTGCCGCCGGGGATGTCGTCAATACATCGACTTGATGTCACCGACCGCGCGCAATGGGAAAAGGCAGTAGCCGATTTTGCGACGCACACCGGCGGACATATGACGGTGTTGTTCAACAACGCAGGCATTGGCTCCGGCGGACCCATTCAGGACATGACCGACGAGGAAATCGACCGGATGATTGCGATCAATTTGACCGGAGTCATCAGCGGGACGCGGGCCTGTTTTGAACTCCTGAAAAACACGCCCGACGCCTGTGTTCTTTACACCAGTTCTGCTGCTGGCATTTATGGCTCCGCCAACCTCAGCGTCTACAGTGCTACAAAATTCGCGGTGCGCGGGCTTGCTGAGGCACATGACATCGAATGGCGCAAGCTGGGCATTAAATCACGCAGCCTGATGCCCGGTTTCATCGACACCAATATCATCAGCGGCGTCATCACCCCCGGCAGCAATATGACGGGCAAGGAAAAGCTGCAATCGGCAGGGGTCGAAGTTAGCCCGGTTGCAATCATCGGCCCCGCCGCGTGGGCAGCGATACATGGCAATCAGGTCCACACCACTGTCAACAAAATGGCCGGTCAGCTTGCCTTTTCCGCTCGCTGGTTTCCGGGCCGGCTACGTAAAAGGTTGGGATTGATGGCCGGTTTTGGAGAATAACCTTAAGTCACAATTCCATCGATGACCGCTGCAAGATCAAGATCACGCTGCGAAAGCCCGCCCGCTTCATGGGTCGTGAGCAAAATCTCGACGCGGTTATAGACGTTAAACCATTCGGGGTGATGGTCGGCTTTCTCGGCCAGTATCGCCACCCGCGTCATGAATCCGAACGCTTCGGCGAAATCAGCAAAACGTAATGTCCGCCTTATGCCCTGCGCTTCAGCGTCGTAATTCCAGTGCGGCAGATTGCCAAGCGCAACTGTCCTTGCCGCGTCATCCAGTTTTGAAACCGTCATCATTATTTCCTGCTTTTGCAAATCGCCCAAATCTGCGTATGTCGCGCCATGACATCGCGTCAAGTGTATGCGCCATCTTTACGGCTTGAAAATGTCGCAGTTTTTCGCGGCAACCGTTTGGTATTGAGCGGGCTGAGTATTGAAGCAGCTGCAGGCGATGTCATCTGGATCAGGGGCGCGAATGGCTGTGGCAAATCGACGCTCCTGCGGCTGATTGCCGGATTGCTGCCCAAAACATCGGGTACGATAACGGCCGAAGGAAATATGGCTCTGGCAGACGAAAGTCTGGCGCTCGACGCAAACCTGTCCGTCGACAAAGCGCTGCGTTTCTGGGCCGATATGGATGGCGCGACGCCCGGTCATCGCGACGTCGCATTGACCGACATGGACTTGCAAGCGCTGTCCGAAATCCCGGTCCGTTTTCTGTCGACCGGACAGCGCAAGCGCGCCAGCATTGCCCGGGTTCTTGCGTCCAATGCTGCCATCTGGTTGCTGGATGAACCGTATAACGGCCTCGACAGCGCAAGCTGCGCGCGGGTTGATCAAGCGATATTGAAACATGCTGCGGCAGGCGGAATCGTACTGGTGGCCGCGCATCAGGCACCTTCTATCAATGTCGCGCAAAGCCTGTTGCTCGACCGGCAAGAGAAAGCGGCATGAAGGCCTTTGCTGCGCTCATTGGCCGCGAAGTTCGCCTCGCCTGGACCGGCGGCGGATTATGGTTGCCGGTCGTGTTCTATCTGGCGGTCGCGACGCTTTTTCCGTTTGTGACGGGTCCGGACAAAGCGTTGCTGGCACGTACCGGCGGGGGCATTTTATGGATAGCGGCGTTGCTCTCCACCTTATTGCCGATTGAGCGACTGATCCTTCCCGACCGGCAGGCAGGTGTTCTCGACCAACTGGCGCTACGCGGTTGGTCAGACGAGTTGGTCGCGACTGCAAAAATAGGGGGGCAATTGATCGCATTCGCCATTCCCTTGTTGCTGGCGACAATCATCGCATCGGCTTTGATCGGCCTGCCGGAGGACAAGCTCGTAACTTTGTTGATCGGGCTGGCGATCGCTTTGCCGGCGCTTTCAGGGTTATCGGTGACAATCGCGGCGCTGACTGCAGGTCTCAACGGTGCGAGTGCACTCGGCGGGCTTCTGCTCATCCCGCTCGCGGTTCCGATCCTGATATTTGGCGCCGGTACGCTGTCCGAAGGTTCGGGTAACGCAATACAATTGCTTGCCGCGACATCGCTCGCGATTGCCGCATTGGCGCCATTTGCGGCAGGTGCAGCCTTGAGAGCCAGTCGGGTGTGATCTATTGCGCAGCCATTTTCTGCGCATATCCACTGGCGACCATGGCCTCGACCATATCAAACAGCTTTTCGGGATCCTGCGCGCGTAACACAGGGATATTTGCTTCCATCCCTTCTGCAATCACGATTTCGCGTTTTCCCTCGGCCACCGCATCCCAGATAATTTGGGCGACATTGTCAGGATCAATGCCATTGTCGATTGCGGCATCGCTCACACCGCGAACCGACCCGTCGGCATTCAACGCGTTGCGCGACACATTGGTCCGCACCGAGCCCGGCGCAACCACAAGCACCTTCACGCCCTGCCCCGCCACTTCGCTGCGCAATGCATCTGCATAACCAACCAACCCATGCTTTGCCGCGCAATAAGCGGTGCGCATAGGTATCCCCGCCTTTCCGGCGACACTCGAAATCATGACCAGCTGGCCCGAGCCACGCGCAAGCAAATGGGGCAATAGCTTTTGCGTCAATGCAATCGGCGCAAGCAGGTCGACATCGACAATCTTCTCGTAGACCGAGAAATCCGTGTCGACAGCCAGTGACCGCTGCGAAATGCCCGCGTTGTTGACCAAGACGTCGACATGACCGCGAAAGGCAATCGCTTCTTTGACCATGTCCGGCAGTCTGGAATAGTCCAATGTGTCGAATGGCAAGATCAGGCAGCGATCAGGCGCACCGCTGTCCTCCGCCACGCGTTCCAGTTCAGCAACATTGCGGCCTGACAATATCGCCGCACCACCGCTCCCGACGAACGCCTTGGCCAGCGCTGCGCCGATCCCGGATGACGCGCCCGTTATCCATGCTGTCCTGCCTGTCTGGTTTGCCATATTCCATCTCCTATCTGGCGCCACTGCTCAACGCCAGCTTGCCCGCTGTCAAGACATTCTGCCTTGCACTTTGCCCGCGACCGCACCACATGCACATCATGCTTATAGAAACCGAATTGACACCCAACCCGGCGACCATAAAATTTATTCCTGGCCGCGTCGTCATGGAAAGCGGAACGCGCGATTTTGCCGATCCGGAAGAAGCCGCCGCATCGCCATTAGCTGAAGCTTTGTTCAACCTTGGCGATGTGACCGGCGTCTTTTTCGGCCACTCGTTCATTTCGGTCACCGCCGCACCCGGCACCGAATGGGCATCGCTCAAGCCCGATGTGCTTGGCATATTGCTCGACCATTTCAGCGCCAACATGCCGCTGTTCCACGCGCCAGCCGCTGGATTTTCCGTGCCTTCAGCCAACGCGGATTATCCGCTCGATGACCCCGAAGATGCCGATATCGTCGACCAGATCAAGGAACTGATTGAAACGCGCGTTCGTCCAGCGGTCGCAAATGACGGCGGCGACATCATCTATCGCGGCTTCCAGAAGGGCGTTGTGTTCCTGCAAATGCAGGGAGCCTGCTCTGGCTGCCCGTCATCGTCAGCCACGTTGAAAAATGGCATCGAACAGCTTTTGAAGCATTATGTGCCTGAAGTGACCGAAGTCCGCGCCGCCTGATTTCCTTACCCATAGAAAGCCACGCACCCAATGAATGCGCCACTTAACGACGTTGCCCTGAATCAGCTTTTCCGTGAAGCGCGTACCTATAATGCTTATCTGGATAAGCCCGTCACTGATGCGCAGCTTAATGACATTTGGGAACTGATGAAGTTCGGGCCAACCTCTGCCAATTGCCTGCCTGCCCGGATAATCTGGTGCACCAGCAGCGAAGCGAAGGAAAAACTTGCTGCGATGTCGATGCCAGCGAATGGCGAGAAAATCCTGAAAGCTCCGGTGACCGCGATTATTGGCATGGACCTCGAATTTTACGAACAATTGCCTGAGCTGTTTCCGCATACAGATGCACGCAGCTGGTTTGTCGGCAATGACGAGCTTATCGAGAAAACTGCATTCCGCAACAGCAGCCTGCAAGGCGCTTATTTCATCTTGGCGGCGCGCGCATTGGGTCTGGATACCGGGCCGATGTCCGGATTCAATAACGCCGCAGTCGACGAAGCATTTTTTGCCGGAACCAAAATAAAGTCGAACTTCATTTCGACTCTGGGTTATGGCGATCCGGCCAGCATCTTCGAACGCAGCCCGCGCCCGGAATTTGGCCGCTTTAACACCGTCGTCTAATCCGCTAGCGGCGTTCTGGTGCGTACGCTAGTTATCGATACGGCCACAAAGGCCTGCTCCGTTGCCTTGTTTGACAGCGCCGTCCTGATTGCGTCGCAATATGAAGTCATCGGGCGGGGCCATGCCGAGCGATTGCTTCCGTTCATCGCCGAACTTCCCGAGCGGGGTCGTGCACAAAGCATCATGGTCAATGTCGGCCCAGGCAGTTTTACGGGTATCCGGGTTGGTGTGGCCGCGGCACGCGCGCTGGGCCTGGCATGGCAAGCAGAGGTGGCAGGCTATGGCTGCCTTCAACTTGTCGCAGCAATGGCGGCAGAAACTCTGACAGAACGAAAAGCAGTCGACGTTGTGATGACCGGCGGTCACGGCGAATATTTCTTTCAACATTTTGACATATCCGGAGCGCCGACGGCCGATCCGGTTTCAGTGTCGCCGGAACGTCTTGAAACATTGCTCTCCGCGCCGATTACTGCCGGTGACATCAGCGGTGATGGCGGTACCCAGCATTTCGACATCATACCAAATGCAAACAAATGGCACCTGATTGCCGAAGCACCTCCCTTACCACCAAGTCCGGTATATTGCAGAGCGCCCGATGCTAAACTTCCGAAGGCGCGGACATGACCGTCGTCGTCAC
>JBGSPK010000116.1:0-2958 GCA_041738665.1 Sphingorhabdus sp. | reverse complement strand
AAGTTGCAATTTAAGACGGGCTGGAACGATGGCTACGGCATTCAAGGAAGATCACACAGGCGACCACACGCCGGTGCATAGCGACGCGGTTGTAATCCGCTTTGCCGGCGACAGCGGCGACGGGATGCAGTTGACCGGTGGACAATTTACCTTGTCCTCGGCGCTAGCGGGAAATGACTTTGCGACATTCCCCGACTTTCCCGCAGAAATCCGCGCGCCGATAGGGACATTGTTTGGCGTTTCTGCATTCCAGATCAATTTCGGATCATCGGACATCGACACTGCGGGCGATCAGCCCGACGTGCTGGTGGCGATGAACCCAGCGGCGCTCAAAACCAACGTTGATGCGTTGCGCGAAGGTGGACTTATCATTGCCGACACTGGCGAGTTCAACCAGCGTAATCTGGACAAGGCGAAGTACAGCGCAAACCCATTCGAGGACGGTAGCCTCGCCAAATGGCAGGTGCTGGCGTTTGATATTAGCGCGCTGACGCTGGAGGCTGTGAAGCCGTTCGGCATGGGCAACAAGGATGCGCTGCGCTGCAAGAATATGTGGACGCTTGGCCTTGCGCTCTGGATGTTTGATCGTGACCGGCAGCCGATTATTGACTGGCTCAATGCCAAATTTGCGAAAAATCAGGTTTTGGCCGACGCCAATATTGCGGCGCTGAATGCGGGCCATGCCTATGGCGAGACCGCTGAGCTTTCCGGGCCGCTCAAGCAATATCATGTCGATGCTGCGCCGGTCGAGGCGGGGGTCTATCGCACGGTGACGGGCGCCGAGTCGATTTCCTATGGTCTCGTCGCGGGTGCACAACTTGCGGGTCTCAAGATGTTCTTCGGCGGTTACCCGATCACGCCTGCTTCGGCGATTTTGCATCATCTGAGCCGCCTGAAAGAATATGGCATCACCACATTTCAGGCCGAGGACGAAATCGCCGCGATCTGTTCGGCAATTGGCGCAAGCTATGCAGGGCAACTGGGCGTTACCAGCTCATCGGGCCCGGGCATCGCGCTCAAAGGCGAGGCGATGGGCCTTGCGATCATGACCGAGCTGCCGCTGATTATTGTCAACAGCCAGCGCGGCGGTCCTTCGACCGGGCTGCCAACCAAGACCGAGCAGTCTGACCTGTATCAGGCCGTTTATGGCCGCAATGGCGATGCGCCGATGCCCGTTATCGCGGTGCGCTCGCCGGTCGATGCGTTCGATTGCGCGATTGAAGCGGTGCGGATTGCGGTGGAATATATGACGCCAGTCATGTTGCTGACCGATGGGTATATCGCCAATGCTGCAGAGCCTTGGAAGGTGCCTGATTTATCGGAATATACCCCGTTCCCGGTGGAGTTCCTCGAAAGCGTACCAGAGGGCGGGTTTAAGCCCTATTCGCGCGACCACAAGTTGAAGCGTCCTTGGGTCAAGCCCGGCACGCCCGGCTTGCTCCACCGCATCGGCGGGATCGAGAAAGAGGTCGACACCGGCCATATCAATTATTCACCCGCCAACCATCAGGAGATGACTGACATCCGTTCGGCCAAGGTCAACAATGTCGCCGACAGCATTCCCGATCAGCTTGTTGAACAAGGTGGCTCAGGTGCGAAACTCGCGGTTGTCGGCTGGGGCTCGACCTATGGCCCGATCCGTCAGGCTGTCCGTCGCCAACGCGCACAGGGCGTCGACGTCGCACATGTCCACATCCGCCATATCTGGCCGATGCCGAAGAATATGGGTGAGTTGCTGAAGGGCTTTGACAAAATCATCGTGCCGGAAATGAACACGGGGCAGTTGAAGACGATCTTACGCGACCAGTTCCTCGTCGATGCGAAACCTATCAACAAGGTTTCGGGCCAACCGTTTACAATCGCCGAAATCGAAGCCGCCATACAGGAGGCCTTAGCATGAACGACATGACCCCCATCAAAGCGACCACGCCCAAGGATTGGGAAACCGATCAAGAGGTCCGTTGGTGCCCCGGTTGCGGTGACTATGCGATATTGAAAGCCGTACAGCGCACGATGCCTGAAATCGGCGGGACGCCTGAAAATACCGTGTTCATCAGCGGCATCGGCTGCTCTTCGCGCTTTCCTTATTATATGGAGACTTACGGTTTTCATACCATTCACGGCCGCGCCCCTGCGGTGGCGACGGGGGTTAAGCTCGCCAATCCAGATCTTGATGTGTGGATTATTACTGGCGACGGCGATGCGCTGTCGATTGGCGGCAATCACACGATGCATTTGCTCCGTCGCAATCTTGATTGCCAGATCATGCTGTTCAACAACGAGATTTATGGCCTGACCAAGGGGCAATATTCGCCGACCAGCCGCGTGGGAACGCATAGCCCATCGACGCCTTATGGTTCGGTCGACCGGCCAGCGACGCCTTGCGCCTTTGCATTGGGTTCGGGTGCGCGGTTTGTGGCACGCGGGTTCGACGTGTCGAAGAACCTGCCCGAAGTATTGAAGGCAGCACATGCGCATCGCGGCGCAGCATTTATCGAGATTTTCCAAAACTGTATCGTCTACAACAAGGACGTGTTCGAGGAATTCGCGATACCCAAGGGCGCCGAGGACCATCAGCTCTGGCTGCAAAATGGTGAGCCGATGTTGTTCTCCAAAGGCACCAAGGGCATTGCGCTTGATGTCGAAACATTGAACCTGAAAGTCGTCGATGTCGTCGAAGGCGACTGGAAAACGGCAGGCGTCATTGTTCACGACGTCACCAACCGGTCGGTGGCGCATATGCTGGTCGAAATGCGCTTTGGCGAATTCCCGATGGCCTTGGGCGTGCTCTACGATGACCCGCGGCCGACGTTCAATGACGCGGTGGTCGAGCAGAACAGGGCAGTGAGCGAAGGCAAGGTCGCTGACCTTGGCAAGCTCCTTACCAAGGGACAGACTTGGACCGTTGAGGACGGGCACCCGGAGATTTAATCCTAGCCCAGCGATAAGACGGTATTG
>JBGSPK010000114.1:0-2958 GCA_041738665.1 Sphingorhabdus sp. | reverse complement strand
AAGTTGCAATTTAAGACGGGCTGGAACGATGGCTACGGCATTCAAGGAAGATCACACAGGCGACCACACGCCGGTGCATAGCGACGCGGTTGTAATCCGCTTTGCCGGCGACAGCGGCGACGGGATGCAGTTGACCGGTGGGCAATTTACCTTGTCATCGGCGCTCGCGGGAAATGACTTTGCGACATTCCCCGACTTTCCCGCAGAAATCCGTGCACCGATAGGTACGCTGTTCGGCGTTTCTGCATTCCAGATCAATTTCGGATCTTCGGACATCGACACTGCGGGCGACCAGCCTGACGTGCTGGTGGCCATGAACCCTGCGGCGCTCAAGACCAATGTCGATGCCCTGCGCGAGGGAGGGTTGATCATTGCCGATACCGGCGAGTTCAACCAGCGCAATCTGGACAAAGCCAAATACGCATCCAACCCGTTTGAAGACGGCAGTCTCGCCAAATGGCAGGTGCTGGCGTTTGATATCAGCGCGCTGACGCTCGAAGCGGTAAAGCCGTTCGGCATGGGCAACAAGGATGCGCTGCGCTGCAAGAATATGTGGACGCTTGGCCTTGCGCTTTGGATGTTTGATCGCGACCGTCAGCCGATTATTGACTGGCTCAATGCCAAGTTTGCGAAAAATCAGGTTCTGGCCGATGCCAATATTGCGGCGCTGAATGCGGGCCATGCCTATGGCGAAACGGCGGAGCTTTCCGGGCCGTTAAAGCAATATCATGTCGATGCCGCGCCGGTTGAGGCGGGGGTCTATCGCACGGTGACGGGCGCCGAGTCGATTTCCTATGGTCTGGTCGCGGGTGCACAACTTGCGGGTCTGAAGATGTTCTTCGGCGGCTATCCGATAACGCCTGCTTCGGCGATTTTGCATCATCTGAGCCGCCTGAAAGAATATGGCATCACCACATTCCAAGCCGAGGACGAAATTGCTGCGATCTGTTCGGCGATTGGCGCAAGCTATGCAGGGCAATTGGGCGTTACCAGCTCGTCGGGCCCCGGCATTGCGCTGAAAGGCGAGGCGATGGGCCTTGCGATCATGACCGAGTTGCCGCTGATTATTGTCAACAGCCAGCGCGGTGGTCCTTCCACCGGGCTGCCAACCAAGACCGAGCAGTCTGACCTGTATCAGGCGGTTTATGGCCGCAACGGCGATGCACCGATGCCTGTTATCGCGGTACGCTCGCCGGTCGATGCGTTCGATTGCGCCATCGAAGCAGTGCGGATTGCGGTGGAATATATGACGCCAGTCATGTTGCTGACCGACGGGTATATCGCCAACGCCGCCGAGCCTTGGAAAGTGCCTGATCTGACGGAATATAAACCGTTCCCGGTGGAGTTCCTCGAAAGCGTACCAGAGGGCGGGTTTAAGCCTTATTCGCGCGACCACAAATTGAAGCGTCCGTGGGTCAAGCCCGGCACGCCCGGCTTGCTGCACCGTATCGGCGGGATCGAAAAGGAAGTCGACACCGGCCATATCAATTACAGCCCTGCCAACCACCAGGCGATGACTGACATCCGCTCGGCCAAGGTCAACAATGTTGCCGATAGCATCCCCGATCAGCTTGTCGAGCAAGGTGGCTCAGGTGCGAAACTCGCGGTTGTTGGTTGGGGTTCGACCTATGGCCCAATCCGTCAGGCCGTCCGCCGGAAACGCGCCGAGGGCGTCGACGTCGCACATGTCCACATACGCCATATCTGGCCAATGCCGAAGAATATGGGTGAGTTGCTTAAGGGTTTTGATAAAATCATCGTGCCAGAAATGAACACGGGTCAGTTGAAGACGATCTTACGCGACCAGTTCCTCGTCGACGCGAAGCCGATTAACAAGGTATCCGGCCAACCTTTTACAATCGCCGAAATCGAAGCCGCCATACAGGAGGCCTTAGCATGAACGACATGACCCCCATCAAAGCGACCACGCCAAAGGATTGGGAAACCGATCAAGAGGTCCGCTGGTGCCCGGGCTGCGGTGATTACGCAATCTTGAAGGCGGTGCAGCGCACGATGCCTGAAATCGGCGGAACACCTGAAAACACCGTGTTCATCAGCGGCATCGGCTGCTCATCGCGTTTTCCTTATTATATGGAGACCTACGGGTTCCATACGATCCACGGTCGCGCGCCGGCGGTGGCGACGGGGGTTAAGCTCGCCAATCCAGATCTAGATGTCTGGATCATTACCGGCGACGGCGATGCGCTGTCGATTGGCGGCAACCACACGATGCACTTGCTGCGCCGCAATCTCGATTGTCAGATCATGCTGTTCAACAACGAGATTTATGGGCTGACCAAGGGGCAATATTCGCCGACTTCGCGGGTGGGGACGACGAGCCCGTCGACGCCTTATGGCTCGGTCGACCGGCCAGCCCAACCTTGCGCCTTTGCATTGGGTTCAGGTGCGCGGTTCGTCGCGCGCGGGTTCGACGTGTCGAAGAACCTACCCGAAGTGTTAAAGGCAGCACATGCGCATCGCGGCGCAGCATTTATCGAGATTTTTCAGAACTGTATCGTCTACAATAAGGACGTCTTCGAGGAGTTTGCGATTCCAAAAGGCGCCGAGGACCATCAACTCTGGCTGCAAAATGGTGAGCCGATGCTGTTCGCAAAAGGCACGAAAGGCATCGCGATGTGTGCGGACGCGCTGGAATTGACCGTCGTCGACGTGATTGACGGCGACTGGCAGGCGGCTGGCGTCATCGTTCATAATGTCATCAACCGGTCGATCGCCCATATGCTGGTCGAAATGCGCTTTGGCGAATTCCCGATGGCCTTGGGCGTGCTCTACGATGACCCGCGGCCTACGTTCAACGACGCGGTGGTCGAGCAGAACAGGGCAGTGAGCGAAGGCAAGGTCGCTGACCTTGGCAAGCTCCTTACCAAGGGACAGACTTGGACCGTTGAGGACGGGCACCCGGAGATTTAATCCTAGCCCAGCGATAAGACGGTATTG
>JBGSPK010000098.1:0-2840 GCA_041738665.1 Sphingorhabdus sp. | reverse complement strand
CTGATGCTTGGCGTGATGATGACGCATGAAGCACGCGCATTTGTCGCTCATTTGCGCGACAATCACGGGCTGCTGACCGTGGCGGCAGGCGACAATACATTCCGCGTTTTGCCACCGCTCAATATCGACGACGGCCATATCGCGACATTTATGGAAAAACTGTCGGCAGGCGCGGCGAGTTACCAGATACCGCAGGCGGCATGACACGGCATTTCCTGAACCTGTCCGATGCGGGCGGGGACGCGATTGCGGCAATGCTGGCCGACGCGATGGACCGAAAGGCGGCGCGCGCCAATGCTGACGGAAGCGCGTGGCCAAAGGGCAAGGCGGACGCAGACGCGCCGCTAGCCGGTCATACGCTCGGCATGATCTTCGAGAAAAACTCGACCCGCACCCGCACGTCGTTCGAAATGGCGATGAAGCAATTGGGCGGCGATAGCATGTTCATGGCCGCAGGGCAGATGCAGCTCGGTCGCGGCGAGAGCGTGGCCGACACAGCGCGCGTCCTGTCGCGATATGTTGATGCGATACTCATTCGCACCGATGATCACGCAAAGGTTGAGGAACTCGCCGCACATTCCAGCGTGCCGGTAATCAACGGCCTCACCGACCTGTCGCATCCGTGCCAGATCGTTGCCGACCTGTTGACAATCGTCGAGCAAGGAAAGCCCTTGCCCGGGCTCGAAGTCGCTTGGCTGGGCGATGGCAATAATGTGCTGAACTCGATTGTCGAAGCGGCAGGGCTGTTCAAATTCAACGTCCGCATCGCGGTGCCGCAGGGGTATGAAAGCGACAGCAGCTTCATCGATGCTGCCAATGCATCTGGGGCGAATGTAACCCTGACGCGTGATGCCGTTGAATCGGTTGCCGGCGCGGATATCGTCGTCACTGACACATGGGTGTCGATGGGGCAGGAGCATGCGCACAACAAGATTGCGGCAATGATGCCTTATCAGGTCAATGAACGCCTCATGGCGGGCGCTAAGGCCGATGCCAAATTCCTCCATTGTCTACCCGCGCATCGTGGGGAGGAAGTGACAGACGGCGTAATAGACGGCCCGCAATCATTGATATGGGATGAGGCGGAGAACCGCCTGCATGCGCAAAAGTCCATCCTTTTATGGTGCTTCGGTCTCCTGTAATGGCGTCGCAACCCGAAACATTTGGCGACCAACCGCTACGCTTCTCATTGCCGGACCGTCATGCGCGGGGGCGTCTGGTGCGGCTGGATGGCGTGTTATCTGACATATTATCGGCGCATGCCTATCCGCCATTGATCGAAAAGACCCTCGCTGAAGCGCTGGTGCTGACGGCATTGCTCGGAGCATCGCTAAAGCAGGCGGATGGTCAGCTGACGTTGCAGGCGCAGACCACCAAAGGCGCGATCCGTTTGCTGGCGTGCGATTACAAGGATGGCGCGTTGCGCGGCTATGCGCAGTTCGATGCAGCGACAGTGGCCGCGCTACCGCCTGATTCTACCCTCTTTGGCCTGTTTGGCACTGGCTATCTGGCCATCACGTTCGACCGTGCGCTGCCGGTTGGCGAAGGGGGCGGACGTTATCAGGGCATTGTTCCGCTCGAAGGATCTTCGCTTGCTGACGCGGCAGAACATTATTTCGTCCAGTCCGAGCAAATTCCGACGCTCATTCGTGTGGCTGTCGATCATGTAGACGGCCGGTGTGTCGCCAGCGGTTTTCTCGTCCAGCATTTGCCCGAAGGCGAAGAAGGTCGCGAACGTCTCCACGTCCGGCTCGATCATCCTGAATGGGAGCATGTGGTCGCTCTGGGTTCAACCATTTCGACCGATGAACTCACTGACCTGTCTCTGCCGCTTGAGGAAATTGTGTGGCGGTTGTTTCATGAAGAAGAACAGGTTTTGGTGGAAACCGGTGCGCAACTGACCAAAGGTTGTCGGTGCGATCTGGCGCATATTCGTGATGTAATTGCCAAATTTCCTGCCGAAGACCGCGCCGACATGGCTGATGAGACAGGCGAGATTTTCGTTGACTGCGAATTTTGCTCTCGCCGCTTTCCGTTAAGCTTGGTGAGCTTCAATAACTAACTTCGGGTGTTTGTCGCAAATTGTTGGTCATTCATCGTTCATATGCCACATTCTATCGTACTTATTGCAATATTTGATGCTACAGCTACGATAACAAAAAAAGGTCGCTTCGCTGAAACTGAGCAAGGTTACGGTACAGAAGCTTATGAAATTGAAATTCTCCCATCTCGCCATAGCTGGCCTTCTTGCGGTGTCTGCGGGCAGTGGCGCGTTTGCATTTGTGCAAGGTGGCGACCTGTCATTGCTTGAATCGCTCGATCGCGGCATGTGGCAATTGCGTCCGGTGGGGGTTGGTGCCTCGGCCGCTACGGCAACGCCTATTTGCCTCGGGGATCCGGCAAAACTGGTGCAAATCCAGCATGGCGGCACGCTGTGCGAACGCTATGTGGTCCGATCAACTCCGAACGCTATTACGGTAAGCTATAGCTGCAAGGGCCAAGGGCAGGGGCTAACGACGATCCGCAAGGAGTCAAACAGGCTGATCCATATTCAATCGCAGGGTATTCGCAACAATTCGCCATTCTCGTTTTCTGTTGAAGGTCGCAAAACCGGTACATGCTGACGCATTGACGAGCCGTTAAAAATATTCGGGCGCAGCGTTAAGCAGATATTTACCATTTTTCGGTTAGAAAAGCTGGTGTGTCTTTTATGAGATACGCTTTCCTCCCTAGCAGGCTTAACAGCCTATAACTGGGCCGCTCGCTGCAAAGCAGAGCGGCCCATTTTTTGTCTAGAACGCCGCAATGCCGGTAATTGCGCGTCCAAGGATGAGCGCGTG
>JBGSPK010000095.1:0-1909 GCA_041738665.1 Sphingorhabdus sp. | reverse complement strand
GCGGCGTTCGCTCTTGGGCTGCTAAGTCAAGGTATAGAATGGCCGATGTTGGGCGGGAAGCTACCGACTGGCCCGATCGGCTCAACGTCTGCTTACGCGGCCTAGCTTCCTGAAAGCTGCCGGTCCGCTCTCCCCAACATTCTTACCGTCCTTGCGAGCTAACGTGAACGACCATCGCGTTGTAAAACCTGTTCTTGCGTGACCTCACGAACCCGCTGGGCTTGCTGGTTTCGCACCTGGATGACGGCGATCGTGTCACCACTGGCGATGCGGATCGCAACCTCTTGGCGTCGGGCCTCAACGTCCTTGGATGCCTTGAGCGGATCGTCAGGATATTTCGCGCGGGCAATCGAGATCGTTTGCGCGACCAGACTTTGCGCGCGGCGCAGTTCGGGGTCGCGGGCGTTCTCGGCGTGGGACTGGTTTAGGAACCGCTCGGACAGGGCTTTGAGCTTGGTCAAATCATCATCAGTTTGCGGTTTCGTGGTGTCAGACTTTTTCTTATCGCGGCGCTCTTCCCGTTGGGCGAGCCGCGCGCGGAGACGGTCGGCCTCGGCTTGGACAACCTTTGACGGGGAATAATTTTCGACTCCCAACCCTTGCGCGGCAGCAGCGAGGAAAGCAGCCTTCCTGAACTTGTCACCGCCGTTGATCCTGATCGACGTCCAGCCATTGGCCTTTGCGATCCTGATGATGTCTGGAAGGGCGTCGATGTTGCTGGTCTTCAGCCGGTCTGGCTCGATCCGCACAATTGGCGTCTTGTCGTCCGATGTGCGGTAGAGTTTGTTACCGACGCGCAGAAATTTGCCGGTGAGATCGTCGGTGATCGTTGGAGGTTCGGCTTTTCGCTTGGGCTTTGCGCGGGTGGACTCGGGGGCGGCCTGCTTGGGCTTCGCCGTGCGGCTTTGTCCATCCGTTGCGTCTCCTTCGAGTTTGTCAGCCATGTTCATCGCCCTCCTCAATGACGCCGGTTATTTTGCCATCGTGATCCAGCGTCACCATGTCGGCATTGAAGCTGGGATAGTCTTCGGTGCGGATGTCGTCTGGCTTGAACGGATGTGCGGGATTTCCCTCTGCCTCTTCGTCGGTCATGTCGCGGAACGGTGCGGGCGTGATGGCAATGCGAGTTTGCATTTCGGCAGGCGGCACTAAGGGTGGAGGTAACACCCGCTTCCCGAAGAAGCGGCTCTGGAAATAGAAAATCTTGCTGCCGATGATGGGCGGGATGCCGCCGCGCAGCAGAATCAGCTTATCCGGCGGAAACTGCATCAGCTCTTGTGGGAGCATCAGCGCGCGGCGCTGTTCCGAAATTGATTTTGACCGGTTAGCAAGCCAGCCATTGATCGTGAGCGACTTGGTGACGCTGGCTTGCCCGATATAGCCCAGCCTTTCGGACAGTTCGTTTGCCACCCGCAATTCTTTGGGAGTGAAGGCGACTTCAACACCACAGTTAGCAACGATTTCATCGGCGACATGCTCGCCGTAAACACCACGCAATTGCGAGCGGGACTGGATCACGGGTAGCAAGCGGATGCCGTAGCCCGCGACATAGGAAAAGGCGCTGGCGATCACCGATGCCCGGCCAAGCCGGGCAAATTCGTCGAGGATGACCAGCACCGGCACCGGGGTCGTGTCACCCGGCAATTCCCGCACATTCAGATCAATCAGTTGCTGGAACAGAAGATTGTAGAGCGGCGCGATCCGGTCGAGTTCATCGGGCGATACGCCGAGGTAGATTGAAATGTGACGCTTACGCAGATCGCGCAGATCAAAATCGCTCGCGGACGTTGCCGCATCGACCAGTGGGTTGAGCCATAGCCCAAGGACGTTGGTGATGGTTTTTTTGATGTCGGCAAAGCTGTTGTCGGAACCACCGGCAAAATCGGCCAGCGCCGTTCGGCATCCTGTG
>JBGSPK010000073.1:0-4490 GCA_041738665.1 Sphingorhabdus sp. | reverse complement strand
GCAAAAGTCGGCTGCGCAGGCACAGGCCGACCAGATTCGCGAGCTTGAGCAATTTCTGGCGGTCTACAAGAAGGTCAAGTCGAGCTACGTCGACAAGGTTGATGACAAGCAGCTGATGGAGGGCGCCATTCAGGGCATGCTCGCCAGTCTCGATCCGCATAGCGGCTATCTCGATAAATCCGATTTCAGCACGCTCCAGACGCAAATCGATGGCGAATATGGTGGCCTTGGTCTTTCGGTAACGCTTGAAGATGAAGCCGTGAAAGTCATCGCGCCGACGAAAGATACCCCAGCCGATAAGGCCGGGATCAAATCGGGCGACTATATCACGCATCTTGATGGCAAGCTGATTTTTGGCGGCACACTTGATGAAGCCGTCGAAGCGATGCGCGGTGTCCCTGGCACGTCGATTAAACTGACGATCGTTCGTCCTGGGCGCGATGCACCGTTCGATGTTTCGATTACGCGGGCGATTATCGACCTGAAGCCGGTGTCGTGGGAGGTCAAGGACCGGATCGGCGTGATAACAATTTCCGGCTTTTCCGAAGAAACCGGAGCCGATGTGGTTGCCGCAGTGTCGGGCATCAAAAAATCGCTCGGCGCCAAGCCTTTAGGATATATCGTCGACTTGCGCTCCAATCCCGGCGGCATATTGGATGAGGCCGTTGCCGTATCCGATGCATTTCTTGCCAGCGGCGAAATCGTTTCCGAACGCGGTCGTGACAAGCGCGATATCGAGCGCTGGTGGGCCGAACGCGCAATTCCGGGTGATGTGACCGATGGCGCACCTATCATCGTGCTGGTCGATGCGGGTTCCGCATCCGCCTCCGAAATTGTTGCAGGCGCGCTACAGGATCATCACCGCGGTCTGGTCATGGGCGAGCGCAGTTTCGGCAAGGGGTCGGTGCAGAATGTTCTGCCGCTCACCCGTGATACCGGCCTGCGGCTGACTGTTGCGCGGTATCATTTGCCGTCGGGTCGTTCGGTGCAGGAAGGCGGCATCAAGCCCGATATCCAAGTGCCACAGCTGTCCGACCCTGATTACAAAAAGCGCGTCGCTATTCGCGAAACCGACCTGCGCCGTCATCTGGTGAACGAAATTCAGGATGATGCTAAGGAGCTCGAGGAGGATATTGCCGACGATCCGCGTTTTGCGATGACTGCTGAGCAGTTGAAGGCCAAGGGCATAGAAGATTTCCAGCTCAATTATGCGATGGAAACTTTGACCCGACTAGGTTCCAAAACGATGAAGCTTGCGGACAAATCGACGGTGAAAGTTCCGGTAAAGGCGAAGGCGCAGAATTAAATAATGACGGCCAAATTCGGTATCGCCCACTGGCTGGCATTTTTGCTGCCCGCCGCCCTCCTGCTTGGCGCATATGGCTCGCAATATATCGGCGGGTTATTCCCGTGTGAGATGTGCTGGTGGCAACGCTATCCGCATTTTGCCGCCTTTGCGATTGCGTCAGTTACGTTTGCCGTTGGCAATCCTGAATATCGCAAAACGTTGGTCGCGCTC
Organism: Sphingorhabdus sp.; assembly: GCA_041738665.1. Lineage (GTDB taxonomy): Bacteria > Pseudomonadota > Alphaproteobacteria > Sphingomonadales > Sphingomonadaceae > Sphingorhabdus_B. Next base: position 2,971 of record JBGSPK010000073.1, on the reverse strand, counting down.
GCGGCTTTGGCCATCGGAACGAGTGGCATCATCGCCGGATATCACGCCGGGGTTGAATATGGCTGGTGGGAGGGCTTGACGGCATGCACCAGCTCGGTTTCCGGAACCGGCGACGATCTTCTGAAGTCAATCATGAACGCCCCACTCACCCGCTGTGATGTCGCACCTTGGTCATTATTCGGCATTTCGCTTGCTGGTTACAATTTCCTCTTGTCGTTGGGCGGCGCAGTGGTCATCTTAACGTCTATATGGCGCACCAAGAAAATCTGAAAACCGCAACGCAGCGTTCCAAGGCAATTGCCAGCATGATTCGTGTGAATCAGGCTGGTGAATATGGCGCAAAACGCATTTACGCAGGACAGCTCGCGGTGATGGGTGACCGCACGCCTGCGGCGCGCAGTATTGCGCATATGGCTGAGCAGGAAGATCGGCATCTGGCGGCCTTCGACAAGTTGATGGCTGAACGTGGTGTCCGTCCAACCGCGTTGCATCCTATCTGGGATATAGCGGGTTTTGCGCTGGGTGCCGTCACCGCCGCCATTGGGCCGGAAGCTGCGATGGCCTGTACCGTTGCCGTCGAAACCGAAATCGACCGCCATTATTCTGAACAGCTTGCCGAGCTTGGCGATAGCGAACCGGAGCTGTCCGCGATGGTAGCCGATTTTCAGGCTGATGAGCTGGAGCATAAGGCAACCGCGCTGGCTGAGGGCGCCGAGCGCGCGCCCGCCTATCCGCTGCTCAGCGCAGTAGTCCGTTTTGGGTGCCGCACTGCTATCGCCGTGTCGAAACGAATTTGACTTCATCGCTCGTTCAGCGTTGAACGTCCAATCAGCTATCTGAAAAACTGGAGATGACCGCCGTGCGTGCAATGACCAAAATATCGATGACCGCGTTAGCGATGATGTTGTCAGCCCAGCTTCAGGCGCAAGACGCTCCTGCAATGCAGCCGGGCGATGAGAAGATTAACCAGCTCATCATTTACGGCGATGACAAATGTCCCGAAAGCAATGTTGATGAAATTGTCGTGTGCGCTCGAATGGGTGAAGCCGATCGCTACCGGATTCCCTCATCACTACGCAATGATCCAAATGACCCGCGTAACCAGGCGATGTCCGAACGGATCAAGTCATATGAATATGTTGCTGCCAGCGGCACGATGAGCTGCTCGCCATCGGGAGCAGGCGGGTTCACTGGGTGTGGCCTTGCTGAGATTAACAAGGCTTATGCTGAAAAGGCGCAGGATCCTGGAATCACCTTCGGTCGTCTGATCGCAGCCGAGCGCGCGAAACGCATGGCTGGTATTGATGCAGAGGCTGCCGAGGTTGAAGCGCGTGTCACCGAATTCGAAAAAGGTCGTGCAGAGCGTGAGGCCAAGCTTCAAGCTGAGCTTGAAGCAAAAGAGGCCGCCGAAAAGAGTGGCCCGGATGCAGAGCCACTGCCCGAGCCCAAATAACGGGTCATAGCTTCGCTCTTTCCATCGCTATCCAATCGTTGATTTGGCTTTCGAGTACATCCAGCGGGACTGCGCCTTGGCCGAGAACGGCATCGTGAAACGCCGCAAGATTGAATTTGGCACCTAGTTCCTTGGTTGCGATGCTGCGCAATTCGCGGATTTTCAGTTCGCCCAACTTATAGGCGAGCGCCTGCGCTGGCCAGCTGATATAGCGATTGACCTCCGCCTCGATGTTGGCGGCGGACAATGCGCTATTGTCGGTCATGAAGTCGATAGCCTGCTGCTTGCTCCAACCCTTCGAATGGATGCCCGTATCGACCACCAGACGGCAAGCGCGCCACATTTCGTAGGACAGCCGCCCCATGTCTTTGGCGGACGTGTCGTAAAGGCCCATCTCAATCCCGAGCCGCTCTGAATATAGCCCCCAGCCCTCGGTAAAGGCGGTAAAGAACACGCCATATTTGCGGAAGTCGGACAGCGGTAATTCCTGCTGCAACGCAATCTGGTGATGGTGTCCGGGGACTGCCTCGTGCACGGATAAAGCCGGAATTTCCCAGAACGGTCGCTGGTTCAGTTTTGACGTGTTGACAAAATAGGTGCCTGACAGGCCGATCTCCGGCGAACCGGGATTATAATAAGCAGTGGTCGTACCCTCGGCGGTTTCGGCTGGGATTTCCTTGATACCATAAGGCAGACGCGGCAGGCGGCCAAACAAAGCGGGCATTTTGCCATCGATGGATTTGGTCACCCGGGCGACTTTCTCCATCAACTCCTCGGGCGTTTTTGGATAATATTGTGGGTCGGTGCGCAGGTGCTGGATAAAGGCTTCCCGGCTCGGATACCCCGCCTTGGTCGCCACTTCGACCATTTCAGCGCGGATTCGGGCGACCTCGTTGAGGCCAATCTGGTGAATCTGTTCCGGGGTGAGATCGGTCGTGGTTTCTTCACGCACACGGAAGGCGTAATATTTGTTACCACCGGGTTGCGCCGACACGCCGGGCGCCTTGGCACAGGCGGGCTTGTAACTGGCCGTGTACCAGGCAAGCTGCTTTTGCAGTGCCGGATGAATGATTGTCGCGATTGTTGCTCCGGCTTCACCAGCCAGCGCAAAGAAGTCAGCTTCGCTTATGCTCTCGGGTCGCGGCTGGTGATAGGGTGCCATGAAGCGTGATTTCCGGATGTTCTCGGTAATCAGCCCGCTCACCGTCCCCTCAAAGCCGGTCAGTGTCTCGCAAGGCTGCGTATATTTGCCTTTGATCGCCACATTGGCGACTTCGATATTCTCGTCATTGACGCGGGCATATTGTTTGAGCCGCATATTGTAGCTCTCGAAATCTGCCTTGGTCTTGAACGGCAAATTTTGCGCCATTCCGGCAAATTGCTGGTGCCAGCTTGAATAGGTCGTGAAGTTGATCGCGCGCTGACCAAAACGGTTGCTTTCGACGGTCGAGTTCAGCGTCCGCCTTAATATGCCCGCCTCGACTTTCGTCGCCGCGTCGAGTTCGCTTAGCGGAATCG
>JBGSPK010000066.1:0-6921 GCA_041738665.1 Sphingorhabdus sp. | reverse complement strand
GCCCATCAAATATATGCCAAGGGATTTGGTGTTCATTGTCATCCGATCTGATGTCCGGCCCCCACCGGTGATTTGGCTTTTCGCCGTCTAAAGAGTTTTGCGTCCCTGCCCCAAGCAGCGTCGGCAATCAAGAGCGCAATCGGTTCTATCCACCGCCAAATAGGCCAAAGGATGCGAGATCGTTAAATGTAACCATGATCATAAATCCCGCTAACATTGCAAATCCGGCTCTAAACGCCCATTCCTGAACCTGTGGTGTTGCCGGGCGTCGCCGCACCGCCTCCACAGCGTATAGCAATAGATGTCCACCATCGAGCATCGGAATTGGCAGCAGGTTGATGAACCCCAAGTTAATCGAGATGAGCGCGGCAAGGCTGATAAACGTCAATATGCCCATGCTCATCGCCTCGCCCGAAACCTTGGCGATTTTCAGCGGACCGCCGAGCTCAGAGATAGGGCGACGGCCGGAGATGATTTGGCCAAGCCCGATCATCTGCTGACGAAGGACATTGCCGGTCTGAACGACGGCAGCCCAAGGCGCTTCCAGCAAGCCGACCTCTCGGACCTCGACTTTGTTGGCACCAACGCCGATCCGGCCGATAACATATTTGTTGCCGAAGCGATCTACTTCCTCAACCTTGGCGACGGCCGTTTCCTTGACAAGCGTCTCACCGCCGCGTTCAATTTCGATAACGACTGTTTGACCCGGGATCATGATGATCTCGTTCGCCATTTCGTCAAACGTCTCAATATTGTGGCCGTTGAACGTGAGTATGCGATCACCCTCGATCAATCCGGCAACCGCGGCCGGGCTATTGGGCTGAACAACATCAATGACAGGCGGCGTCACCGATTTTCCGAATGCCAGCAGGAAACCCATCGCAATCAGGATCGCTAGGATGAAATTGACCGCGGGCCCCGCAAAAACAATCAACGCCCGTTGCCACAAGGTCTTTGACTGAAAGGTTTCGTTGCGTTCCTTTTCGGGTAACGCCTTCCATGCTTCATCGGCCTGGCTGGCCGGATTCATGTCACCGGCAAATTGCACAAATCCGCCCAAGGGCAGCGCACCGATCCGCCACAACGTCCCGCGCTTATCCACCCTGCCCCAGATTTGCGGGCCAAAGCCGATGGAGAATTTCTCCGCCTTCACCCCAAACCAGCGACCGACGAAATAATGGCCGAGCTCGTGCACCACGACGAGCGTCCCGATAAGCGCCAGGAACGCAGATATGGTTACAAGAAAATGCGGTGATTCAATTGGCATGGGCGACCTTTTGTATTTGCGCCGACGCGTAGCTGCGCGCGGCTGCATCAATGCTGAACAAATCTTCGAGATTAACTGGCATATTGGGGACATATCCGGTCAAAGTGGTTTCCACCAGCGCGGCGATTTCTAAGAAGCCGATTTGCCCTTTGAGGAACGCCGCAACCGCGACTTCATTGGCTGCATTGAGAATTGCAGGCTTCGCGCCGCCTTCGTTGACCGCCGCACGCGCAAGACGTAGCGCGGGGAAGCGAACAGGGTCTGGCTGCTCAAAGGTAAGCTGACCAATGGTCGCAAGGTCGAGTGGCTTGCAGCTCGTGGCGATACGTTCCGGCCACGCCAGCGCGCTGGCAATCGGGATCCGCATATCCGGCGAACCCATCTGCGCCAGCGTGGAGCAATCGACATATTCGACCATAGAATGGATCACCGACTGCGGATGGACGAGGATATCGAGCCGATCGAGGCCGACCGGAAACAGGTGATGAGCCTCGATAAGTTCAAGACCCTTGTTCATCATCGTGGCGGAATCGACGCTGATTTTTGCGCCCATATCCCAATTGGGGTGCGCGACCGCTTGGGCTGGCGTGACGGCGCGCATCTGTTCGATGGAGAACTCACGAAACGGCCCACCACTGGCGGTAAGCGTGATTTTGCGAACTTGTTCGAGTTTCGCCCCATTCAGGCATTGGAATATCGCATTATGCTCGCTGTCGACCGGCAGCAATGTTGCACCCGATTGCTCGACAGCCGCCATCATCAGATCGCCTGCCGAAACCAGCGCCTCCTTGTTGGCGAGCGCAACAGTCCTGCCCTGATTGATTGCCGCCATTGTCGAGGGCAAGCCAGCGCAGCCGACAATCGAGGCCATCGTCCAGTCAACGTCACGTTTGGCGGCCTCAACCAATGCATCGGCCCCTGCCGCGACCTCGGTCCGCGTTCCGGCCAATGCCGCTTTCAGTGCCTGATAGGATTCGTCTTCCGCCACCACTGCAAGGTCAGCGTCAAATTCCCGCGCAAGCTCGGCCAGTGCGGCTGCATTGCCATTGGCGGTTAAGGCTACAACACGATAGGCTTCGCGATGCTGCCGAACCAGATCGAGTGTCGAAAGTCCGACTGAACCCGTTGCGCCAAATATCGAAATCGAACGCGTCAATTTATCACCTACCAGCCAGCATTTGCGCAAAAATGATAAGGCCCGCAACAAATGCGACAGCAATCAATCCGTCCGTCCGGTCGAAAAGCCCCCCATGCCCGGGAATGAGTCGTCCTGAATCCTTGACACCTGCGCGCCGTTTCATCCAGCTTTCAAAAAAGTCTCCGGCCTGCGCGACCGACGCAAGAGCTGCGCCGGTCAAGGCAAGTCGTTGCCAGCCATATGCCAGATAAATGTCGCTATGGTCGCGTGCGTCTATGCGACCCCAATAGATCAGTGCCTGGATTGCAATCATCAATAGCCCTGCGCCGATCATCCCGCCGAAAAGGCCTGACCATGTTTTGGAGGGACTGATCTTCGGCGCGATTTTTGGGCCGCCGATGGTGCGCCCTGCGAAATATGCACCGACATCGGTACCAATCACACCCGCGATGAGTAATATCGCCGGCGTCATGCCAAAAAATGGCGCGCTGAACATTATCAGGGTAAAACAGGCAAGGCCTACGTAAATTACCCCGCCAATCAGCCAAATGGCCCGCGAAACGGGAGCATGGGCAAAACCCAAGACGAGCTTCAAAAACTCCCAGAACACGCCAAGACCAACCAGTATGACCAAGCCCATAAAGGCGTATCCACCCAGCCAGATGGCAGCGATGGCAACACTCATCATGATCACGCCGGAAAGCGTGCGAATACCCAAATCTGACCGTGGTTTAAGCGGCGGCGCTGCTTGCTCGTTCATCGACCACCATAGCGGCGTTCACGCCCCGCGAATTCATTCAGAGCCCGCGCCAGTTCGTCCTTGGAAAAATCGGGCCAGAGCGTTTCGGTGAACCAGAATTCGGCATAAGCCGCCTGCCACAGCATGAAATTGGATAGGCGCTGTTCGCCCGATGTGCGGATCAGCAGGTCTAACGGCGGCATATCGGCCGTGTCGAGGTGCGCCTCGATTGTCTCGACCGTTATTTCGCCACTTGCTGCAGCGGCTTGTGCGGCGCGGACCAGTTCGTCTTGCGAACCGTAATTCAATGCCACTGCCAGTGTCGTGCGCGTGTTATGCGCAGTGCGGGCAAGCGCGTCCTCCAGCATTTCGACAATATCGGGGGCGAGCGCCTTATAATTACCGATTATTTTCAGGCGCACGTCATTTGCGGTGAATTCGTCGATGTCGGATTTGATAAAGGAACGCATCAGTCCCATCAGATCGCTGATCTCATCCTCGGGCCGTTTCCAGTTTTCGCTGGAAAACGCGTAAAGGCTGAGCGCCTCCAAACCGAGTTCGCCCGCAGCGCTGACAATGTTTCTGACCGCCTCGACTCCTTTTTTGTGGCCCATTGCCCGCGGCAGCATCCGCTTTTTCGCCCAGCGGCCATTTCCATCCATAATGATGGCGACATGGCGCGGCATTTTGCCGGTGCCTGCCTCGATTCTGGCAGCAATCGGGGCCGCAGCCGCGCTCACTGGCTAAGGATTTCCTTTTCCTTGTGCGCCGCTGCGTCATCGACTGCCTTGATCATTTCATCAGTCATTTTCTGCACTTCGGTTTCGAGCCGTTTGCGGTCGTCCTCGCTGATTTCCTTCTTGTTCTCGTCGGTCTTGAGACTGTCATTGGCATCGCGGCGGACATTGCGGATCGCGATTTTCGCTTTCTCTGCATATTGCCCGGCAAGCTTGGCCAGTTCCTTACGGCGCTCCTCGGTCAAGTCGGGGATCGGTAGGCGCAACATCTGACCATCGGTGATCGGGTTAAGGCCAAGCCCAGCCGAACGGATTGCTTTCTCAACCGGCGTGACGTTAGAACGATCCCACACCTGCACCGATAACATCCGCGGTTCAGGAGCGCTGACGGTCGCCACCTGATTGAGCGGCATGTTCGAGCCATAAACCTCAACCACCACAGGATCGAGCAGTGTCACATTGGCGCGTCCGGTGCGAAGACCCGACAGATCGCTTTTGAATGAGTCCACCGCGCCTTTCATGCGGCGCTCGACATCGGCCTTGTCATATTGCGGCATGGTTCACTTCCCTTCGCTATTTACTACAGTCGAGGTGCCGCTTCCGTCGAGCACCTTCAAGATATTACCCCGCTCGCGGATCGAGAAGACCACGATGGGTATGTTATTGTCGCGGCACAAGGCCACGGCGCTTGCGTCCATCACCTTCAGATTGTCCGAAAGGACCCGGTCGTAAGACAATGTTTCATAACGCGTTGCAGTCGATACCTTTTTTGGATCGGCATCATAGACGCCGTCGACCGAAGTGCCTTTAAACAAGGCATCGCACTTCATTTCGGCGGCGCGCAATGCAGCGCCGGAATCGGTGGTGAAATAAGGTGCGCCTACCCCAGCAGCGAAGATAACGATCCGCCCCTTTTCCAGATGCCGTTCGGCACGGCGGCGAATGACCGGCTCGCAAACCTTGTCCATTTCGATTGCTGACTGGACCCGCGTAGGCACGCCCAGTTGCTCCAATGCATTTTGCATCGCAAGCGCGTTCATCACGGTTGCCAGCATGCCCATATAATCGGCCTGCGCGCGGTCCATGCCTTTGGCAGCACCAGCCATCCCGCGAAAGATGTTACCGCCGCCAATGACAAGGCAAATCTGCAATCCGGTATCCTGCGCAGCTTTCACCTCTTCGGCGACGCGCGCAACGGTTTCGGGGTCTATGCCAAAGGCGGTGTCGCCCATCAGCACTTCGCCTGACAATTTCAGCAGGATGCGGCGATAGCCGTTTGCGCCCATATGATCCTCAATCCCCGATACGATAATGGCGCACAGCTATAAGAGCCATGCGCCATATCGCCAAGGCCTTATCCCCGCTTAAACAGGGATGGCCGATATTTTTAAGCGCCTACCGCCGCAGCAACTTCAGCGGCAAAATCGGACACTTCCTTTTCGATGCCTTCGCCAAGCTGGAAGCGGACATAATCCTTGAGGACGATTGTCGAACCAGCGGTTTTGCCAGCCTGCGCAACAACATCTGCAATCGGCGTCTTGCCGTCCATGACGAACAGCTGGCTGAGCAAAGCATTTTCCTTGGCGAATTTCTTCACCGCGCCTTCGACCATCTTTTCGACGATGTCGGCTGGCTTGCCGCTTTCCGAAGCCTTTTCGCGCGCAATGCCGCGTTCACGCTCAAGCGTGTCGGCATCGAGGCCGCTTTCGTCGAGCGAGAGCGGGAATGCTGCGGCGATGTGCATTGCGAGCTGCTTGCCAAGGCCGTCGAGCGTTGCTGCGTCGGCTTCGCTTTCGAGCGCGACGAGCACGCCAATGCCGCCCATGCCGGGCGATGCTGCGTTGTGGACATAAGAAACGACGCGGCCCTTATCGACCGAAAGCGACTTGGCGCGGCGGATGACCTGGTTTTCACCGATGGTCGCGATATTCTCGGTCAGCTTTTCCTGAACGGTGCCGCCACCGGGATAGCTTGCTGCAAGAATTGCTTCGGCGTCATTGGCGCCGAGCGACAAGGCTACGTCGGTGACAGAACGTACAAAGTCTTGGAACTGCTCATTCTTGGCCACAAAATCGGTCTGGCTGTTGACTTCAACAGCAGTCCCGCGAGTACCTTCAACGGCAACGCCGACAAGACCTTCAGCCGCAGTACGGCTCGACTTCTTGGCAGCAGTGGCAAGACCCTTGGCGCGCAGCAAATCGACTGCAGCGTTCAGATCGCCATTGGTTTCTTCAAGCGCCTTCTTGGCATCCATCATTCCCGCACCGGAAAGCTCGCGCAATTCCTTGACGAGTGAGGCTGTAACTACAGACATTGTTCTATCCTTCTTGGCTTTTATGCGGTCATTCCCGCAAATCGCGGGAATGACATGGCCCTCTTGGCCCAAATGCGTCCCCGCCGAAGCGGGGATGCCATGATTTTCTTACGCTTCTGCGGCGGGTGTTTCGTCAGCAGCAGCTTCGGCAGCAGGCGCTTCTTCAGCGGCAGGCGCTTCTTCGGCACCAACAGCTTCTTCCATCGTCGCAGGTGCGTCTTCGGCAACTGGAGCAACTTCAGTCAAAGCAGGCTCAGCCGCTGGCTCGACTTCGGCACCAAGGTCAACGCCCTTGGCAACCTTGGCCGAAACATTGCCCTTGCTCGATGCGGTAGCGATAGCTTCGCAATACAAACGAATGGCGCGCGCTGCGTCATCATTTGCTGGAACCGGAAACGCAATGCCGTCAGGCGATACGTTCGAATCGAGGATCGCGATGACCGGAATGCCGAGAACATTGGCTTCCTTGATGGCGAGTTCTTCCTTGTTGGCGTCGATGACGAACATCACGTCAGGAATGCCGCCCATGTCGCGAATGCCGCCAAGGCTCATTTCGAGCTTGTCGCGTTCGCGGGTCATCTGAAGGATTTCCTTCTTGGTGAAACCGTGCGTGTCGCCCGAAAGCTGCTCTTCGAGCGTCTTCAATTTGCGGATCGAATTCGAAATCGTCTTCCAGTTGGTGAGCATGCCGCCCAACCAGCGGTGGTTGACGAAATGCTGACCCGA
>JBGSPK010000043.1:0-4655 GCA_041738665.1 Sphingorhabdus sp. | reverse complement strand
AGGTAGATATCGAAGGCGAAAGCGTGCCGGTGCGCATCCGGCGCAACCCGCGTGCGCGGCGTATATCGATGCGGGCGGATGCGGTGAAGCGCGAGATCCGCATCACCATGCCGAATTACACGCCGACCAATGTTGCGATGGATTTCGTCGCCAAGAAACGCGAGTGGATCGCCGCGCGCTTGCAAAGCGCACCCGACGCCGCGCCTATTGCTCCGGGAAGCGAAATTGCGGTCGAAGGCGAAGCGTACATTATCGAGTGGCGCGAGGACTGGCCGCGCACCATCCGCTGCGGCGAAGGCATGTTGCGGCTTGGCGGGCCGGAAGCTTCGGTTGAGGCACGCGTCTTGCGCTGGCTAAAAGCCGAAGCGCGCCGAATCTACACTAAAGAAATCGGCCATTATTGCGAACAGGCGGGCGAACCTGTCCCGCGACTGTCTCTCGGCGATCCGCGCAGCCGCTGGGGTAGCTGTTCCAGTAGTGGTACGATTTCACTCAGCTGGCGGCTTATCATGGCGCCGGCGCATGTCAGGCGCTCGGTCATTGCCCACGAAGTCGCGCATATGCGTCACATGGACCACAGCCGCGATTTCTATGCTTGGCTCGATGAGTTATATGAGGGGGATCGGAAAGCCGCCGACCGCTGGCTGAAAATGCACGGCACCGGATTGCAACGCGTCGGCAGATAAGGAGAGCGATATGTTGGAAATGCGAAACAAATGCGAACGTTGCGCCGCGTCACTACCGATGGACAGCAGTGACGCGATGATTTGCAGTTATGAATGCACTTTCTGCAGCCCGTGCGTCGATGGCCCGCTTGAAGGGCGCTGCCCCAATTGCAAAGGCGAACTGCAAGTGCGGCCCAAACGGATTTTGAAAGCGATTTGACTGCATCCCCTCCCGCGAGCGAGAGGGGAATGAAAACTCAGCCTTTGGCGACTTCGCTGCCCAGCGCGCCATATTTCTTTTCGAAACCGGCGACGTCGCCAGCGACCAGCAGCTTGGCCTGATCGACCCAATTATCGCGCGCAATGCGGCCCGCAAATGTGCCGAGCTTGGAATCTATCTCGGTAATGTCTACCGGGCTCCAGTTCGCAACTTGGTCAAAGCTGGTGATGCCCAAAGATTTAAGCAAAGTGTTGAGCTTCGGTCCCACGCCCTTGAGCAGTTCTAGATTGTCCGGAATGACGGCCTTTGCGACGGCCTTTGGCTTTGGCGCGGGCTTTGCCTTGGGAGCCGCCTTGGGCGCAGCAGCTTTGGCCGTAACCTTGGGGGCAGCCTTTGCCTTTGGCTCGGCTGTGACTTTAGGTTTGGCTGCGGCCTTCGCCGACGCTTTTGGCGCCGCGACCTTGGCAACGGCTACTTTAGGCGCGGCAGCTTTCGGCGTTGCGACCTTTGGTGCAGCGACCTTCTTGGCTGCTGGCGCTGCAGCCTTTGCTGGCGCCTTTGCCGCCACTTTAGTCGGCGCGGCTTTGGTTGCTGCAGCTTTCAACGGCGCTTGCGCCTTGGGAGGTGCGGTTTTCGACGCCGGCTTCGGATCGTCCATCAACTGCGCGGCGGCAACCTTTTCGGTAGCTTTGGGCGCAACGGGAGGCGGTGTCGCAGCGACGGGCGGGGCAGGAACTGCCTTGGGAGGAGCAACATCATTTGGCGGCGTCGCGCCCTTTTTAACGTTGCCCAATGACAGCAGCCACCACATCAGAGCAATGAACACGATGATCGCACTAATGATTATCGGCAAATAATAGGACATGAATTTCTCCCCAGAAAACCCCTCAACTCAAAAAGCGGGTTAGGCAAATTTTGTGCTGAACGGAAGCGTTAATCGTGGTTAGCCCGACGGTGACCCTGTTGCTTCGCGCTCGACCTCGCGCCAGCCGATATCACGGCGGCAAAAGCCGGTCGGAAAGTCGATGACATCGACCGCCGCGTACGCCGCCTGTTGTGCGTCGGTGACAGTCACAGCGCGCGCGGTGACATTGAGGACGCGGCCGCCACTGGCAACAAGCTGGCCATCCTTCTCGGCCGTACCGGCTTGGAAGACCTTGGCTCCGCTTACCTTGTCGAGCCCAACCGCGCCGCCCTTTTGCGGTGTGCCTGGATAGCCATTGGCGGCCATCACGACGGTTAAAGCAGCGTCGGGTGCGAAGGTTGGAGCATCCGCCTCAGCAAGCTTTCCCGTTGCCACCGCCAGCATCAGCGCAGCAAGGTCACCTGTGAAACGCGTCATCAGCACCTGACATTCGGGATCACCGAAACGTGCATTATATTCGATGAGCTTTGGCCCTTCGTCGGTGAGCATTAGTCCGGCAAACAAAACGCCTGAATAGGGCATGCCCTGTTCTGCCATATAGGCGACGGTCGGCTTGATGATTCGGTCCATCACCTCGGCTTGCAGCGCGTTGGTGAGCACCATGGCGGGCGAGTAGGCCCCCATGCCGCCCGTATTGGGGCCGGTATCGCCATCTCCGACACGCTTATGGTCCTGCGCCGACCCGAAGGCGACCACATCCCTGCCATCGGTCAAAGCGAAGAAGCTGGCTTCCTCACCGGTCATAAATTCCTCGATGACCACCGAAGCCCCGGCATCACCGAAACCGCCGCCAAACATATCGTCGATTGCTTCTTCGGCATCCGCGCGTGTTTCGGCAATTATGACGCCCTTGCCTGCAGCCAGACCGTCGGCCTTGATTACATAAGGCGGCTGGAAGTCGCTCAGCCCTGCCAGCGCCGATGCCTTGCTCTCGTGGCGCTTATATCCAGCGGTCGGGATACCGCCAGCGGCGCACATGTCTTTGGTGAAGCCTTTGGAGCCCTCTAGTTGCGCTGCCTTTTGGTTGGGACCGAACACCGATACGCCCGCTTCACGCAACGCATCGCCCAGGCCGTCGACCAAAGGCGCTTCTGGCCCGACCACTACCAAGCCGATGTCGTGCCCAGCGCAAAAGGCGATAACCGCTCGGTGATCGGCGATATTCAAATCGACAAGTTCGGCTTCTTCGGCGATGCCGGGGTTGCCGGGCGCGGCGAACAATGTATCGCATAAAGGCGATTGCGCGAGCTTCCACGCCAGCGCATGTTCGCGTCCGCCTGAACCAATGAGCAAGATATTCATGTCTGAAGATTACCCCAATGAAGACCATAATGGCCAACAAGGGCGCCTGTTAGCCGAGGAGCGTCCCGGCGACAATGCCTCGGCCATGAGCGTGTCCGAATTGTCGTCGGCGTTGAAGCGGACAGTCGAGGATCGCTTCGGCCATGTCCGCGTGCGCGGCGAGATTTCGGGTTTCAAGCGCGCGGCATCGGGGCACATCTATTTCAGCCTGAAAGACGAAAACGCTCGGCTCGACGCGGTGATGTGGAAAGGCAGTGCGGCCCGCCTGCCGTTCGCGCCCGAAGACGGGCTGGAAGTGGTCGCGACTGGCAAGCTGACGACCTACGCCGGGCGCTCCAATTACCAGATCGTTGTCGAAAGTCTTGAGGTCGCGGGCGAAGGCGCGATGATGCTGCTTTTCGAAAAGCTCAAGGCGCGGCTGGCGGCGGAAGGTTTGTTCGCGCCCGAGCGCAAGAAAGCGATGCCATCGCTGCCTCGTGTTATCGGAGTGGTGACCTCGCCCACCGGCGCAGTCATCCGTGATATCCTCCACCGCCTTGCCGATCGTTTCCCCAGTCATGTCATTGTCTGGCCGGTGCTGGTGCAGGGCGAAGGCGCGGCGGTGCAGATTGCGCGGGCAGTGAACGGCTTTTCAGCGATGCCCGAAGGTGGCGCTAAGCCGCGACCCGATCTTGTCATCGTGGCGCGAGGCGGCGGTTCTATCGAAGACCTCTGGGCCTTTAACGAAGAGGCCGTGGTGCGCGCAGTAGCCGATTGCAGTATTCCAATCATCTCCGCTGTTGGCCATGAAACCGACACCACATTGTGCGATTTCGCCGCCGACCTCCGCGCACCCACGCCGACCGCTGCAGCCGAAATCGCAGTACCCGTGCGCAGCGAGCTGCTGCAACGCCTTGGCCAGAATACCCTGCGCATGTCCGGTGCCGTCCGGCGGCGTGTCGAGTGGGCGGCCGAGCGGTTGGAGGCGCAACGAAGGCTGATGCCCAAGCTCGGCGACCTCGCCGCACCGCATCAGCAGCGAACAGACGAACTCGCCGAACGGTTGCGGCAATCGCTGCGTACGCGCGTCGGCAAGGCCGAACTCGCTTTCTCTGGTCCTGCACAAATGCTGAATCCGCGCCTCCTGTCGCGGCGGGTCGAGCAAGGGCAGCAGCGTCTCGACGCACTGGCAAGGCTTCAGGGCAGCTTGCATCCCGAAGCGCCGCTCAAGCGCGGATTCGCCCGCGTCACCGATGCCAGCGGCAAGACGATCACGTCGCGCGAAGCAGCTATCAAGGCAGGGGAAGTCAGTCTGCGCTTTGCCGATGGCGAAGTCGGCGCAACCGTCGGCGGCGGCGTGCCATTGCCCCGATCTCCTGCTCCCAAACCGCCTAAACCCGCCCCAAATCAGGGCAATCTGTTCTAAGGCTGAAGCTGTCATTGCCCGTTCAGCCGCTTTGCGCCATAATGCGCGCATGTTGATGTCGAACACCAAAAGAGTCGCCCGCCTGCATTATATGGCGAATGGTTTCCGGATGCTCAGCCCGGGCGACCATGTGCTGTG
>JBGSPK010000040.1:0-1671 GCA_041738665.1 Sphingorhabdus sp. | reverse complement strand
GTTCGACTTTCCGATATTGCGACGTCAGGTAACCCATCAACATCCCCCATCGAAAGTTCTAAAACGATAAGGTCAATAATCGGTAAATGTAAAATGCGATTAGTCGCCGGTCAGGATACGATCCACCAGTTGCTTAACCGTCGGCACGAAGCCGTTGGAATAAAACGGATCCTTCCCAAACAGATAAGCGCTGTGTCCGGCAAACATCAGATTTTCGTCGATTGGCGCACCGTGCGCGATGTTCTGCAAAGCCTTCTGGATGCAGAAACTGCGCGGGTCGGCGAGGCGGCCGGTGCTGTTATTGTCATGGTCTTTCCACGACGAAAAACCACAATGCGATAGGCAGCCCATGCAGTCTTTTTGGTCCTTGCGGATCACCTCGCCCGACGGCGGCGTCACAAAAACCAAACTATTGTCCGGCGTCTTGAGCGCAACGGTAAATCCGCGCGCGTGCCATTCGCGGGCTTTCATCAGGTCGGCCGGGGTGACCCAGAAATTCTTGCCCTTCACACCGACATCAAGCTGCGCGGTATGCTCGAGGTCGGCAGCCTGCATGTAGCTGATCTGCCGCTCGGACCTTGCCTGCAACTCAAGCAGGAACGGGTTGATCACCGCACTCGAATAGAAACCGGTTGGCGAAAACTGATGCAGCAAGACGCCGTCCTCGGGAATCTTGGTCAGCGCGTCTTTCCAGCCCTGCGGGATTGGGCTTTCCTGAGTCAGCAACGGCCGTGTGCCGAGTTGAAAGGCAATTTGCCCCAGTTCCGGGTTGTCGATCCAATTGTCCCAGTCACGCAAAAACCATACGCCGCCTGCCATCACGATCGGCAAATCGTCGGAGATGCCTTCGGCACGCATCACATCGCGCAATGCCTTTACGCGCGGATAGGGATCTTCGGGGCTGCGCGGGTCTTCGGCATTGGACAGTCCATTATGTCCGCCCGCGAGCCACGGGTCTTCATAAACCACAGCGCCAAGCCATTCGGGCACCTTGTGATAGGCGCGTTTCCACAAGGCGCGAAAGGCACGTGCGGAGCTGACGATTGGTAAATAATAGACTCCATATTGCGCAGCAATTTCGGACAGCTTGTACGGCATGCCTGCGCCACAGGTGACACCCGTAACCATGCCTTTGGTCTCTTCAAGAATGCCGTGCAATATGCGCTGCGCACCGCCCATTTCCCAAAGCACGTTTATATTTATCGCGCCGTTGCCGCCTGATATTTCATGCGCCAGGTTGACCTGCGCTATGCCACCCTTGATGCCATATTCAACCAGCTCTTCATGCCGTTCGGCGCGGGTTTTGCCGTGAAACACCTGCGGGATCATGTCACCATTTTCGTCGTAGCTGTCGGCGTTCACCGCCGACACCGTACCGATGCCGCCAGCGGCAGCCCACGCTCCAGAGCTTGCATGATTGGTTGCGGCAACGCCCTTACCGCCTTCGACCAGCGGCCATACTTCGCGACCGCCATAGATAATGGGTTTCAGACCCTTGAACACAGTTTTCGACCCCTATAGACTAAAAATGCGCTTAATAGCGCGCTCCCCTCCCCGTTGCGCTATCGCAAACATTCACCCTTGTCGCGCAAAATCTGCGCGTTTCATCGCAGAACCATATAGCTGGCGATAGCGGGCAAACATGGTGGATTCGTCATATTGCGAACAGGC
>JBGSPK010000030.1:0-6297 GCA_041738665.1 Sphingorhabdus sp. | reverse complement strand
GTGGGTTCATCTGCAAGAACCAGCTTGGGCCGGTTGGCCAGTGCACGCGCGACCGCGACGCGTTGCTGCTCGCCGCCCGAAAGCTTCGACGGCCGATGGTGCAGCCGTTCCGCCAGTCCTAATTTGGTGAGTAAGTGCGTTGCACGCTCGGTCGCCTCGTCTGGCAAAGCTTCCGCAATCAACTGCGGCAGCACGACATTCTCCAGCGCATCAAAATCGGGGAGCAAATGATGAAATTGGTAAACAAAGCCAAGCTTCTGCCGCCGGATTTCGGTCTGGCGATCAACGCTGCTGGCACTGACTTCCTCGCCATCAAGCTTGATCGATCCGAAAAATCCGCCTTCGAGCAAGCCAATGGCTTGCAGCAAAGTCGATTTACCCGATCCTGATGGACCCAGCAGCGCGACCAACTCGCCCTTGCCCACAGTCAAGTTGACGCCGCGCAGGACCTCAATGGTGACGTCCCCTTGCACAAACTGGCGGCGGACGTTTGTCAGTTCGACGATCTTATTCATAACGCAGCACTTGCACGGGGTCAGTACTCGCGGCCTTGAGCGCCGGGTAGAGCGTTGCAAGGAAGCTGAACAGCAAGGCCAGCCAACAAATTGCCAGCACTTCCATCGGGTCAGTACGCGACGGCAATTCGGTCAGAAACCGGATTGATGGGTCCCATAAATTCTGTCCGGTAACCAGCTGGATTAGGTTCACAACCGACTGCCGGAAATACAGGAATATCGCGCCCAATATCATGCCAAGCACAATCCCCGCCGACCCGATGAGCAAGCCTACCGTCATGAAAATCTTTAGCAGTGATTTGCGCGATGCACCCATCGTCCGCAATATGGCGATGTCCCGCGTTTTGGCCCGAACCAGCATGATCAGCGACGACAATATATTGAAAACCGCCACTAGGACGATAATTGAAAGCACCACGAACATTGCCACTCGTTCGACCGCCAATGCCTCGAACAGCGATGCGTTCATGC
Source organism: Sphingorhabdus sp. (assembly GCA_041738665.1). GTDB lineage: Bacteria > Pseudomonadota > Alphaproteobacteria > Sphingomonadales > Sphingomonadaceae > Sphingorhabdus_B. The sequence continues at coordinate 5,311 of JBGSPK010000030.1, read as the reverse complement.
TCTTCCAGTCGACGATTAGTCCCTTGTTTTCGAGTTTCGGCAGCAACGGCGCCAATATTTGGTTGACGTTGTCGGGGTCATCGGTCTTGATTTCGATCATTCCGACCTCATCGCCGAGCAACATCAACAGCTGCGCGCGTTCGATCGGCATCACCACGAAAGCCTTATCGTAATCATAGACCCCGACCTCGAATATGGCGACAACTTCATAGGATATCTCTCGAGGCACTGTTCCAAACGGCGTGGTTCGCCCTGCAGGATTAATGATCGTGATGCTTTGCCCAACCTGTACACCCAGATTTTGCGCGAGCCGCGAGCCGATAGCGACCCTGTCCTCATCCGGACTCAAAGAACGCAAGTCACCCGCAACAGTCTTGCCTTTCAGAGTTTCGTTCTTGAGGATGTCGCTGACAGACATCCCGCGCGCCAATATCGCCTCAACACGGCCATTAAAGGTGGTCAGCAACGGTTGTTCAATCAACGCGGTCGCATCGGTCACGCCCGGTGTATTTTTGGTATCAGCAAGTACCTGCCGCCAGTCCTGTAACCGCCCGCCATAACCTTGAATGACTGCATGGCCGTTCAGCCCTACAATCTTGTCGAACAACTCTGCACGAAAGCCGTTCATCACGCTCATCACGATGATAAGCGCAGCGACTCCCAAGGCAACTGCAACCAGACTGATACTGGCCACAAGGAAAATGAAGCCCTCACCCTTGCCCGGGAGCAGGTAGCGTTTTGCCACCATCCGTTCGTATCGCGACAGGATCATTTGCAGGTTTTATTCAGCATTTTTGGCATTTTGCGCTCTTAGGTTGAGGCAATGCCGCTGGCAAGCGTTGTTGCAGCCGTGCAACAGCTTTTGAAAAAGCGTCGGGATGATGCGCGTAATCGTTGCAATCAAACTGCCAGAGGCGGATGAAGGCACTCGAATTCGTCGACCGCCCAAGTGGCCGAGGGTTCAGGGGGAAAAACTCAGACCCGCCGGTGGGGACCGGCAGAGGACTGAACACGACGCGCTAGCAAAGCTGCAGAGCGAGGCCGTTCGGTAAATTCCGGGCGGCCTTGTTTTTTGACCTCTTGAAAAGTTTTCTCGCCACCCCATCTCAAAACCGGACGCTCAAAAGGGTCCAAACATGGCCGCAGGTGCCGATATCGGGCCTGCACAAAACCAAATTGCTTTAAGGAGAATTTGACATGCACCGTTTTGATTTTACCCCATATCGCCGTAATACCGTGGGATTCGACCGGCTGTTCGAGCTTCTCGAAAATTCTGGGCGCACAGCCCAGAACGAGAATTATCCGCCGTTCAACATTGAGCGCACGGGCGAAAACGAATATAAAGTGACTGTTGCGGTTGCCGGATTCAAGCCCGAAGAAATCGAAATAACTGCGCAGCAAAATATGCTGGTCGTTGCTGGCAGCAAGGATGCCGAGAGCAATGACAATCGCGATTTCCTCCACATGGGTATTGCGAGCCGCAATTTCGAGCGCCGGTTCCAGCTTGCCGATCATATCCACGTAACCAATGCCGACCTTGCCGATGGTTTGCTGATAATCGAACTCGTTCGCGAGGTGCCTGAGGCACTAAAGCCGCGTAAGATCGAGATTGGCGCGCAAACCGCCCCTACGGTTATCGAGCATGACGATGGCAAGAAGAAAGCCGGCAAAGCTGCCTAATATATAAAGTTCGGGGCGGCCGATTGCTCGACCGCCCCGGGCACAAATCGCGCCCCTCTCATCCGACCAGCCCGGGTCGCAAATGGGCCGAACGGATGTGAACCTAATTTGACGTGCCGTTACATCAGTTGACGGTGATGTGTAAACTAACCCAATATTCTGACAATTTCGTTATCAGACTAGACGGCTTTGCTTGACTGCCGCTTCTACAAAGCTGGCAAATAACGGGTGCGGAGCAAATGGCTTCGATTTCAGCTCGGGATGGAACTGTACGCCGATAAACCAGGGATGATCTGGTCGTTCGACAATTTCCGGCAATTCGCCATCGGGTGACATGCCGCTGAACACCAGCCCTCCTTTTTCCAGCGCAGCTTTGTAATGTATGTTCACCTCATACCGGTGACGATGGCGTTCCGAAATGTCATTGCTGCCGTAAATAGTCGCGACGTGGCTGTTTCCAGTCAATTTGGCATCATAGGCCCCAAGCCGCATGGTTCCGCCCAGGTCGCCGCCAGACTCACGCTTTTGGATACCTTCTTCGCTCATCCATTCTGTGATGATACCAACGATCGGTTCACTAGTGGCACCAAACTCAGTGCTGGAGGCTTCTGATATGCCTGCGGTGTTCCGCGCACCTTCGATGCATGCCATTTGCATTCCGAGACAAATCCCGAAAAATGGCACCTGCCGTTCGCGGGCAAATTTAACAGATGCAATCTTGCCTTCGGACCCGCGCTCGCCAAAGCCGCCGGGCACAAGAATCGCGTGCATCGGCTCAAGAGCTGCCGTTATGTCGTTTTCGGATTGCTCGAACAGTTCGGCATCGATCCACTTGACGTTGACTTTAACCCTGTTGGCAAGCCCGCCATGCGTCAAAGCTTCGTTTAGCGACTTGTAGGCGTCGGCAAGACCAACATATTTGCCGACGACGCCGATGGTGACCTCGCCTTCGGGGTTGGTCTGACGGTCGATGATATCGTCCCATCGAGAGAGATCGGGTTCGCCGCTCGCGTCCATTCCAAAGGTACGCAGCACTTCGGTGTCGAGCCCTTCAGCGTGATATTGCAGTGGCACTGCGTAAATGCTCTTGGCGTCGAGCGCCGGAATGACGGCTTCTTTGCGTACGTTACAGAAGGCTGCAATTTTAGCGCGTTCGTTTTCCGGCAGCGGATGTTCGCAGCGACATAGCAATATGTCTGGCTGCACGCCTAATGACGCCAGTTCGCGCACACTATGTTGCGTCGGCTTGGTCTTTAGTTCCCCTGCAGCGGCAATATAAGGCACCAATGTAACATGCACTGACAAAGTGCGCTCACGGCCCAGCTCATTCCGTAATTGTCGGATAGCCTCGATAAAAGGCAGCGATTCGATGTCGCCAACGGTTCCGCCGATTTCGCACAGTACGAAATCAAGGTCGTCGGTTTCCGCCTTGGCAAATTCCTTGATCGCGTCGGTGACATGCGGAATGACCTGCACAGTTGCGCCAAGATAGTCGCCACGCCGCTCTCGCTGGATAATCTGCTGGTAAATCCGTCCCGAGGTCACATTGTCGGATTGCCGGGCTGAAACGCCGGTGAAACGCTCATAATGGCCCAGATCAAGGTCCGTCTCAGCGCCGTCGTCGGTGACATAGACTTCGCCATGTTGATAGGGCGACATCGTGCCCGGATCGACGTTGAGATAGGGATCGAACTTCCTGATGCGTACGCGGTATCCGCGCGCCTGCAAAAGCGCCGCAAGCGATGCCGCCATAAGACCTTTGCCAAGCGAGGAGACCACGCCACCGGTGATAAAAATGAACCGTGTCATGGGAGGAAAGGCTTAAGGCGCCTTTGTGACAAAACACAAGCGGGCGAATCCCGCAGACAAAAATAAATTTGTGCAAAAGCGGTTTTGACAGCTCCGCCTATCCACCAAAATTATTTGTCGAGCGGTACTTCGGTAGCAGGCGCTGATTTATCGGCAGCCGTCGGGGTTGCGGGTGCTGTACTCGCTCCTGCCGCCGGTGCAGTCTGCGTTGTCGGAACTTCGGTGCGTTGCAGGGTGTCATCAATACCGCCTGTGCCGCCCTCTCGCGCTGCAACGAAGGCCAGCGAGATAGATAACAGGATGAACAATGTCGCCAATATCGTCGTTGTGCGCGTCAAAAAGTCTGCCGCTCCGCGTGCTGACATAAGCCCCGAAGGGCTTCCTCCCATGCCAAGCCCGCCACCTTCAGACCGCTGCATTAGGATGATGCCAACAAGCGAAGCCGCGATAATTGCCTGAACAACAATGAGAAAATGGAAAAGACCCATGACAAATTCCGAAATAAAAAGGGCGTTAGTCCGCCAATGATGCGGCCCACATAGCGACTGGTCCGGCAATCTTCAATGCTATTCGCCTGAATTCGCAGCGGCCGCCAATATCGGTTCGAATTTGGCTGAGTTCAGGCTTGCACCACCGATCAGTCCACCGTCAACATTCGGAATTGCAAGCAGCATGGCGGCATTTTCGCCGTTCATCGAGCCACCATATAATATGCGGATGGATCGCCCGGCTTCGCCAAAACGGCTGACGAGTTGTTCGCGAATAGCATTGTGCATTTGGGCAACGTCCTGCGCATCAGGAATACGTCCCGTGCCGATGGCCCAGACGGGTTCGTAAGCGACGCTGAGCCAATCGCCCGATGCGCTATCGGGAAGTGAACCTTCAATCTGCCCCAGCACAACCGTCAAGGCCTGACCCCCATCGCGCTCTTCCAGCGTTTCGCCAACGCACAGGATTACGTTAAGGCCCACTGATTTTGCAGCCTCCGCCTTCAGGCGAATATCAGCATCCTGTTCGTGCTGCGCTGCCCGGCGCTCGCTATGACCTATAATCGTTACCGTCGCGCCTGCATCGACCAGCATGGCTGCCGAGACGCATCCTGTGTGTGCGCCGGAAGCGTCCATGTGACAGTCCTGACCGCCAATCTGGAATCCAGGTAGCTGGCCAGATGCACGGTCAACGAGCGTCGCCGGCAAGCAGATCGCACTGTCGACCGCGCTATATTTGGCCGCAACCGAAGCAATCGACGATAGCTCGGGCAAATCGCCTGATGTGCCGTTCATTTTCCAGTTGCCGACAATATATTTTCGCATTGAAAGTCCCTTTGGCGTCGAATCCCGAATCTTGGATTGTCCTATGCCTGCCTTTGCTCTGCCGCAGCAAGCCCGTCGCTTGAATGCCCCACTTGATTGACACCCCCTTGCCGCCTAAAGCGGCTCGCAAATATCGGCTTCGGCCCGCATATCAGGATATCGTTGTTCATGATCAGTTTCATTCGTTCGCTCATCAATTCGAAAATTGGTGCTTTGGTGGCACTTATATTCATCGGAATGATCGCCGTCGCATTTGCTTTGGGCGATGTTACCGGTTCGGGTAATTTTGGCGGTTTGAGCGGTGGTAATGTGGCGCGGGTCGGCAACCAGAATGTCACACTGGGTGAACTTAACGATGCGCTCGAAAACCGGTTGAAGGCCGAGCGCCAAAACAATCCGACATTGGACATGGCGAGCTTTGTTGAAGGTGGCGGACTTGATTCAACGCTTGAACAACTCATCAACCGTTATGGGTTGGCCGTATTTGGCGCAGAGCATGGCGTTGCCGT
>JBGSPK010000008.1:0-2411 GCA_041738665.1 Sphingorhabdus sp. | reverse complement strand
GACGCCGTCGATGATTTCGGGCAGCCGCTCCTGCGAAATCACCCGCGTTTCAACAGGCGTACGTCCCGGTGGCAGTTCATCGAGGATCGAGCTGTCCATTTCGCCATAAGCTGCAAGCGCGAGGCTGCGCGGAATCGGCGTTGCTGTCATGACCAACAGATGGGGCACGCCCCTGCCCTTGCGCGACAGCATCAGCCGCTGCGACACGCCAAAGCGATGCTGCTCGTCAATCACGGCCACGGCCAGCGCCTTGTACGTCACTGCTTCTTGGAAAATCGCGTGTGTACCGACGAGAATGTGAATCGAGCCATCGGCAAGGCCCATCAACGTCGCCTCGCGCAGCTTGCCTTTATCCCGACCGGTTAAAATAGCGATGTTAATGGGCATTCCCGCGAGCAGCTTTTGCAATCCTGCAAAATGTTGCCGCGCCAATATTTCGGTGGGCGCAAGCATCGCTCCTTGCAGCCCTGCTTCAACGGCGCGGAGCAACGCCATCAGTGCTACCATGGTCTTGCCTGCGCCAACATCGCCCTGAAGCAAGCGAAGCATTGGCCGTGACTGAGCGAGATCGCCCTCAATCTCCGAAATCGTGCGCTTCTGCGCATTGGTCAGCGCGAAAGGCAGTTTGAGCTGGTCGATTAAGCGTCCGTCGCCACATATTGGCACTGATGATCGCTTATCCATGGCCGCACGAATGAGTCGCATCGCCAACTGGTTGCTAAAAAGCTCGTCATAAGCGAGGCGATCTCGGGCGCTTTGGTCGTCCTTACGGTGCACGACGTGAAGCGACCCCGCCCACTCCGCCCAACCACGCGCGGACAGCAAACTTGGCTCGATCCATTCTGGCAACACCGGTATCTGCTCCAGCGCCGCCGCAGCGAGCTGCACCATTCTATTGTTGGTCAGGCCTTCGGAAAGCGGATAAACGGGCTCGGCAAGGCCGGGTGACCCGGCACCGCCGACCGGCACGATATGGTCAGGGTGCACCATCTGCAACTCATCACCATATCGGTCGAGCTTACCCGATATAACTCGCGCCTCGCCCACCGGAAGCTGCTTGCGCGCCCACCCGCCGTTGCGACCAAAAAAGGTCAGCGTGATGTAATTTCCCTCGGCATCGGCAGCGTAAATACGCAAAGGCGCGCGTGCGCTGCCGCTGCTTCGGTGCTCCATTACGGTCAAATGAACGATGATATTTTCGCCGACATCGGACACATCCAGTCGCGAGACGGATTTGCGATACGTCCAGGTCACCGGGAAATGATAAGCGACGTCCTTGACGCGTTCGAGACCCAACCGCTCCAACGGCTTGGCCAGTCCGGGTCCGACGCCTCTCATTGCGCGGACTTCTGCAAATAACGGATTGAGTATCTCGGGGCGCATCTCTAACGACCTATAACCCTGTCTTCCGTTGAAACCATAGCCAAAAGGACGCGCCCGATGGACGCCGACCCCTATCGTCGAAAACTTCACTTCCGCGCGCATCATCGCGGCACACGTGAGGCCGATGCCATGATTGGCGGTTTTTTTGATTGCTATTCCGTTGATTGGGGAACGGTTGAATATGCGTGGTTCGAGCGGCTGCTCGAAGAACAGGATGTCGACATCATGGCATGGGCGCTGGGGACAACGGAACCCGATGCTGCATTCGCAGGACCCTTGATGGACCAGCTCAAGCAGCTCGACTTTATTTCGCTTCCTGAAGGGCTTGATACCCAAAAGTCATGATCGACCTGCAACGCATCATTAACAGCCGAAGCGGACTGACGCTGGCGTCGGTGCCGTCCGGCTTTGCACCCTTGTTGCTGGCCGATCTGACGCGGGCTGCGAAGGGCCGCACTTTGTTTATCGCGCCCGACGATGCGGCCATGCGTGCCGTTGCCGATGCCGTTCCTTTTTTCGCGCCAGAACTGGAAATTTTACAGCTGCCTGCTTGGGACTGCCTGCCTTATGACCGCGCGTCGCCGTCGGTTGCGGTGACATCGCAGCGTATGTCGACACTGCAGGCGCTGCAACAGCCGCCGAAAAAGAAGCAACTCGTCCTGACCACAATTGGCGGCGTCATCCAGAAATATGTAACGCCATTTCGCATCCGCCAAACCGGCGAACGGTTGACTGCAGGCCGCGAAATCACCCGCGAGCGTCTGGCTTCGTTGCTGCAATCAAACGGCTATTTCCGCGTCGACACCGTTGCCGAAGCCGGAGAGTTCGCCATCCGCGGCAGCATCGTTGACCTGTTTCCAGCGGGCAGCGAATTCGGGCTTCGCCTCGACTTTTTCGGCGACGAAATCGAAACTATTCGCCGCTTTAATCCCGCCGATCAGCGCAGCATTGATCAGGTCGAGTATTTCGACATTTTGCCTGCCGTCGAGGCATTGATGGACGAGGAAGCCATCAAGCGTTTCCGCGTC
>JBGSPK010000458.1:0-10161 GCA_041738665.1 Sphingorhabdus sp. | reverse complement strand
GCCGGCTTGCTCGGTTAGTTCGATATGCTCGACTTCACTTGCCGGAATGCGCGACAGGATCGTGAAGATGTCGTCGGATTTGGACGAGGGGCGATCGCCATCGATAAGCACATTACCCGCATTTTCGCCAAAGCCGCGACGGCCCTCATCCCCCGCGATAGAAAAGCCAGGTATGCGACGGACCATGTCAAGTGCAGTCACAGGGGCGTAAGCAACGAAAAAATCGGCACGAAACTGACGCTTGCCATTGGCAGACGCATCCGCAGTTGGCGTCGGGGCCGCATCTTCAGCATGAAGCGCTGATGAAAAAGACAGACTTGCTGCCCCCGCAAATAATAATGCAGACGTGCGGCGAAAAATGGACATCGAACCTCCCGAACGGACCTGCGCATGTTGCACATCAATCCGTTGGGACCACGATTACAAGCGTAGGCAGAAATCCGGTATTGCCCTTCGACCAACGAACCGCGCCTTCGACCAAATGCAAATGGGCAACCAAATCAGCTGTTTGTCGAATCCTGACGGCAGTTGGTAGACGCCGTTATGGTCAGATTGGCCTGTTAAATTGGTCGGTCCTGTTCGACCTCGATCTGCTCGTTCAGCTGCGCGGCCTTGGCACAGGCATCTTCGTTGCCATCCTCACATTTTTCCCGTGCCTTGTCGCGTTGCCGCGCAAGTTTGCCGAGTGCCTCCTCACGCTTGCGCAACTCGCGCCCGCGCTTTTCGTCAGACTCTGACTGGCTGGTGGTCAGGACATCGGCCGTTTTCGAGACGATTTTTACCGGCGCGGTGACCACGTCCTTCACTAACGAAACGCAACCCGAGAGCAAAACCGCAGAACCTAAAACCAGAAAATATCGCATAAACGCTCCCAATTCCGAATGCCGCGGTCAGGCTATAGCCAACTTTTCTGAGCCGACGCTGAATGTCATCCGCTATTTCAACAGATTAAGCGCAATCGCGCGCACTTCGTCCGCCATGTCCGGCCGCTCAAGCGCAACCGCGAGGTTTGCCTCAATATAGCCGACCTTTGAACCGCAATCATAGCGCTTGCCGTCGAAGGTGACGGCATGAAAGGCCTGCTTGCCTATCATCTGCTCCATCGCATCGGTCAGCTGGATTTCACCGCCCGCGCCTTTTCCCTGGTCTTCCAAAACGCGCATGACTTCGGGCTGAAGGATGTAGCGTCCCGATATGATGAGGTTCGACGGCGCATCCTCGGCTTTTGGCTTTTCAACTAGCCCCAGCACTTCGGTAACCGCGCCATCCTGTCCACCCGGAGCTATAACGCCATAGCTGGACACCTTGTCATGCGGCACTTCGAGAACGCTTATCACATTGCCGCCCAACCGGTGGTAGGCGGCCACCATCTGCTTCATACAGCCCGGCGAGCCGTGCATGAATTCATCGGGCAGAAAAATGGCAAAGGGCTCGTCGCCGACAATATCGCGCGCACACCAGATAGCGTGGCCCAGCCCCAACGGCTCCTGTTGCCGGACATAGGCACAATTTCCAGGGCCAAGCCGCGTCGGCTCTAATACTGACAAATCCTTGCCGCGCTCCGACATGGTTTTTTCAAGCTCGTAAGCGATGTCGAAATGGTCCTCGATCGCGCTCTTGCCGCGACCGGTGACGAAAATCATCTGCTCTATGCCTGCTTCGCGCGCTTCATCGACCGCATATTGGATCAGCGGACGGTCAACGATTGGCAGCATTTCCTTGGGGATTGCCTTGGTCGCCGGAAGAAAGCGGGTCCCGAGGCCGGCGACAGGGAAAACGGCCTTGCGAATGCGTTTGTGCGTCATGGTCGCCGCTATCGCATCAAGCCAAACGTTCGGCAAATCCCTTTTTCAGCTTGGCCAGTTTTGGCGGGATGACGGCCAGGCAATAAGGATTGCGTTGGCCCTCGCCCTCCCAATATTCCTGATGATAATCCTCCGCTGGATACCATGTGGCCGGGCCTTCGATGGTGGTCACAATCGGCGCTGGCCAATCGGCGGCCGCGCGGGCGACACCGGCTTGCGCTTCGGCTCGCTGCGCATCGTCCAGCGGGAAAATCGCTGAGCGATATTGGGTGCCGATGTCATTCCCCTGACGGTTCAACTGCGTCGGATCATGCGTCGCGAAATGGATGTCGAGCAAGTCGGCATAGCTGATAACATCTGGATCAAAATGGATCTTGATGGCCTCGGCGTGACCGGTGTTACCGCTGCATACATTCTTATAGTCGGGATCGGCAACATGGCCGCCGATATAGCCACTCTCGACGCTGCTCACACCTTTCAACTGGCCAAACACTGCCTCGGTGCACCAGAAACAGCCGCCTGCAAAAATTGCTTCTTCATGTGGCATGGGAGATTCCTTGTTCATTGCTCGGCGGCGCAGACTTCTTGGCCTCATCACCGCGCACCACCAGCAGGTACATCGCTGGCGTGACTATACGTGATAGCAGGGTCGAGGAAATCAACCCCCCGATAAGAACAATCGCAAGCGGCCCGTACAGGCTACCGCCGAACAGCGCCAATGGCATCAACCCGCCTATAGCGGTAATCGAGGTTAGCAGAACGGGCAGAAAGCGAACTTCGCCTGCCTGCTCGATAGCTTCGCGCAACGCCATTCCGCGGTCGCGCAACTGGCTGGTAAAATCGACCAGCAGGATTGAGTTTTTAATCTCAATGCCGATTAGTGCGATAAAACCGATAACCGCCAGAAACGACAGATTGTTGCCGGTTATCAGCAGCGCGATTAGGCCACCGAACGTACCAAGCGGAATGACGCCTGCGACGACCAACGCCTCTTTGAAGCGCCCGAATTCTGCCACCAATATTGCGAATATGCTGAACATTGCGATCAACACGATCGGGCCAAAGCCCGCGAACGTGTCGTTTATCTTCTCCGCCTCGCCGCCGACTTCGATGGCGTAACCGGGCTTCAGCGCGATTGCGTCCATCTTTTTCTGGCCGTCCAAATTGACCTTTGAGACCACTGCGCCGTCGGTTATCTGCGCGGTAATGCTGACATTGCGTTCCAGATTATAGCGGTAAATCGCGGACGGCGTGGATTCGAGCGTCGGGCTGGTAATTTCAGCAAGCTGCACCGGCTGCCCGCTGCGGTTCGATACATAGACCGATTCGAGCGCCGATATTGGCTGGGTTTCCGCCAGCGGGAGTCGCACCACGACCGGATAGCTGTCGCCTTCGACATCGCGGAACGTGCCTGCGCGCTCGCCGGTTAGCGCGAGCCGGATCGCACGGCGCGGGGCGCCAGCCGGAACATCAAGCAAAGCCGCCTTGGCATCGTCTACCCGGACGTCCAGATCGACGCGATCAAATGCCACCGGGTTATTCACGTCGCGCGTGCCTGGCGTATCCCGCAGCGCCTGCTCCATCTTCGCTGCTATTTTCCGCAGTTCATTCTGGTCAGGGCCGTAAACACGAAATTCGACTGGTGCGTTTATCGGCGCGCCATTCTGGAACAGCACGATCTTGATGCGCGCACCGGGTATTTCATCAAGCTTGGTGCGCAGCCGGCCGATCATCGCACGGGCCTCATTACCTTTCCACTCGTCCATGATAGCCAGCACTTCGCCGTGCGTCGGATTCTCGCCGCGCTGGAATACATTGTAGAAAACCGGCGGATTATACGCGCCGACATTTTCTGCGCGGACCTTGATCGCCGGTTCGGTTTTCAGGATATTCGAAACCTGCTGCACAATCCGGCCAGTCTCGGCGATGCTCGAACCCTGCTCGGCCTCGACCGTTACGCGGAAATAGGATGTATCGGCATTTGGAAACAGGCTGAAACCCAGAACGGGAACAAGGAAAAACGCAGCGCAGGTCAACGCAAGCGCGCCCCATACCGAGCGCCGCGGCCGGTCGAGTGCCCAGTGCAGCATTGGGTGATAAAAACGGTCAATCTTGCCCATCAGCCAGCGCAGCAGGGCATTCCCACCCTCTTCTTCGTGCGGACTCAATATGCGGCTGGCAAGGAAGGGAACAATCGTCAGCGAAACAATCATCGATGCCGTAATTGTCGCGACTATGGTGCCAATAAAGCTTTGCGTAAACTTACCCGCGCCCTCGGGCAAAAAGAACAAAGGGAAAAACGCAAATACCAATACGCCGGTCGATCCCATGACCGCCATCGATATCTCTTTGGTGCCGTCAATCGCCGCCTGATCTCGGCTTTTACCCATGCGCAAATGGCGGGCGATATTTTCCACAACGACAATCGAGTCATCGACCAGCAAGCCCAATGAGAGGATAAAGCCCGCAACCACCAGCTGGCTAAGGTTAAAGCCCATCGACGAAATCGCGAGCAGGCCCGATGCGATCGACAGGGGTATCGAGATCATCACGATAATCGACGCGCGCCAGCCCAGCGGCAATAAGGTAAACAGCACCAAAAACAGCGCTATGCCAAAATCTCGCGCAAGTTCTTCCAGCCTTTTGGTAATATCCCGGCTTTGGTCAAACTGGATAACCGCCTTGATGTCGGGCGGCAGCAATTGCTTCTGCAATTCCAGTTCCTTCACCAGCAGATTGCGCAGCTTGGTCGCGTCGGTACCCTGTTTCTGATTTGCGGTAATCCAGATGGCGCGTTGGCCGTTATGGCTTACTTTCACCCGTTGTTCTGCCGCTCCATATTTGACTTCTGCGACGTCGCCGACGCGTAATATCGTACCGTCATTGGTCCGCAGCGGCAGATTGCGAAGCTTCTCAAGATCGCGAAAGGCTCCGCCGGCCTCGACATTGAAACGCCGCGCGCCGCTGGTCACCGCACCTGCCGGCACGTCCGCACCACCAGCCCGGATGGCATCTGCCACCGAGCTTGCCGGGACGCGAAGCGCGGCAAGCCTGCCTGCGTCGATGGCTACGCTGATTTCGGGTTGCGGCAGTCCGTAAATTTCAGCCTGCCGGACTTCATTATAGCGGCCTAGCGATTCGCTTATGTCACGCGCATATTTCTCCATCCGGTACCAGCTGGCGGTATCGCTCAGGAGCGCAATTTGGAGGATGGAGGTGTTTGTGGTCCGCAGTTTCTCGAAGGTCAGGCTTTGGAGGTCGGACGGTAACCGGCTGCGGATTGCGGTGATTTCGCGAACGGCGTCGTTGAAATACTGATCCGGGTCGCCCGACCAGTCGAACTCTATCCTGATAACCGAGTTACCGTCGCTGCTCGTCGAGGCAACATTTTGGACATCCTCAAGCCCCTGAGCCAGTTCCTCGATAGGCTTTGTGATGGTCTGTTCGATTTCCGCAGCGTCCGCTCCAGGCTGCAAGGCCACTATGGACACGACGGGCAGAGCGAAATGCGGATCGACGGCGCGCGGCACATTCTGAAACGCCGAAAATCCGAGCGCGCAAAGCAATGCAAACAGCACCAAAGTCAGCTGCCACCTGCGGATTGCGACCTCGGCTATGTGCATGGCTTAGCTGGCTGCTTTGATGGCGCGAACCTTTGATCCGGTGCGCAATTTTTCAAGACCGGATGTCACGATGATGTCGCCGGGCTTCAGACCGCCCGAGACAATTACAAATTCGTCGGTCACCCGCTCTATGGCCACATTGCGGGTTTCGACGCGGCTTTTGGCATCGACCACATATACCAACCCCTCGCCTGTGCGTACGCCGAACAGCGCACTAGCCGGGATTTGCAGCGTGCTGCCGCTATCGGCGGCGGGCAATTTTATAGTGGCGGTGCCGATTTGTCCCGAGCGCAGTTGCGGGCGATTGGCCAAACGGAACTGAACCGTAAATGCGCCTGTCGCCTCATTCGCGCGGCCATCGATTTCGGAGATGGTCGCAGTAATCGGCGCGCCGCCCAGAGATTCTATCGATATGTCGGCGGCCATGCCGACGCGCAGTTTCGATGCATCCCGGTCGATTATCGGTACGCGGAAGACGAAACCTTCGTCACCCTCACCCAGTATCAGCGCAGGTGTGCCAGCGGCGATGATTTGGCCGGGCTGGACATTGCGGGTCAGGACGACGCCGCTCGACGGCGCATATAATTGCGCGGTGCCGCTGGCGAAGCCAGCCTGCCGGACGCGCGCATCGGCGGCCTTTACGGTCGCCTCGGCCGCCTCATAGCGCGCCTTGGTGACCCAACCATCGGCGTATAGGGAGCGCAATCGTTCGAATTCTGACCGCGCGCGGTCGCGTTCGGCGGTTGCCACGCTCACATCTGCGCCAACGCTCGTTGTATCGAGCGCGGCAAGCAGCGCACCGCGCTTCACAAAGTCGCCTTCCTCAAACCGGACGGTTGCAACTTTACCAGGCGTGGTAAAGCCCAATGGTGTTTCGCGGCGATAGCGGACGGTTCCCACGGCGTTGATCGTGCGCTGCAGATTTTCCTGCTGGACCGTTACGACCTGGACGGGGTGGATTTCATCGGCAGCGGTCTTGGTAACCGCTTTATCGTCACCGCAAGCGGCAAGCAGTATAAGGGGCAAAAACCCAGCTAACAATTTGCTTGATTTAGGCAATTTGTGCCCTCCCCTGCATCGCTCTCGGTTCCGTGATAGGCGAAAGCCGGGCAGAATGAAATAGCATCCTGATATGCAACTTAATTATTTGCTGGCCGTGGCTAATTCATCACCAACCAACAGCGGTGGTGGAAGCAGGCCGTTCTGCTTTTTGGCGTTTTGCATGAGATCGATTTCTGCCCGCATCACTTTGGCGCGGTTTTTCCAGCGCAAATGCGTGCCATCGGCAAATATCCCCAATCCCGTTTTGCGGCCATATCGCTCCGCAAAACGCAAGGCAGCGTTGGGGTCATAACCCGCATTGGCCATCAGCCACACCGATAACCGGTCAGCCTCAATCTCGGTCGCCAATATTTCGCTTGTCCGGCGTTTGACCGCATTCAGTCGCTCGTGATGGCCGAGCAGATTATGCGATAGTTCGTGCGCCACCACCGCCGCCAACTCGGCATCATCGTTTGCGGTGAACGCCATTAGCCCGTCGGTTACCCTAACGCCATCGCCATCGGCACCGGCGTCAAGCTTGTTTTTTGCATCAACCCAGAAACGCGACGCGCAAATGGCGGGTGGAGCGAGCGTGATTTGCTTTTGACCGTCGGCGGTTTCCAGTGTGAGCCGGATCCGCCCGTTTGCCGTCATTGCCGCTCTCAATGCCTTCTGGATTGTCTCCATGCGTTCGGCACTGGGTCTGTGTTGCACTTCAGTGTGAATGCTGAACACGCCATCATTAAGTCCGACTACGCCGTCGCCTGCCTTAACGCCCATTGCGTCCGCTGGACCGCCGGGAACCACCGCGGAAACCGCAACCGGAGTGCGGAAAACAAAAGCCGCTCGTGCAACCTCACGATCCGGATATTGCCGCTCGTCGTGTATCACCCAGCCGGGGTTACGCTCGCGCCGCTCACAATATGGCGCATTTGCCGATGCCAACCAGTAGCCAATATTGGCCAGCCGCAAATCCTGTTGAACCAAGGCGCGATATGCCGTTACCTGGTCGGGAGTGGCAGTGGCGGGAGCCGCCGCGCCAAACAGCAGCAACGTTAAGGCTATCGGCTTCACCGGGCAGCAGCTCGTGCCAGTCGGTCATTTATGGCAACGCCGATACCTTCGCCCGGGATCGGAGCCACCGCGATTGACTGCGCTGTGCTCGCATCCGCGCGGTGCAACGCGTCGAACAAATGGGCTGCGGCTTGAGCCAGATCGCCAGAACGTGACAGATTGTCGTCGCCATCAACTGCGCCAAAGCCGATCAGATATTCTCCGGGCGCTTGTGCCGTTGCGTTCAATCGCACGCGTTTCGATGGCGCATAATGGCTGGCGAGTTGCCCGGGGGCTTGGATTTTCGTGTCGGTCAGTGGAATTGCGCCGCAGCCAGCGATACCGGAAATTTCAAGCTCGGTAATCGGACCTGGCCGCAATATCTGCCATCCATCCCCACGGACCGCGACAATCGTGGACTCCAGACCCGCAGCACAGGGCCCGGCATCCAATATCAACGGCACCGCTCCCCCAAGGCTGGTCAGGACATGCTCGGCGCGAGTCGGGCTGATACCGCCGCTTTTGTTGGCCGAGGGGGCAGCAAGGTTGAGGCCGCTTTTTGCCAGTACCGACTGCATGACCGGATGCGCGGGGCAGCGGATGGCGATTGTCGGCAAACCGGCTGTGACCGCTTTCGTAACCGACGCATCTTCGCGCAATGGTAGGACAAGGGTGATCGGTCCGGGCCAGAACGCATCAGCCAGCCGGTCCGCCAGGTCGTTGAATTCGGCGAGCCTTTTGGCTGCTTCTGTATCCGGGACATGCACGATCAACGGGTTGAAATCGGGGCGGCCCTTGGCAGCGTAGATATGCGCCACGGCATCGGCATTACTGGCATCGGCGGCGAGGCCGTAAACCGTCTCAGTGGGAATCGCGACGATCTGCCCACCGCACAAAAGGTCAGCGGCGGCGGTAATCGCGGCGTCATCGGCGGGGAGTACCCAGCCTTCACCTAACGTATTTGAGCCAAACATCATTCATGGCTATAGGCGACCCGGAACCCGCTTTCACAGGACTTTTTACGAATCATGGCATTCATCGCACCCGTCGCCGAGCAGCTGTTCGTTCTGAAGCATATCACCGGCATCGATGCGCTGGCCGGACACAACCGGTTTGCCGACGCTACGCCCGACATGGTGCAGGCCATTGTCGAGGGCATTGGCGAATTTGCCGCAGGCGAATTTGCGCCGCTCAATCGGATTGGCGATACGGTTGGCGCGCGCCTCGCCGATGGCAAGGTTGTCATGCCCGACGGGTTTGTAGCCGCCTACAAGGCCTATGTCGCCAATGGCTGGGGGTCGATTAACGCGCCTGCCGATTTCGGCGGTCAAGGCCTTCCCTTCAGCCTTGCGACCGTGGCGCTAGATTCACTCGGCGCCGCGAACATGGCGTTTGCTTTGTGCCCGATCCTGTCGGTCGGCGCGATTGAGGCGATCAACCATCATGGGTCGGACGCGCAAAAGGCGACGTTCCTGCCCAAGCTGTCGACCGGCGAATGGACTGGAACGATGAACCTGACCGAGCCGCAAGCCGGGTCAGATGTGGGTGCCCTCAAATCGACCGCGACGCCGCGCGGCGACGGCAATTACCAGATACGCGGCACGAAGATTTACATCAGCTTCGGCGATCATGACATGGCGGAAAACATCATTCATCTGGTGCTCGCCCGCACCCCCGATGCGCCTGCCGGTACCAAGGGAATTTCGCTATTTCTTGTACCCAAATATCAGGTTGCGGGTGATGGCTCGCTCGGCAATGCCAATGATATCAAGGTCGTATCCATCGAACATAAGATGGGTATTAACGCATCGCCCACCTGCGTGCTCGCCTTTGGCGAAGAGGGCGATTGTGTCGGCGAACTGATAGGCCCGGAATTTGGCGGGATGCGCGCGATGTTCACCATGATGAACATTGCGCGACTTAACGTAGGTCTACAGGGTGTTCAGATTGCCGAAGGCGCGACGCAAAAGGCCATGTGGTTTGCCAGCGAGCGCATCCAATCTGCCAAGGCAGCCGGACCGTCGCGCGAGCCGGTCGCGATTATCGAGCATCCCGATGTGCGGCGGATGCTGTTGCGGATGAAGGCGGGAACACAGGCGATCCGCGCTTTGCTTTATTACGCATCGGGCTTCGTCGACCGCGCTGCATTGGGTGAACCCGGCGCACGCGAAATCGTCGACCTGCTGACGCCGCTCGCCAAAACTTACGGCACCGATATGGGCAGCGAAACTGCCTCGCTTGGCATTCAGGTCCATGGCGGCATGGGCTTTGTCGAGGAAACCGGCGCGGCGCAATATTACCGCGATATCCGGATCGCAGCGATTTACGAGGGCACCAATGGCATTCAGGCAGCTGACCTTGTCGGGCGCAAGCTCGGCATGGAGGGCGGCGAAGTCATCAGGCGGCATTTGCAGGCGATTGCGGCGGATGCAGGCAGTCAGGCTGGCCTTGCTGCGTTGACCGGTACGTGCAGCGAAGTCACCGAATATATGTTGGCTGCCAGCATCGATGACCGGCTGGCGGGCAGCTATGCCTATACGACGATGATGGCGGTGGCGACGTCGGGTTGGCTGATGCTCAAGCAATTGCGCGCGGCCGAGGCCGAGTTGGCGGCAGAAGCCGGTAACGCATTCCTGAAA
>JBGSPK010000444.1:0-3033 GCA_041738665.1 Sphingorhabdus sp. | reverse complement strand
ACCGTGCCATCGACAATCAGGTCAGCCGTCTGCGCCGCAAGATTGAGGCTGATCCCAAAGACCCACAGCATATCAAGACGATCTGGGGCGGTGGCTATCGCTTTTCGACCGAAGTGAAGCGCTTGTGAGCACGATCGGGGGCATCCGCATTTGGCCGCGCAGCCTCTACGGGCAGATACTGCTTGTTGCCGCGTCAGCGTTGCTCGTCGCGCAAGCAATTAATGCGACGCTACTACTCGCTGGAGCACGCAACCGTGCCGTCGCCGAAACGTCGACAATGATCATCAGCCGGGTGGCCAACCAGATCGAGCGACAGGAGGCCACGGGCGTCCCGATTGGCGACGCCGATTGGTCAAACCGGCCAAGGCGCGATGGGATGGAGCAACGGCGTCGCCGTGCACCGCCGGTTGCGATTACAGTCGGAGCGGCGCCGGTGCTAATTGAACGCGCCGCCCTGCAAACCGACATATCCGAGCGCGCGACCGAATTTCTGCGTCAAGGCGATATCGCGCTGACAGACGTCCGAATATCGGCAGTATCGGTCAAGCTGCTGCCTGCCGACTTACGCAATCAACAGCTGAAGCGTTGGCAGCGTGCAAGGCTACGTAAGCCCGACCAGCCGTTACCGAATAAGGCGGTTTTATTCACCGCCCGCTTGCCCGACGGACAATGGATAAATGCTGCCGGATTGGTACGCCCGGCCGAAAGCGCATCGATTTTTGCACTGCTGTTTCAAACCTTGTTACTATTCGTGGCGGTGATGGTGCCGCTTGCGCTGGTGGCGCGGCGGATTGCCAAGCCATTATTGACGCTGACCGAGCGGGTACAGCGCGTTGGCCTCGCCGATGAAATCGTGCCCATGCAAAGTGAGGATCCGGATGATATCAAGCAGTTGATCGAAGCCTTCAATGCCATGCAGGCCCGTGTTTCCACACTACTGGGCGAAAAGGACGTGATGCTCGGCGCAATCGGTCATGACCTCAAAACCCCGCTCGCAGCGCTGCGTGTTCGAATTGAATCGGTCGATGATGACAGCGAACGAGACAAAATGGCAGCTACCATCGACGAGATGGTGACAATATTGGACGACATATTGACGCTGGCACGGCTCGGCAAATCGGGCGAGGCGTTGCAATCGGTCGACATAGGCGCGCTGGTCGAATCGATTGTCGAAGAGTTTCCCGCAGCCAGCATTGACGCATCCTATAAGCGTGTTGTCGCCAATATCCGTCCGGTATTGCTGCGACGAGCGCTGCGCAATTTGATCGGTAACGCAATCAGCTATGGCAAAGTTGCCAGGCTCAGCATCGACGCGGTCCAAGGCAGTGTTGCGATAGCAATTGAGGACGATGGCCCTGGCATTGATCCTGCCCTGACCGAAAGCATGTTCGAGCCATTCACCCGCGCCGAAAAATCTCGCAGCCGAACAACAGGCGGGTCGGGTCTTGGGCTCACCATTTCGCGGGCGATTGCAAGAGCGCATGGCGGCGATGTTGTTCTGCAAAACCGCGGCGAAGGTGGCTTGAAAGCGACTCTATCGTTCACCACAGGATAAACCGGCCTCCAGAAGCGTGGATGTGGGAACGCATCCAGAGGCCGGTATCTTCGAGCGTTGCAGCATAAAACTGCACCCTCTGCCGACCGAACAACCGCCATTTCAGATGGACCAGTATCGCAGCTTTCGCTGCTGAAGAATTGGCAGTTAATCCGGTCTGATTGTTAGAACGGTAGTCGCCAGAAATAGTTTAGCCGGTGGGTTGAGATTTCCACGTTCCGCTGTTCTGGAACTCTGGCTTTACGTTGGTCGCTTGCGGCAGACGCTCGCCGCCATAGGCAGTTTCGCCACCCCGGCTGCGCGCTTCGCGGGAATAATCGGGCGTAGTGTAGCTAGCCGTTGCACGCTGGCGTGCCGGCGTAATATCGGCATAAGGCAAAGGCGGCGCAATCGATGACGCTGCACGCATAGCAGATTGCGCATCGGCCTCTGCCTTCAACCGTGCGGCTGCAAATTCCTTTTCATATCGCTTTTGCAGCTGGATGGGATCGAGGTCGTTCGCCAGCGATGGGGTCCAGACACGGGGCTTAGGACCGGGAAATGGCTCGCGGCCGGCATGTCCGCGGAAGAACGCGGATTGACGCCCGGCGCTACCCTTCCAGCTGTAGAAGCGATGCGCACCAATTGTACCGACGAAGTTCAAGCTTGGCGCCCAGTAGGGATACACATAGGTCGCGTGATAATGGGTGGCCATCCCGACAGGCGCGTAAACAAATCCCGACAGCGCATCGGCGGCCACCCGTTGCGCGCGAAGCCACGCTGCACGGGCAGGAATGCGGGCCATCGAGCCGTCGCAGCTGTAGCTAAACTGGCAGCCGGTAGCCCGTTCCGATCCCTGATAGATGACGCCGCAAACCGTGTTCGGATAAGTCGGGTGGCGCATCCTGTTCAGAATGACCTGAGCGACCCCCCTTTGACCTGCGTCGGGTTCATTGGCGGCCTCATAATAAACTGCATCGCTAAGGCATTTCAGGGCGCGGCTGTGATCTGCGGTTCCGGCGCGTATCACAAATGGTCGCGCCGCGCCACCGACCGAGACATCCCCCAATGTTTTGATGTCCGCATCGTCGACGAGCGGTCGGACTTCGCCTCGACCGACATCGTAGGTCGGCGCTGGATTGGAGTAGTTCCGATCAAGATAATAAAAGGCCGAGCCAGGAAAATTTTCCGCAGGATACTCGGCATCCCATTTCAGCTTGGCAGGCGGTGGCATTTTCGACGAATCGGAAAATGGTGCGATTTGTGCGACCGATGGGACAATTGCGAGCAGGGCAAAAGCTAAAAGGACGAGAAGAATTTCGCGCGTACCAATCAGGCGGCGATGCACGACCTTTCGTTCCACCCGCGGGCGGGAAAATGCGGTGTCACTGATATTCTCGTGAATCATGCCGTTACTTCAAGCCGCCCCAGACCTTTGCGAGCCGGTGCACTACACCAAAGTTATACCGACCGCGCCCGTGATTTTTGCCCTGTGCCAG
>JBGSPK010000152.1:0-9544 GCA_041738665.1 Sphingorhabdus sp. | reverse complement strand
CCTTTTCTCGTGCATCAGCGCAGAACATATTGTATATATTTGCAAAATTCGAGTCGCAACCGCTCGCAATGGCTTGCGCTCGACACCCATGTCCATAGGTACATCATCGTCAGTTCTACATTCTGACCAAGATGACCGGATACAAGACGGAAAGCACCGCAGATTGCTGGTGCTCAAAGTGGAGGAATGGGTAAATGGCTGAAGACTGGTTAGCAGATGTCCGCAAATATGCGGCGCACGCCGATGAAGGCGTGGTTGGCGTGGTTGGCGCGATTGTGCGTTATTGCGGGATTGCAGAGCCGAGACAGTTCGCTTGTTGCGATGTCGGACCGAAAAGAACGCGAGCTTGTCCGCGAAAATTATCTCAAAAAGAAACTAGGACTGACGCATCCTGATGCTGATCTCGATACGGCTGTTTTGGCGGTGGGCGAGAGGATGAAAGCCGACCGCACCAAGAATCGGGTTACAGTCTATTATTTACTGGCCGAACATTTCGGTTCGCTCGGGCTGTTCGGCGGTGCAACGGGTGGTTCTGCCGCATCGGCAGCCATTGTAGGCGGCGCGGTTGGACTGGCGGCTATGGCTCCGGCTGCAGCTGCGGCAGCATCTGGCGGCAGCGTGAACGCACCTCAGGCCGTAAGTAGAAATAAGGACAATGACTTTAACTTCGTCGGCTGGGGATGCGCCGCCGCTGTGGTCGTGCTGGGCGCGATAATATTGGCGGCATTGCTGGCCTGGTATGCCGACCGTCCGGCTGTTGCGCCTGCGGCGGCACCGGCACCTGTTGTGGCTGCTCCAGCCCCAGCACCTGCGACAGCTGCACAGTCGATTCCCATCGGTGCAGGCGTTACGACAGAAGAGCGTGACGGCAAGCCGATGCTGACGGTATATTTCGACACGGCTAAGTCGGACGTCACTAATGACTTGGCAGCGGCTGCTGCGAACGTGAAGGATTATGTTGCAAAGAATCCAGGTGCGACGCTTGCGGTATCGGGCTTTAACGACCCCACCGGCAATGCCGCCGCAAATGCCGCGCTTTCGAAAAAGCGGGCGCAGGCTGTGGGCAAGGCGCTGGAATCGGCAGGTATTCCGGCAGCTGCGATTGAACTGGTGAAGCCCGTCGAAACCACCGACACCTCGGGCGATAACACCAACGCTCGCCGCGTCGAGGTAGTGGTCCAGTAATTTGCCGGTCGGGCGGCGTTTCAACGCGCCGCCCTTCCCAATTTCTGCTTTCCTACCCAGCATGATTCAGACTAGCTGGGATCATGGAGCCTGTTTTCAAAATCTGTGCGGTGCTTTCCATCGCTAACCGCGTGATTTTGCGCCGTAGCGTGATCGTTTAAGGTGAGACTCTAGTGTGACTTTTCAACTCGCCAACTTCGATATCGATGCGTTTGTCCGCGCCACGCTCGCCGAGGATTTGGGCCCGTCGGGTCGCGATGTCACTTCCGAAAGCGTCATTCCGGCCGAAATGCGCTTTGCAGGGGTGATGGATAGCCGTGACCCGATTGTGGTGGCTGGCCTGCCGCTTGCCGCGGCTTTTTTTCGCCATCTCGACGCTGATATGGAAATCGAGGTTTTGGCCGAAGAAGGGGAGCACGTACCCGCCGGAACCGACCTGATGCGGCTAAAGGGCAATGCCCGCGCGATGCTTACTGCGGAGCGCTCTGCGCTTAACACCGCGCAGCATCTTTCGGGTATCGCGACGATGACGCGGAAATATGTAGACGCGATTGCCGGTACAGGCTGCACTTTGCTGGATACGCGCAAGACCATTCCCGGGCTTCGGGTGCTGGAAAAATATGCCACTCGGATGGGCGGTGCGACCAACCATCGGATGGGACTGTGGGACGCGGCGATGATCAAGGATAATCATGTCGCGGTCGCAGGCGATGTCGCGGAGGCTGTGCGGCGTGCCAAAGATGCAGGCGTCGAGCGCATCATATTGGAGGTCGACCGGATTTTGCAGATCGAACCGGGGCTGGCGGCGGGGGCGACGCATCTGTTGCTCGACAATATGGATGTAGCCGAATTGAAAGAGGCAGTGGCGTTGGTCGCGGGTCGCGTGCCGACTGAGGCATCGGGTGGCGTGACGCTGGAGACCATTCGCGCCAAGGCCGAAACTGGCGTCACCTATATCTCAGTTGGGCGCCTGACCCAAAGTGCGCCGGCAGCAGACATTGGGCTGGATTTTGCGCAGGCTTAAGACATTTCTGCCACTATTGCTGCTCGGCGCGTCCGGGCACCAGGGGGTGTCTGCGCAAGCCTGGCAATGCCGTCCACCCAAGTTTTTGCCGCGTCCCGTGCTCGAATTACCCGAACCTGGGCAGGTGCAGCGAACGCCGATCGACGGCTATGTGCTGGCGCTGAGTTGGAGCCGAGAGCATTGCCGCGGCAGAGCGCGCGACCCGGCGATGCGTTTTCAGTGCTCCGGGGACATCGGCGATTTCGGTTTTGTTCTCCACGGGCTTTGGCCTGAAGCAAGGGGGCCAAATTATCCGCAATATTGCCGCAGCATAGGGATACTACCGCGCAAGGTGGTTGCCGATAATATCTGCATGACCCCGTCGCCGCAGCTGTTGCAGCATGAATGGGCCAAGCATGGCACGTGCATGGCCAAAACGCCTGAAGCATATTTCGGCGCGGCAAGGCTTTTATTCAATGCAATTCAATATCCCGATATGGACCGCCTATCTCGGCAGGTGGAACGAGGTACGCCACTCACTGCGGCGCGTCTTGCAGAAGCTTTTGCCGAACTGAACGAGGGCCTGCCAGCGAACGCGTTAAAAATTAAAACTAACCGCAAAGGCTGGCTTGAAGAAGTCCGCATCTGCCTTGGCAGAGACCTGAAGCCCCGCCGATGTCCGGCTTTTACCCAAGGCGTCGCGGGCACGGCCACGTTAAAGGTCTGGCGTGGTGGTCAGCCTTCGATCACCCGGGTTCCGGGATGATGCTTGTCGAGATGCTTCTTGATAATCCGCAAATTCTTGCTGTTGGACCGAAAGACAAGGTCAAAGGCATCACCCAGTAACGGAATCGCGCCAAGCGCGGTATCGACGCCGACATTTGCGGTCATGCGGATAAGTTGCCATTTCGACATGCCAAGATTGCGCGCTTCCCAAACCATGTAAGCACCCATGGCCGCAGTAACGATGTCACCCAGCACTGGAACGAGGCCAATGACCGAATCGAGACCGAAAGGGATTTTTGTGCCCGGAATCACGAAAGACCGCTCCAGCAATTTCTCCATCGCCTCGACGCGTGCGCGCACCGAATGTGGATCGCTGCCCATGCCTGGTAAATCCTTGGCAATCTGGCTAAACTGTTCCTGCGAAATCGGCATGCGCGTCACTCCTTTCGACTTATGTCGTGTCGCGGCCCAGATATTGCAACAGGTGCCAGCCGCGACCATTTGCAAAATGTCCTAACAGGCCGGGGCGAACGATCGACCAGCGTAGGGGATTGGCAATCGGGATGAAGTTGCGCGTGGCCTGCAATTCGGCCTCTGCCTGCGCGAGCAGTTGCGCGCGCTCAGCAATATCAGACGTCAGGCGCGCTTCGGAAACAAGCCGGTCAGCGTCCATGCTGCAGATCGGTGAAACGGTGCACGAAAGCTGGTCGAGATACCATGCGGGGCTGGATTGGTCGGCTGCGCGGTCGATGAGGCGCAGGTCATGTGGCCGGTCAATCGCCACCCGCTCGACCTCAAGGCCGATCGCTGCCATGTCCGCGCGCAGGCGGGCGAAGAATATTCTGCTGCCAAAGCCTCTTGGCATGGCTATTTTTAGCGGTCGGACTTGGCCCTTGTTATTTTCCCAACGGGCAATAATGGCCGCAGCCTGGGCTTTGCGGTCCGCAATCTGTTGTGCTGCCCACTCCGGTCGGGCGGTATCTACCCTGTTGGGCAAGCTTTCCGGGACGAGCGTTAACGCCTCGCGCCATGCCACAATGTCGAACGCGGTCAGCAGTTTCGGGCGGTCAACGGCCATTGCAAGTGCCTCACGATTTGCCGTGTCCGCCAGAAACGGCCCAGCCTCGACGACCAGCAGACCGAATAGTCCGGGCACGGCATCGAACTGAACCTCACCGGCATTAATTTTTGCGGCATCGACCAGCGGATAGTCCTCGAACCGGCCGCCTTCGACTAGGTCGGTTTGCGCTAGGGTATAGCGCGCCAACGCAAGCGACGCCTCACTGCGCCGCAATGTGATTGTTTCGCTGCCGAGCACGGCGTCGCCATTTGCATCGAAGCCTTTCAGCCGCAACTGCATCGCGTTTCCACGCTTTGTGGCCTGCATGGGGCCTGAACCAAAGCCTTTGCGGACAAGCCCGAATTCCGGCTGAGCCAGCATTTCCAGCAAATAGGGCATTGGCGCTTTCAGGCGGATTTCCACCACTTTCCCGGTCATCGGAACCACACGGTCGATAACTGCGAGTTCGGCGTTGAACCGCCCCTTTCGCAGTTCGCGAATACGCGCAGACAGCAAAGCTGCAATTTCGTCAGAACTGATTTCGCGGCCGTCATTCCACTTCGTCTTGTTCAGCCGGAATATGTAGCTTAGCCCATCATCGGTTACGATCCAGCGATTGGCGAGCGCCGGCGCGACCCGGCCCTTTTCGTCGAATGTGACTACGCCTTGCGCGGTTGCGCTGCGCAAATAGGCAGAGGCTAGCGGCAGCGGGACTGCAGAGATATTGAACTGCCTTGGCCGATCTTCAATCACATCGACACGCAAGCGGCTGTTATCGACGCCTTGTGAGCATCCGCCGAGCATCGCCAACATTATTGCGGTTAAACACAAGAAACGGATCATAACGCCACCATAGACAGAATGGCATCAGGCACAATCTGTCTGTCAGCCATCAGTGCAGGCAAAAACCAATATCTCATTAGGTGATGAGGGAAGCAGCTCGCGGACCGCCTTGTTCATATTGTCGACCTTGGCGAGCGTTTCGGGAGCCTTCGAGCAGGTCTTGACTTCATAGCGTTTGCGCGCCTCACGCGCCCTTGTCATCGCATCAATGCCGAGCTGGAATCGCTCAATACGATAGGTCTTCGTTTCGGGCGCGAAGCTAACCATTGAAACCTGTGCTTCGCTGTTCGGCACGAAACTGCGCGTCCACGTGCCCGCGTTTTCGGCATATTGTGTGCGGTCATTGATGCAGCCGCCGTTTTGCCATGCGAAGCGTATATCGGCAGTATCGGATACAGTCACCCGGCTGCGCTCTGGCTGGATGACACAGGTTTTTGCCCCAACCGCCGCTGCCTTTGTTGGCGTTGCCTGCTGTTTGTCCGCGTCGGCGGTCATCGCAGCGCGCACCCGCTCGTCGACTTCATCAAACGAAGGTCGTGCCGCAAAGATCAGAAGCGCGGTTACAAACATCACTCCGCCTGCACTGGCCGCGATCTTGAACCGGTCGCGCTGGCCGCGTTCGGTGAATTGCCAGGCCGCACCCCCGGCAACCGCACTGAGTACAAGCAGCAAAGCGGAAAATGCCATGTGATTTTCGCGTTCGCCAATGACGTCATGTTCAGCATCACTGCGTACCTTGCCCTCACGGCTGCGCCGGAGTTCTGTGGCGATGCGTGCTTCGGCTTCGATCTTGGCCCGCGCGGCGGCTTCGCGCTCTGCTTCGGCACGAGTCAGTTCAGCGACGGAGCGACATTCTCCGGTAACGGAGCGGAAGCTTACGCCCTGCGCTGACAAGAATGCAGAGAGCTCCCGGATCGACACAGCGAAATAAAACTCAGCTCCGCCTTCATTGGAAACCGAACCAAAACTATTGATCCCGACAACACGCCCGCAAGCGTCGACGAGCGGGCCGCCGCTGTTGCCGGGTGCAATCGGCGCCGTGTGCAGAAGCGAGTCGACCGATTTGGAACTGCGGCCTGCGGAAATGCTGCCACGTGCTTTTACCGGGATTTGGGGACGCAGCACATCGTCTTCGCTCTGTTCGAGCGCTACGTCTACGCTGGCGGGATAACCAATGGCGAATACGTCGCCTCCATCAGGCACTATGCCTGAATAGAAGCTTGCCGGGACAAGCGAACCACTCGTTAATTGCAACAAGGCAAGGTCTTTGACAGGCAACTCGGCCTTCAACGTGGCACTGTAGCTCACGCTGCCTTCGGATGGCACAACCACAAAAGTGACGCTTTCATCGAGCCGTGCCTGTTCGACCACATGCGCGTTAGTGACGACTTTGTCAGGCGCGACGACCACGCCCGAGCCGATGCTTACGATGGTTCGCTGGCCTTCGGCAGAGCTGTAGACGACCACCCGAACGACGCTTCTCGTCGCCGCGCTAATGTCGGAGGCATCGGCGTGCGACTGCGACAGGAAAAATGGCGATAGAGCGAGCAGTAATGCCAGAATTAAGCGCATGTCTTTATCGACCACAGAAGTTGCCTGACTTCAACGCGTTTCCGGTGGGTCGCGTTCTTTCGATGGCCCGGGCTGCACATTGACGCCATTGCGACCCAAATTGACCTCCAGCGGAACTCCGCCAACCTCGGTATTGACGGTAACGCCATCCTGTTCATTGACCCGAATGTCGGAGTTTTGGATGTCGATTGGAATGTCGGGCAGTTCGGGCAAGTCCATTGGCTCAATTGGACCTTCTGGATCGGGAGCTTTGGCTGGCTTGGGTGCTGCCCTTGGAGCTGCGCCCTGTATTGCCTGACTCATGAAATCACGCCAGATGCGCGCAGGCAGGCCGCCGCCGTTGATGCCGCGCAAGGGCGTGTTGTCGTCGTTGCCGATCCAGACGCCGACCACCAGATCGCCCGCAAATCCCACAAACAGCGCATCGCGATTGTCCTGGCTGGTACCGGTTTTGCCAAAAGCCGGTATCGATAGGCGCGCGGCTCTTCCGGTGCCTTCGTTGACGGTTGCACCCAGCAGATCGAGCAACATCCGGTGCGTCCGTCCGCTAAAACTGCGGGGGCCGGCAAAAAGCCATTCGAGCCAGCCTTGCTCCTCTTGCTTAAACGCGTGCGGTTCAACTGGCCATTGATTGGCTGCGACACCGGCATAAGCCGATGTCAGTTCAACAAGCGTCACGCCTGAGCTGCCGAGCGCCAGACTGGGGTCGAGCGTTAGCTTGCTTTTTATCCCAAGATCCTCGGCCGCCCTGGCCACTGCTTTACCGCCGACCTGCTGGTACAGGCGCACCGAAGCGACGTTGCTCGATTGCGCAAAGGCCTGTTTCAGACCGATATCACCGCGATAACTGCCGCCCGAATTTTTGGGTCTGTAAAGCCCTTCATTGATCGGCGTATCGGCAATGAGCGATTCGGGCGTCATCCCGGCACGCAAAGCGGCGAGATAGACGAATAGCTTGAAGGTCGAACCCGGCTGCCGTTTTGCTTGGGTGGCGCGGTTGAAAGACGAATCCTTGTAGCTGCGTCCACCCACCATGGCGACGACTTCGCCATTCGGGCGCATGGCGACCAAGGCGATTTGGGCCTTGCCCAGTCCCGCACTGCCAGTAACGCGCCGCGCGATGTTTTGCAGGCGTGCATCCAGCGTGGTGGTGATTTTGACGTCGGCATAGCCGCTTTCGGTCAACAGCCGCGCCTGCGGGATTGCCCAGTCGGCGAAATAGGTGCCCGTCGGGATGCTGTCACGAACGCGGACATCGAGCCGTGCTATTGGTGTGGCATTGGCTTTGGCTTGCGTAATAACGCCATTGGCGACCATGGCTCGCAATACAAGTTTTGCGCGTTTCGCGGCGCGCTCGGGATTTTTCGTCGGTGCAAGCCTCGACGGCGCTTGCACCAGCCCCGCCAGCATTGACGCCTGCGAGAGGGTCAGCCGCTCCGGCTGACGGTAGAAATAATGCAGCGATGCCGCGCGCAGGCCATAAACATTGTCGCCAAAATAGACGTTCGACAAATAACGGCCGAGAATTTCGTCTTTCGTCAGCCGTCCTTCCAGCCAAAATGCGATCAACATCTCGCGGGCCTTGCGCGTCAGACTCCGCTCGGGCGTCAGAAAGGTGAATTTGGCGAGTTGCTGCGTGATCGTGCTGCCGCCCTGCGTGATGCCGCTGCCAAAGGCGTTGGACCAGAATGCGCGTGCAAGCCCTCGCGGATCGATACCCAAGTGCGAATAGAATCGGCGGTCTTCGATTGACAGAAAAGCCTGCACAACATGCGGCGGCAGCTTGGTAACATCGACCGGTTTGTCGACAATCGCACCATTACGCGCAATCGGTGTTCCGTCCGAGGCGAGCAAGGTAATCCGCGGCGGCGCGATTGGCTGAAGTGACTTCGATAAAGGCGCGGTGATGGCCAGCCATGCGATCATCAACACGAAGAGCAGGAATAGTCCGCCGGTAACACGCGTAAACCACCACCAGCGAGTCTTGCCTAAAAACGGCTTTCTTTGTGGAGGCGGAGGTGTCTGTGCCTCCCAAGGCGACGGATTATCCGGAAACAGCCCGGCATAAGCCTGATCGAAGGCCGCCAGTCGACCGTCGAGGTCATTTGCCGCAGCGGGAGGATTGTCTCGTTTGAAAAACATCGATTGGCTGTGTTATCTATATAATACGCTAAAGGCGAGTACAAAATCCTGCATTACAGAAAGCTGTACGGATCAACATCCACCCCTATGCGCACGCCTCGCGGGAATTGCAATTTGCCAAGCCATTCGCGGATAATCGACTGTACCTCGACCGAGCGTTGGGCGTGCACCAGCAGTCGCTGCCGGTACCGCCCGCGCAACATTGCGAGCGGCGCAGGCGCGGGGCCATAGACGTACATGCCCTCGGCCTGCGGCGCGGCTCCCCCAACAGCGCGCGCAGCTTCGATAGCTTCGCGCTCGTCTTCGCTGGAGATAATGATCGCGGCAAAGCGGCCGAAGGGCGGCGCACCGGCCGCTTTGCGCTGCTCTATCTCGGCGTCGTAAAAGGCATCGCGGTCGCCGGCGACCAGAGCGGCGATGACCGGATGGTTCGGATTGCGCGTCTGGATAAACACTTCGCCCGGTTTCTCGCCGCGCCCGGCGCGCCCGGCGGCTTGCGCGATTTGCTGAAAAGTACGCTCGGCGGCACGCAGATCGCCGCCTTCAAGGCCGAGATCGGCATCGATTACGCCCACCAACGTCAGTTCGGGAAAATGATAGCCTTTGGTGACCAGTTGCGTGCCGATGATGATATCGACCGCCTTGCTTTCGACGCGGGCGACGAACTCGGCGGCCTTCTCCGGCGACCATAAAGTGTCGGAGGTCGCGACAA
The DNA here is from genome assembly GCA_041738665.1 of Sphingorhabdus sp. GTDB lineage: Bacteria > Pseudomonadota > Alphaproteobacteria > Sphingomonadales > Sphingomonadaceae > Sphingorhabdus_B. The sequence continues at coordinate 301 of JBGSPK010000152.1, read as the reverse complement.
TCGTCCGCGCCTCGGGCAGCAGGCGGTTAACTTCGTCGCAAATCCGCTCAACGCCTGGACCACAGGCAACCAGCGTGTCTTTCTCGCTGCATTCGGGGCATTCCTCAGGCGGCGGCGTGACAAAGCCGCAATGATGACAGGCGAGGCGACGGACGAGGCGGTGTTCAACCATCCAGCTGGTGCAATTGGGACACTGGAAACGATGTCCGCAGGTCCGGCATAAGGTCAGCGGCGCAAAGCCGCGACGGTTAAGAAACAACAGGCTTTGCTCGCCGCGTTCGATCCGCTCTTCGAGCGCCTT
>JBGSPK010000370.1:0-8272 GCA_041738665.1 Sphingorhabdus sp. | reverse complement strand
ACCCGTGGCTTCACGTTATAATCGATGACCCGCTTCACAGGGACGATGATCTTCATGGTACAGTCCTCTTCTACAGACTCGGTATTCGAATCACTGGACGAATGGATGTCCGCCCAATCTGCTGCGCCTATGCTTGACGTTTACGTGAACGTCAAGTGCATTTGGTTTTGCTCAAGCCGCCTTGCGAACCTCGGCGACAATCTTCTCCGCTGCATCGCCCAAGTCGTTGGCCGAAACAATCGGCAGGCCCGAATTGGCAAGAATATCCTTGCCCTGCTGCACATTGGTGCCTTCGAGACGGACAACCAGCGGCACCGACAAGTTCACTTCCTTCGCCGCCGCGACGATGCCGTCGGCGATGATGTCGCATTTCATGATGCCGCCGAAGATGTTTACCAGAATGCCCTTTACCGCAGGGTCTTTCAGGATGATCTTAAACGCCGCAGTCACCTTTTCCTTCGAAGCGCCGCCGCCGACGTCGAGGAAGTTGGCGGGGAATTCGCCGTTGAGCTTGATGATGTCCATCGTCGCCATGGCGAGGCCAGCGCCATTGACCATGCAGCCGATATTGCCGTCGAGCTTGATGTAGGCGAGGTCATATTCGCTCGCCTCGACTTCGGCGGGGTCTTCTTCGGTCAGGTCGCGCAATTCGGCCAAGTCCTTGTGGCGGAACATCGCGTTGCCGTCGAAGGCCACCTTGGCGTCGAGTACAAGAAGTTCATCGCCATTCGCGCCTTTGCACACCGCGAGCGGGTTGATTTCGATTTGCTCGGCATCGGTGCCGATAAACGCAGCGTAGAGGCCAGCAAGTACGGTCTGTGCCTGCTTAGCCAGATCGCCGGTCAGGCCCAAGGTTGCTGCTACCGAACGGCCATGGTGCGGCATGATGCCGGTGGCTGGGTCGATCGTAATTGTGTGGATTTTCTCTGGCGTATCATGCGCCACGTCTTCGATGTTCATGCCGCCTTCGGTCGAAGCAACAACCGCGATGCGGCTGGTCGCGCGGTCTACGAGCAACGCGAGGTAGAATTCCTGTTTAATGTCGGCGCCATCGGTGATGTAAAGCCGGTTGACCTGCTTGCCAGCTTCGCCGGTCTGGATGGTGACCAGCGTGTTGCCGAGCATTTCCTTGGCATGGCTTTCGACCTCGTCGAGGTTGAACGCCAGACGAACGCCGCCCTTGGCATCAGGTCCCAGTTCCTTGAACTTGCCTTTGCCGCGCCCACCGGCGTGGATTTGCGATTTCACCACATACAACGGGCCGGGAAGTTGCTTGGCGGCCGCAACGGCTTCCTCGACGCTCAATGCGGCGATGCCTTTGGGTGTCGCCACGCCGAACTTAGCCAGCAATTCCTTGGCCTGATATTCATGGATATTCATGGGAGAAAAGCGTCCTTGAAATGGGAAAGTTGCTGGTCGCTAAAGCACAGACCAAAGCCGAATGGAAGGCTTTGGCTGCAAGTTTTATTCGGGGCGTACGAGGCCATATTTCGCCAGTTCGGTCCGCAGGTTACAGGCATCGGTAAAATGATGCGCAATAAAGCCGTTAGCGCGGGCGCTCGCCACATTATCCAGATTGTCATCGATGAAAATCGCTTCGCCCGTCTGCAGGCTGAAACGTTGCAGAGCAAGATGATATATCGCTGGATCCGGCTTCGCCATTTTTTCTGTGCCGGAAACGATGATGTCGGCGAAAAGGTTGAATATTGGCTGTGTAGGTCGAAATGCGTGCCAAAATTCCTGACCGAAGTTGGTAATGGCAAATAACGGTACGCCACGATTCGCCAATTCGTGAACGATTTCAAGCGATCCTGGCACTGGCGCAGGAATGGATTCGTTGAACCGAGTCAAATAGGCATCAAATAGCGCATCGTGGCCAGGGAATTCGATCATCCGCTCGGCGACGATCTCTTCAGGTGTACGGCCCGCATCATGCTGGAAATGCCATTCCGGGGTGATAACATTTGCGAGAAACCAATCGAGTTCCGCCGGATCATCAATCAATTTGGCAAACAGATATCGCAAATCCCATTGAAATAGCACTTTGCCGACATCGAATACGACTGCGGTGATCTTCTGGTTCATTATCCTGCAATCCAGACGCAAAAAACCGCCCGCGAAATATCCGGGGCGGTCTTTCCAATTTCAGGTTGCTGCCTCAGTTTGATGACAACAGATGCAATCAATCAGCAGCGCTTAAATTAACCCTGACGTGCCTTGAAGCGCGGCTGGGTCTTGTTGATCACATAGGTCCGGCCACGGCGGCGAATCACGCGGTTATCGCGGTGGCGGCCCTTGAGGGACTTGAGAGAATTGACGACTTTCATCGGATTTACCCGTCTTTTTGATGCTGGAAGCTTGAATTGAAGGCGCGCTCCTATGGGTGCAGAAGGTCAAAGTCAAGCAGGATTGCCCCATTTTTGCGATTCAGCCGTTATACATTGCTTGCCATCATATACCGGCAGCGTAAGGATATCGCCATGATGAAAATATTCCGCCTCGCGCCCGTATTCGCGCTTATCAGCCTGTCTGCCTGCGTCGTGCCGACCGGACCGGTCGAGGTCACACGCTTCAACCGCGCCGCCGAAGGCGTGGTGTACGGTACCGGCACCTATTCGGTCGAGGTTGCGAGTGATTCTGCGATGGGTCAGGGCCTGGCTGCATCGCCCTATCTGGCAGCGGTCGCACGCGAAATGCAGCGAGTGGGCTATGCCGAGAGAATCGGTACGTCCGATGTAACCGCTGAAGTACGCGTCACGTCAGAGCGCTATGAGCCCCAGCGCCGCTCGCCGGTGTCGGTGGGCGTCGGAGGATCGACCGGGAGCTATGGTTCGGGTGTCGGGCTTGGCGTAGGCATCAATCTTGGCGGCGGAGCCAAGGCGCAGGTGGAAACAATTCTTGCCGTCCGCATCATTCGCCGCAGCGACAATTTGGTGCTTTGGGAAGGCAAGGCGGTTCAGGTGGCCAAGGCAGGTTCGCCCGCCGCGCAGCCCGGCATTGCTGCATCGAAATTGGCCCAGGCGATGTTTAAGGACTTCCCCGGCGTGTCAGGTGAGACTATCCGCGTTCCATAGATAAGGAACCTGCATGCCCATCACCGACATTAATGCCGCCTTCGACAGCGGTAACATCATCATCAATGCCATCGACGGCAACAGCGCGAATCTTTCTATCCGCAAGGACAAAGATTCCGAATTCGCGCAGTGGTTCCATTTCCGCGTTGCCTGCACGGCGGGCGAAGACATCATATTGCGGATAACCGGGCTTGAGGGTAGCGCCTATCCCGGCGGCTGGCCCGATTATCGCGCATGCGTATCCGAAGACCGCGATTATTGGGGCCGCGCCGATACCAGCTATGACAAAGCCGAAGACGGCGGCACGCTGACCTTAAGCTACACGCCTGCCAGCGATATCGTCTGGTTCGCCTATTTCGCGCCTTATTCGATGGAGCGTCATCACGACCTGATCGCTGACACCGCCGAATGCGAAGGCGTAAACTATCGCTGCCTCGGCCACAGTCTTGAAGGCCAGCCCATCGACTGCCTTTCCATGGGCAGCGGCGACATTCAGGTGTGGCTCTACGCACGCCAGCACCCGGGCGAGACGCAGGCCGAATATTGGATGGAAGGCGCACTCGATATGCTCACTGACATGAGCAATCCGCACACGAGAGTGCTGCTCGAAAAATGCCGTTTGCATATCGTGCCGAACTGCAATCCCGATGGATCACGACGCGGACATTTGCGCACCAATTTTCTCGGCGTGAATCTTAACCGCGAATGGGCTGAACCTTCGCTGGAGAAAAGCCCCGAAGTTTTCGGAATTCGCAATGCGATGGACATAACAGGAGTCCACTGGGCGATGGATGTCCACGGCGACGAAGCGATCCCAGCTGCCTTCATGGCCGGGTTTGAAGGCATTCCGTCGTGGACCGAAGATCAGGGTGACCGCTATAAGACGTTCATTAACCGCCTCGCCGACCGCACGCCCGATTTTCAGACCAAGCTGGGCTATGCGATCGCAGGACCGGGCAAAGCAAACCTCAGTATGTCCACCAACCAGCTTGCCGAACGTTTCGGCAAAAGCCACGCCTGCGTGTCGATGACGCTGGAAATGCCATATAAGGATACGGTCCACTGCAATGATCCCGACCAAGGCTGGTCGCCCGAACGCTGCATGTCGCTGGCGCGCGAGTGTCTCGCGACATTGGCAGAGATGGTTTGAGCCTTGTCAATGCGGATAATCGAAGACGACCTCTCCGGCGCCGAAGTCCGCACGCTCCTTGAAACGCATTTTGCCGGAATGCTGGCGAGTTCGCCTGAGGGGAGTTGTCATTTTCTCGACTTTGAAGGGCTGAAGGCACCAGAAGTAACTTTCTGGTCGATCTGGGATGGCGAGCAACTTGCTGGTTGCGGGGCAATGAAGGAATTGTCGGCAGAGCATGGTGAGATCAAGTCGATGCGGACTCACGCCGATCACTTGCGCAAAGGTGCGGCTGCACGGATGTTGGAGCATATCATTGCGACTGCCAGGCAGCGGGGCTATGTACGGCTGAGTCTGGAGACCGGTTCGACGCCGGATTTCGATGCAGCACACGGGCTGTATCTGCGGTACGGTTTTGAATATTGCCCGCCTTTTGGCGATTATGTCGAAGACCCGTTCAGCCGGTATATGACGCGGGCGGTTTAGCCGCTCCTGACTGGCAGTGTAGTTACATTTTCCTGATACCAGCTGACTATGTCCGCCATATGATGCGCGCTGGCATGGAGGCTAACGTCGGCCATCAGGTCCACCAGCGTTGTCGCTCTAAGCAGGTCGTTGTAGGCGGTTTCGGCGCGGGCGAAGGCGGCTGCAATTGCGCAGGGGGTTTTGCAATCCTTGCGCGGCACTGCGCAAGGCCCCCGCTGGCGGATTTCGGTGCAGCGAAAGGCGGGCGTGGTGCCGTCCACAGCCTGCTTGATGTCCCATAGGCTGATCTCGGCAGGGGCTTTGGCTAGCGCGTAGCCGCCTGTCTGGCCGCGGCTGGTGCGCACAACGCCTGCATTGCTCAATAGCTGCATCTGCTTGGCCATATAGGCCACAGGCACGCCGTGATAATCGGCGAGTGCTGAAAGGCTCAGCCCCCTACCCTGTCCCAGCGGCGCAAGCAAAGTGCAAGCATGGACGGCCCATTCGACTCCCTTGTTCATCCTCATCTCGAACCACCTAACCTTCGTTGACGCGCCTGCTTGCGGATAGAGAATAATTCGGATATTTGATATCCATATTGATTCGTTTTGGCAAGGACAAGCGCATGACCCGTAAATTGCATCGCATCAGCGGGAGCATTCTTGCGACTTTCCTTTTCAGCCATCTGGCCGTTCACTTGTTTGCGTTGGCAGGGCCTGAGGCACACACTACGGCGCTGAAATCGGTGCAATGGATGTATCGCAATCCCGTGATCGAGCCGCTGATGCTTGCGGCGTTGCTATTCCAGATCGGTCTTGGCATCCGTCTCGCCACCCTTCGCTGGCGTGAAAAGGGCAAAAGCGGCTGGGCCAAGCTGCAACTGGCGAGCGGTCTCTATCTGGCCTACTTCATCATCAACCACAGCGCCGCCGCCCTTTACACCCGTTATGGCGCGGGGCTCGACACCAATTTCTGGTGGGCTTCGGGGCCGTTGCAGCACCCTAAAATGGCGTGGTGGTTTTACCCCTATTACGCATTTGCAGTAATGTCAGTCGGTGCACATCTGGGCGCGATCCTGCATTTCCGCGGGAAAGACCGCGCTGCGCGCATCGCCGCATGGGGAGCGGTACCGGTGGTGGTGGCCTATTGGGCGAGCTTTGGCGGCTGGCTTTACCCTGTTTCGATCCGGCCCGAATATCGCGCCTATTATGATGGCCTACTGGCGTTGCTGGGACTAGCCTGATACTTGCGCCGCGCTTCGTCACCCCCTAAGCGCGCTGGCAAATCTTTGACAACAGGGAATTCGCAATGCCAAAACTCATCCTTATCCGTCACGGGCAGTCGCAGTGGAATCTGGAAAACCGCTTCACCGGCTGGTGGGACGTTGATGTGACCGAGAAGGGCGCTGCTGAGGCTTGGGCGGCGGGCGAGCTGATGAAGGCCAAAGGCATCGCGCCCGATATCGCCTTTACCAGCGTGCAGACGCGCGCGATAAAGACGCTCAATCTGGCGCTAGAGGCGATGGGACGGTTGTGGGTGCCGGTGACCAAGGACTGGCAGTTGAACGAGCGCCATTATGGCGGGCTGACCGGGCTCGATAAAGCCGAAACTGCGGCCAAGCATGGCGATGAGCAGGTCAAGATCTGGCGTCGCAGCTTCGACATTCCGCCGCCGCCGCTGGAGGCGGGTTCGGCCTATGACCTGTCATCCGACCCTCGCTATGCCGGAATTGCGATTCCCAATACCGAGAGCCTTAAAGACACCATCGCCCGCGTTCTGCCTTATTGGGAAAGCGCGATTGTGCCGGAACTCAAGGCTAACAAGACGGTATTGATCTCAGCGCATGGCAACAGCCTACGCGCTTTGGTCAAGCATTTGTCGGGCATATCAGATGAAGATATTACCGGCCTCGAAATTCCGACCGGGCAGCCGATTGTGTATGAACTCGACGACGCGCTGAACGGCGAACGTTATTATCTGTCGGAGCGTTAAGTAAGCGGGCCAATGCCCTTGGCTTGCTTGGCCGCGTACATCGAACGGTCGGCGCGGAGTAGTAATTCGGATGGCTTCACGCCGGGCTCGATGGCCGTATAGCCCGCCGAAACGCTTGGTACCAACAGCTTGCCCTGATGTTCGATTTTCAGTTTGCTGACCACCTTGGTGACATGGGCAGCTTTCCCGATCAGCTCGCTTTCGGGAATATTGTCGAGTAATACCGCGAACTCGTCGCCGCCAACGCGGGCAACAATATCCGAACGGCGGACCGCACTTAGCAACGCTTTGGCAATAGCGGTTAGCAGGATATCGCCAGCCAGATGGCCATTGCCGTCGTTCACCGCTTTCAGATTGTCGACGTCGATAAACAGCAGCCCATATTCGCCGCCGTACCGATGCGTGCGCCAGCACCACCTGTCGAGTTCTTCCATGAAATGGCGGCGGTTGAATAAAGGCGTGAGCGTGTCGCACACCACCAGCCGCTCAAGCTCGGCTACCCGCGCTTTCAATTGCTTGTTCTCGCGCTCGAGCGCCGACACTGGTTTTGCCCCGCCCAGCGCAGACAGATTGTCCGTCGTCTGGTCCAATTTCAAAAATCCCCGATATTTCATGCGACCCGGGGTATCTTTTGTTATTTCTGTCCTCAATCAGATTTCCCCTACAAAAGCAAGAGTTTACAATATTACACACGCGCAAACGGTCGTGTAACGCGATTTCCATTCACAATTGCGGTTCGCGGTTCCCCACGCTAAGGGCAAATGCTTCTTTAAGTCGGGGGACGACAGGTTGAGCGAAGCACCGCCGGTAATCGGCATCATCATGGGCAGCCGTTCGGACTGGGAGACGATGCGCGAGGCATCGGCGACGCTGGCGGCGCTGCACATTCCGCATGAATGCAAGGTAGTGTCGGCGCATCGCACGCCTGCGCGGCTTTATGATTATGCCAAAAGTGCAGCGGATCGCGGGCTGAAATGCATCATCGCAGGCGCAGGTGGCGCGGCGCATTTGCCGGGTATGGCAGCTTCGATGACGCGGTTGCCGGTGCTTGGGGTGCCGGTGCAATCCAAGGCGCTCGACGGTATGGACAGCCTGTTGTCGATTGTGCAGATGCCAGCGGGGATTCCGGTTGGCACATTGGCCATCGGCAAGGCAGGTGCAACCAATGCGGCGCTACTGGCGGCAGCGATGCTGGCAAATAACGACGCTGAACTTGCCGCGCGGCTGGAAAAATGGCGTGCCGAACAAACCGCATCGGTGGCCGAGACCCCCGAATGACAGCGCGTTTTTTATGAGTGTTTTGGCGCCGGGTTCGACGATTGGCATAATGGGCGGAGGCCAACTTGGCCGGATGCTCGCGATGGCGGCCGCACAGCTGGGCTACCGCTGCCATGTCTATGCGCCCGCCGGAGATAATGTTGCGTGTGACGTTGCGGCGCAAAGCACCATTGCCGCTTATGATGATCTTGATGCGCTGAAGGCCTTTGCAAAGGCCTGCGACGTCATCACATTCGAATTTGAAAATGTGCCGGTATTGCCGCTCAAAACCATCGCCCGCGACGTCCCGATTCACCCGCCGATCAAGGCCTTGGAAATTGGGCAGGACCGCGTT
>JBGSPK010000340.1:0-11180 GCA_041738665.1 Sphingorhabdus sp. | reverse complement strand
GTTCGATACGGAATGACCAACATGACTCCGTCTTGGTGCTGAAGGATAAATGATGTCGGCAAATGGTTCATTAATTGAGGAGCAGGCAATTGCTTGGACCATTCGTGCGCGCGATCCAGACTTCGACGACTGGGACGCGCTAACTGAATGGTTGGAAGCGGACCCAGGAAATAATGCCGCTTTTCAAAAGCTCGCTTTGCTGGACGATATCCTGCCAGAACTGATACCCGCTTCCACTAAACGCCAGAGGCGCCAAGTGATATTCCAGCCCTCGCGCTGGTCTGCAGCTGGCTTCGGCGCAATCGCCGCCGCGTTTGTAGCCGTTATCACGCTTTCCGTCTTCATGGCCCAGCCATCATATTATTCGGTTGAAACCGGTTCGGGCGAACAACGGGTAATTGCGCTGGATGACGGAAGCCGGATTGAGTTGAACGGTGATACGCAAATCACGCTCTCAAAAGATGACCCACGCTTTGCTGTACTCGACCGCGGCGAAGCATTGTTTACGGTTGTTCATAACGACAGCGACCCGTTCATCGTCGAGGTTGGCGACGCGGTGGTCCAGGATGCAGGAACGGTGTTCAATATTATTCGGGTTGGCGAAACCACCGAAGTGGGCGTTGCCGAAGGACTGGTGATCTTTAACCCGGAAGACGAGAAACTATCGCTTGCGCCGGGACGTGGATTGCGCATCACGGGACGTCGACGGCCTCCCGAAGTATTTTCAATCCCGACCGCAGCTGTGGGCAGCTGGCAGCGCAACCAGCTGACATATAATGACGCTGATCTGGAACGTATCGCTGCAGACCTGAGCCGGTCTCTCGGCCAGAAAATATCGGTTGATGCGCAGGCGAAGTCGATGCGTTTTACCGGAACGATCAATCTGACAAAAGATCTTGGCCAGTTCTTTGGTGAGACCGCTCCAGTTCTGGGAGTCGGCGCCAGACGGACGAAAGATGGTTGGATTTTGGCGGGGATAGATGAAGCAAGCCGTTAATGCTCTTTACCTCATTGCTGCATTTACTGTCGCAGAAAGCGCAACAGCCAACAATCGAAGTTCGGTCGACATCAAGGCCGGGCAGCTTGGCGACGCTATTGTCCAACTGGGTCAGCAAACGGGTAGCTCGATCGGTATTTCAGATCAGCGCACGACGCGCCTGACCGTGCGCGCAGTTCGCGGGCGATTATCGGTTGAACAAGCCATCCGGAAGCTGTTGAAGGGACAGCCAGCGCGCGTGATCCAGATCAATGGGCGAAGCTGGAGAATCATTCCGGCGGCACCGCCGCCTGTTGCGGCGAGGCCAAAGTCAAAACCTGCAAGAATTCAGTTGGCCCGTTTCGATCCTCGACCGCCGACCGAAGAAAGCGCACCCGCCGAAATCATAGTGACCGCAAGCAAACGCGAAACGCCATTGCAGCTGATGCCTGCGACCGTCAGCGTACTGCGCGGCAATGCATTTACCGCCGGACCCGATGCTGGCAGCACGGCTGCAATTCTTGAAAAGCTACCGAGCGTAAGCTCGACGCATGCTGGCACCGGCCGCAACAAGCTGTTCATCAGGGGTATCGCGGATTCTGGCTTCACCGGACCAACGCAGGCGACGGTGGGGCAATATTTTGGCGAGATGCGGATCAACTATAACGCTCCCGACCCGGACCTTCGTCTGTACGATATAAATTCGGTCGAAGTACTGGAGGGGCCACAAGGCACACTTTATGGCGCAGGTTCGCTGGGCGGCATAATCCGCGCTAATCCCAATCGACCAAATCTGGCCCAGACCGAGGCTTATACGTCATACGCTCTCGCAAGTACCGCCGAAGGCGACGAAAGCATTGATGGCCATATGGTGGTCAATATACCTCTGGTGCCCGATGAGATCGGGGTCCGCCTAGTCGGTTATGGCGCCCGCGAGGGTGGCTATATAGATGATGTCGGGCGCAGGTTGAAGGACGTGAACGGTATCGACATTGTCGGCGGCAGAGGGGCGATAAGCATCGTCCCGCACGATGAATGGCGCGTCGATTTTCTTGGTGTCGGGCAGTCGGTCCGAAGCGATGATGCCCAATATGCGCAGCGCGGGCTCCCCGGCCTTTCGAGGCGCAGCCCCATGGCGCAGATGTTTGGCTCGGACTACTGGCTCGCCAATATGCAGGTCACGGGCAGCGTTGGTGACATCCGCATCATGTCATCAGTAGGCATTGTACAGCATGATCTGGTAGAAAATTATGATGCTACTCGGTTACGCGATGCGCCGACGTTATTTACCCAGGAAAATGATATATCTCTTTTTTCGACAGAGCACCGCGTGTCGCAGGATTTTGGGGGTAGCGGCGGCTGGATGCTTGGCGCCAGCTACATCAAAAATGTTTCGCACCTCAAGCGAACGCTGACCCCCGCCGCAATTTCTGTACCCACCCCCGGCGTCGAAAACCGCCTGTCGGAATGGGCGTTGTTTGGCGAAATGACGATGGGGATAAGCCAGAACATTCACCTCACCGCAGGTGGCCGGGTTTCTTCGGCCAAATTATCAGGCAATGCATTTGATGTGCCGGCAATGTTCGACCTGAGCAATTTTCGGCAGCAAGCGCAAAGGACCGAAACCACCTTCCTTCCGTCTTTTGCGGTGGTCGCGACCCCTGCCGACGGTCTGACCGCGTTTTTACGGTACCAGCAAGGTTTCAGGCCCGGCGGGTTGGCGATTGACGGGGCCAATGTCCGGCATTTCCGCAATGACCGAACATCGACGATCGAAAGCGGCTTTCGCTTTGGTGATCTGGAGCGCGACCTGTTCGCGGCAATCGGAACCGTTGCCTATACAGGCTGGGACAATATTCAGGCCGACTTGACCGATGGTCTGGGCTTTCCGACAACCACCAATATCGGCAATGGCTACATCGTTTCCGTTGAAGGCCAGATTTCAGTCCGACCAACCGACCGCTTTACGTTCGATGGCGCCGTCATATTTAGCCACAGCCGGTTGGACAGCCCATCAGCGGCTGCTCGCAATTTTCTGGCTACAGTGGGTCCGCAGACGGCTGGCGGGATGCTGAGCGTGCCAAATGTAGCGAGCTTCAGCAGCAGGGCTGCTATTAATTATCGGCAGCCATTTCATGATGGCAATCTGGTTTTTGCAGCATCCAGCCGATATGTCGGCAAATCCCGTCTGGGAATCGGTCCGGTTCTGGGTGCCGAGCAGGGTGGCTATCTCCAGACCAATTTGGGGCTTAAATGGGAGCGTAGTCAGACTGACTTCTTTCTCAATATCTCCAATTTGTTCAATGCGGTGGGCAACCGTTATGCGCTGGGTACGCCGTTCGCTCTGCCCGATGGCGATGAATATACGCCCCTGCGCCCGCGTACGATCATGGTCGGCTTTAATTTCGGCCTTTAAACTGCGTCTGGCCTTCTGTCAGAAACCTTAGCTCAGAAAAATTCGCACTCATCGTACGGGTATCGATGCCCGTCCTCGTCTTATGCTCGACGACGGCCTGCTGCTTCCCCCCCCCTGTGCAGGCCGTCGCACCCATCATTTGAATGAGGAATATATGCGCCACTTGCTGAGTTTTACCTGCCTGACCCCGATCGCTCTTATTGCGGCTACCCCTGCTTTTGCCGAAACCGTTGTCAAGGACGCGCGCACTGCGCCAGTGCGTACGGCTACAGCCAATTCAGGCGCTGCGGACAGCATCACCATCGATACGACCGGTTCGGTCAAACTCACTTCCGGAACTGCGGTTACCATGGACAGCAATCATGCGGTCGCCAACAAGGGCGCGATTACGATTGCTGAATCGAGTAACGCGGTCGGCATTTTTGCCGTCGCTGGAACAAGTGGTTCAATCATCAACAGCGGAACGATTACGATTGATGAAGCATATGCGCCGACTGACACCGACAAGGACGGTGATATCGATGGTCCCTTTGCCCAAGGTTCGGGTCGGTACGGCATTCGCGTCGGAACAGGGCACATCGGTAACGTCCTCAACAGCGGCACGATCACCGTCGAGGGAAACAGCAGTTTCGGCGTGGCAGTAGAAGGCCCACTCACCGGCAATCTGACCAACAGCGGCAAAATCGATATCCTGGGTAATGACAGCGCGGGCATTCGCGCGGGAAATGTGTCGGGCAATGTCGTACTGGAAGGCACGATCGGTGCGCGCGGCGCCAACAGTGTTGGTGCATTACTCGCAGGCGATATTGGCGGTGCGTTGCGGGTTCAGGGCTCGATCCTGGCTTCAGGTTATCGCGCGATCACACCTCCCAGCGATGTTTCCAAGCTCGACGCAGACGACCTGCTTCAGGGCGGAGATGCGCTCCGCGTAAGCGGCAATGTCGCTGGCGGCATCATATTGGATGCACCGCCCAAAGATACTGATTCCAAGGTTGATGATGAAGACAAGGATGGCGTGAAGGATTCTGATGAAGGCACCGCTAACGTTACGTCTTACGGCTCGGCCGCTGCTTTCCAGATTGGTGCGGCTGACCGGGCTACCACTATTGGTGCTGTATCGGGTAATCCGCAAGGCCACGGGCTGGTCATTAACGGCTCGGTTTCCGGACAAGGTGTTTACAAATCGGTCGATGGCAACGGGCTTGTTATTGGCGGATTGGGTCAGGCCGTGACGATTGCAGGTGGCATGACTGTTAACGGCAAGATCGAAGCTTCTTCGCTCGATAAAAATGCAACGGCACTTCGCATCGGCAATCTGGCAAACGTCAACGAAATTCTGGTGAATGGCGGCGTCGGCGCCGTCGGTGGCGGCATCGAAGGAACCAGCGTCGCCGCAGTTCAAATCGATGCGGGCGCGGTGACCACGAAACTCACTAACAAGGGCGCGGTGGTCGCCAAGGTAAATGGCGACAAGGCGGTCGGCACTGCGATACTGGATCGCTCCGGTACGCTCACGAACATCGTGAACCAAGGCCGGATTGCCATTGATGGCGCAGCGGGAACCGACCGTGCAATTGCTATGGACCTCAGCGCCAACACTACGGGCATTACGATTTCCCAATCGCGGCTCTCGGCGACAGCAACCCTGCCTGAGATTACCGGCAATATCTTGCTTGGTAGCGGCAACGATCTGATCGACGTGTCGGCTGGCAAGATTGGAGGCAAGATTGTCTTCGGAGCCGGTAATGACCGCCTCAGCCTCTCTTCCGAGGCCGCCTATTCTGGTGCTGTCAGTTTCGGTACCGGCAACGGAGAGCTGTCGCTTAGCGATAAGGCAACATTCAATGGAAGTGCCGATTTTGCGAGTGCAGCAGGCATCTTGTCGCTTTCCGGCACATCAAAATTTACCGGCACCTTAGCCGACGGCGGCGGTACTGCGGTCTCCGTCACTGGCGGAACGCTTGCCTTGCTTAACAACGGTACAGTAAGCTTGGCATCATTGTCGGTTGGCGCGCAAGGGGCTCTGGGCGTGCTGATTAACGGCGTGGGTGGATCGAACACGGTAATCGACGTTTCCGGCAATGCGCAATTCGCGACCGGATCAAAGGTGCTGGTCAACCTTACCTCAGTGGCGCAGTCTCCCGGTACATTTGTTTTCTTGAGAGCAGGCTCGCTAACGGGTGCTCCGGCATTGCTCACTGACACGGTATCACTTCCATTTCTGTTCAACGGTGCTGTGCAAACCGACGCCAGTGCAAGGACAGCGTCGGTAACGATTACCCGCAAATCTGTGTCTGAATTAGGACTTAATGCATCGGAATCCAGCGCGTTCGACGCAATTGCCAAGGCCGTTGACCAGGATGCGCGGGTCGCTGGGAGCTTACTGACCATCCGCGACGGCGACACCTTGCGATCATCTCTGCAGCAGATGCTTCCCGACCATGCCGGCGGTGCCTTCGAAACTGTCAGTTTGGCATCGCGTAGCACGTCGCGGTTCATTGCTGACCCGAACAGCTATGTCCCCGATCTGGGTGGCTGGGGATTCTGGCTGCAGCAGAATATCTGGAGCAGCTCTAAAAATCTGGGCAGCACTGCAGCTTATGATGTGTCGGGCTGGGGCTTTTCCGGCGGGACAGAAGTCTCGACCAATGTCGGCAAATTCGGAGTCTCGGTTGGCTACATGTTCGGAAAGAACGGCAATGGCGAAAACAGCAACGACATGACTGCAGGGCAGCTCGAAGGGAGCCTGTACTGGCGCGGCAGCTGGGGAGGCCTGCACACATTCGCCAAGGCTGGTTACGGCCAGATCGGATTTGATAGCACGCGCAACTTTTTCGGAACCGACTTGCAGGGCGCCGTCCAAAAGACGTCCGAGGCCGAATGGCACGGCAAGTTGATAACGGCGTCCGGAGGGCTTTCTTATGCTATCCCGGCTGGCCGTCTCAGCATCCGCCCATCAGCTTCGCTTGATTATTACCGCCTCAGCGAAAATGCGCATCAGGAGAGTGGCGGCGGCGATGCGCTCGATCTGTTTGTCGAAAAGCGTCGGAGCGACGAACTCGCTCTGAATGCTGGCCTGGCTATCGCCTATGATTTTGGCGAAGTCGAAGACGGCGTCGGTCGTCCGCGTATCGAAATCGAAGGCGGACGCCGGCAGATCCTGAGCGGTGACCTTGGTACGACAATTGCCAAATTCAAAAACGGCAACAGCTTCACGCTTACTCCCGAAGAGCGCACAAGCGGGTGGACCGGCGCTGCCGGCCTGGTGGGCGGCGGCGAGGGCTTCCGTATTGGCGGCGAGGTTAATGTGGAGGAACAGCAGGACCACATAATATTGGGTGCCCGCGTTTCGCTTTCGGCTGCATTTTAAAGCTAACAATCGGTAGCATCTGGGTCCGGGTCGCACTCACGGAAGACAGAGCAACCGATTGCTGGAGGGTGTTACCGGCATTGCAGGTCAATGCCGGTAACCTTTCAAGACCTGAGACGACCTTGAAGATGGTTCGAAAATGAAAATGTTCGGGGAACTTTGTCCAACTGGTTTTCGTTAGGCATTTAAATCCTTTGAAAGCTCATTTCCTTGAAATATCCGTTTTTATTATTGCCCCTGACCCTTCTCGCTGCGTGCCAGCAAAATGAGGCTAACCAAAAGGACGGTGTGACCGGTGAAAAAGCAGCCTCCGCGAGCAACGGGCTGCAATTTGCCGATGCGGACGGAGATTTGCCTCTACTGCCCGCACAACTGGACATGATGCCTGTACAGGTTGCTCTTGAGCGTCTTGGCTTTTCGCCAGGGGTAATTGATGGCAAAACCGGTGAATCGTTGAAGATTGCGCTGAAAGGCTTTCAAAAGGCCAACGATCTCGATCAAACCGGCGAATTGGATGCGGCGACCAAAGCCGCGTTCGGCGGCACGCCGATGATGCCTGCTACGCGGCTTGTCCGAATATCTGACGAATTTGCCAATCAGCAATTCTTTCCCGACTTGCCCAAGGATGCCGCAGAACAGGCAAAGTTGCCTGCGCTTGGTTACCGCAATATGATGGAAGCATTGGCCGAGCGGTTCCACACCACTCCCGAAACTTTAGTCGCGCTCAATTCGCCTGATACCAAAATCGGCGCTGGCAACGTGATCGTCGTACCGAACATCGCCGATGTCATGACGCCACGCGCTCAAGACGCGGAACGCGGCTGGGACAAGACACTGCAGCTTCTGGGTGTTGCTCCCGATCAGCCGGCAATCGAAAAAATCGTGGTCGACAAATCAGACGGTTGGTTGCGCGCAATGGGGCCTAATGACAAGATTATTGCACAATTTCCGGTGACAACGGGCAGTTCGCGTGATCCTTTGCCGCTCGGCAACTGGACAGTGAAGGGCGTCGCCCGCAATCCCGAATTTCATTACAATCCCAAATTGTTCTGGGACGTCAGTGACAGCAAGGAAAAGCAGTTATTGCAACCCGGACCGAATAGCCCGGTCGGCGTTGTCTGGATCGACCTGTCAAAGCCGCATTATGGCATTCATGGAACCGGCGAACCTTCGACTATCGGACGCGCCGAGAGTCACGGATGTGTACGCTTGACCAACTGGGATGCTGCCAAGCTGGCGGGTATGGTGAGACCGGGGACGAAAGTTGTGTTCCAGAAATAGCTACCTTTGCAAGATCGCCCGGTCCGCCCAGTTCGCATGCGTACCGCTCGAAATCTTGTGCGGAAGGGCGATGCGACACACCGGTCCTTCGGCAAATCGCTTGCAGTCGATGAGAATGCATTCGGACGTCCCGCGATTTTCGTCGGTAACGAAACTCACCAAATAGCCGTCATCCTCATCGGTCGAGCCAACACGCGGTGCGAACGGCGCCTCGCTGCCATAGCGGCCATCCTCGAGTCGGACCTCCCAAGACTCACCGGTGTGCAAATCGTGCTTCACGAAACCGGTAAACAGGAACCAGCCGGGTTTTGACGTGGTGCTGTAAGCGTAACGATAGGGCAGCCCCAGAAACCGCTGGTTCATCATGCCGAACTCAAGGATGCGGTCGTCGAGGCGCTCTTCTTTGGTGGTGCCATCGACGAGATTGAAACGCCAGCGGTGCAGCTTTGGTTTGAAGCTGTGTTCATCAACATAGGCCATCATATGCGCATATTCGCCACCGCCTTCGATGGGTTGCGGATAGGGATCTTCCTCGAAATAACCGTCGAGTACCACTTCGTCGCCTTGTTCATAAGAATTGATGAAGTGGAGCACAAAGGTAGGATCGGCCTCGAACCAGCGGATGTCTTCCGGCTGGCCGTATCGCGGAATCAACGCAAAGCGCGATGGCAGCCCTTCGTGCAGCCGCGTTACATGCACATCGCGCTTCAGCAATTCTTCATCCCAGAACAGGGGAAAGTCACATAATATCGACCAGTTTGGCGTGAACATCATGTCGTGCGGCAATCGCGGCCCGGGTAGCGGTATTGGCACATAATGCGCCAACTTGCTGTCTGCGCTCACTACGCCGTAATGCATATAAGGCGCATGTTTCGAGTAATTGAAAAACAGCAGCTCGCCCGTGCGTTCGTCGACCTTGGGATGCGCCGATATGCCGTCGAGCGGCACCCAGGACGCGACGCCCTCCTGTTCCAATGTTTCAGGATCCAGCAGATAGCCTTCGCCGCATTGGTAGAAGGTCGATACAGCCTTGCCCGCGTGGACGATGATATCGGTACTGGAACTATCCTTCAAACCACCATGCGCACCAAAGCCTGGACGCTTTGATGTGCCGGTCCGGTCCATCAATCCGCCCCACAACGACCCACCCGCGTCCTGCTCGGCCTGAAAGCAGCGCGTGCGGACAAATCGGTTGCGATAGCTTGCCTTGCCGCCGGAAAAATCGATTTGGTGGAGCATTCCGTCGCCGTCGAACGGATGGTAGCGCCCGAGCGGCTGGTGCAACTGGTTTTCGGTATTGCGTAGATAGATGCCGTCGATGTCGTTAGGGATTTTGCCTTCGATTACGTCCAGATCGAAAGCAGTTAACTCCTCATGCTGTGGCGTCCACGCACCATTCAAATAAGGATGGTTACTGGGTTGCAACGTCGATTTGACCGGCGGCAGTTTTTCTACAAGCATACGTCTCTCCTGCCCGTCAGCCTAGGTCGAAAGTCACCCCTTGCGCAAGCGGCAGTTCGTTTGAATAATTGATCGTGTTGGTTGCGCGCCGCATATAGGCTTTCCAGGCATCCGAGCCGGACTCACGGCCGCCACCGGTTTCCTTTTCGCCGCCGAACGCGCCGCCGATTTCCGCCCCCGACGTGCCGATATTGACATTGGCGATGCCGCAATCACTGCCTGCGGCTGACAGGAAAAGCTCGCATTCGCGGACATCGGTCGAAAAAATCGAAGATGACAGACCGGCACCGACACTGTTTTGCAGCGCGATTGCTTCGTCCAGACCGGAGTAACGGAAGATGTAGAGGATCGGCGCAAATGTTTCGCGCAAGGCCGGGCCGGAATGCGATGTCATTTCGACCAGCGCGGGTTGGACATAGACGCCTGCCCGGTTGAGGCGCTCGCCCCCTAAGATAACTGCTCCCAGCACCCGCGCTTCGTCCAACGCTGTTCGCATGGCGTCATAGGCTTGTTCGTCAATCAATGGCCCCGCCAGATTATTGCTCTCGAGCGGATCGCCGATATTCATTGACGCTGTCGCAGAATTGAGCGCCCCGACAAAGCTATCATAAATCGCTTCGTGAACGAACAATCGGCGCAGGCTGGTACAGCGCTGCCCGGTGGTTCCGAAAGCCGAGAACAGCACGCCGCGCAACGCGAGCGCCAAGTCCGCCCTGTCGGAAATTATCGCAGCATTGTTTCCGCCGAGTTCGAGAATTGTCTTTGCGAAGCGTGCAGCGGCTACCTGTCCGACTTTGCGGCCCATTTTCGTGCTGCCAGTCGCTGAAATCAAGCGAATGCGCTCGTCGGCGACCAACGATCCGCCAACATCCCGCCCACCCTGCAGAATCTGCGACAGATGCGCAGGCGCATCACCAAATCGGTCGGCAGCCTGCTCAAAGATCGCCTGCACTGCAACTGCCGTCAGCGGCGTTTTCTCTGAAGGCTTCCAGATCACGCTATTGCCGCAGACCAATGCCAGCGCAGCATTCCAAGCCCACACCGCAACCGGAAAGTTGAAGGCGGAAATCACAAGCGTTGGCCCCAATGGATGCCACTGCTCCATCATCCGGTGCCCTGGCCGCTCACTAGCAATTGTCAGCCCGTGCAGTTGGCGCGATAGGCCAACCGCGAAGTCGCAAATATCGATCATTTCCTGCACTTCGCCCAAGCCTTCGGGCAATGGCTTGCCGCATTCTATGGTGACCAGCCGGGCGAGCGCATCCTTGTTTTCGCGCAAGGCATTGCCGAACAGGCGCACGAGTTCACCGCGTCGGGGCGCAGGCACAGCACGCCAATTATGAAACGCCTCGTTCGCATGTCCACAAGCGTTGTCGATATCTAAAAGTGACGCGGTAGACACAGAACCGATTACGGTACCGTCGATGGGCGAGTGCGACGGCATATCGCCCATCGCCGTCGTCCCAAGTCGCGCCAATATTGTCTGTACGTCGGTCGCCAGCGTCACACCCGTCTCCTATTTGATTGCCTGCCAAATAGACGCGTCACAGGCATTTTGCCAGCTTGCCCGTAGCGCGCAAAAAGTCTAGCGACCGCGCAACATTTGGAGACATGATATGGCCGAGATGGCAGCTTTCGATTGGTCCGACCCCTTCCGTTTGGACGATCAGCTTACC
>JBGSPK010000140.1:0-3370 GCA_041738665.1 Sphingorhabdus sp. | reverse complement strand
GTGAGCTATGGCAAAGAACGCCCTGCTGCGATGGGCTCGGACGAGAGCGCGTGGGCACAGAACCGTCGCGCGGTGACAGTAACGGTTCAGTAGGCGGCCCAGCGACGCGCTTTTGTCGAAGCGCGTCGTACTTTCTTCGGGCTTTTGTTGACAATGCCATGCCCTTCCGCGCATGTTTTGCGTGAATTTCGGGGGCATCAGAAAAAATGAGCGAAGATTTGGGTCAGCGCCACAGTGCATTCCGTTTCCATGGAACATGGCAAGAATTTGCCGGCATTGCCTTTCCTAATTTGCTGCTCTCAATCGTAACTCTGGGCATCTACCGTTTCTGGGCTACCACACGCGAGCGCGAATATCTGTGGGGCAAGACCGATTTCATCGATGAACGTCTTGAATGGACCGGCCGCGGAATGGAGCTGTTCATCGGCTTTATCATGGTATTTTTCCTGATTGGTCTGCCGATCATCGTTATCCAGCTAATCTCGCAGGGCCTTATATTTCGCGGCGAAACGATCATCGCAGCGGTTGTTACCTTAATAATGTTCCTGCTGCTTTTCTATCTCACCGGCGTCGCCTATTTTCGCGCACTGCGGTATCGCCTCAGCCGCACATACTGGCGCGGGATCAGGGGCGGTAGCAATGATCCCGGTTTCCAATATGGTCTATCTTATATGTGGAAAAGCTTCGCAGGCTGGACCCCCATTTTCCTGATGGTGCCGTGGTCGATGATCTCGCTATGGAATGAACGCTGGAACGCGATGAGCTTCGGCCCGCATCGTTTTGAGGCGGCCGCCGAGTGGAAACCGCTGATGAAGCGCTACCTGCTCTTTTATCTCGTGCCATTTCTGGTGTTCGTCGGGGCCATCATATTCGGGATAGCTGTGGCCGCATCAGGAGGGCAGCCTGATGCGTTAGGCAGCTCGGGAATGGCCATTGGAGGCATTTTGCTGATTGTTGCGATCCTGGCGATGTACATCATCTTGCCACTTGCAGCGCTCGCCTTTTACAGCAAATATTTCCGCCTCGCGGTCGGCGGGCTTCGTCTCCACAATCTCGAGTTCGAATTCCGCGCGCGCGCGGCGGACTGGATATTGTTTTTCCTCGCCAATATGGCGATCATCATTTGCACCTTGGGTATCGGCTATATCTTCATGCCCTACCGCAACTGGAAATTCTTCATCGACCATATGGAAGCCTATGGCGAGATCAATGTCGACGAACTGACCCAGTCCGAAACCATCGTGTCCAAACATGGTGAAGGCCTGCTGGATGCATTCGACGTCGGGGCGATATGACGACGCTCACCTTTTTCAACGCCTGGCACTATGACGGCAAAAGTGCGGTTCGGCGCAAGGTTGAGGTGCAGACGATCGGTGCGCAGTTCTTCCTGCTCGAAACCGAAAGGCGACATGGCCCCTTCGCATTCGCCGATGTCGAATATGTCGCGCACAAGGGAGATGCAGATGTCTATGGCCTGACAGGCCAAGATGGCTGGCGGCTGATGCTGTCGGGGCCGGTGCCAGCCGAACTCACGGCAATGTTGCCCGCACGCCGAAGATATGGCGGATGGGTGGACAGATTGGGCCTTGGTAAAGCAACCATCGCCTTCACCCTTGCCAGCGCAGCTGCTGTTGCTGTGGTACTTTTCAGCCCGCAATGGCTAGCGCCGCTGATCCCATCAAGTGTCGACAAGAAGCTCGGCGATGCTCTCGTCGGTGATTTTGGCGGGCGCTTTTGCAGCACGCCAGCTGGCGACGCCGCGCTTAAAAAACTTGTCGTTTCGCTCGACACCAGCCCGCGGGATTTGCAGGTCGAAGTCGCCAAAATCGACATGATCAACGCAGTCGCTCTGCCCGGCGGCAAGGTCATATTGTTTGACGGTCTGGTGAAACAGGCGCGCTCTCCCGACGAGGTTGCGGGCGTGCTGGCGCATGAGATCGGCCATGTCCGTGAGAAGCATGTCATGCAGGCGCTGCTGCGGCAAATGGGCCTGGCGGTTGTCTTGGGCGGCGTTGATGGCAATAGCGGCGCGCTTGTGAACAACATGCTGGCAATGAGCTACAGCCGCGAATCCGAAGCCGAGGCCGATGCACATTCGATGAAAGCACTCGGCAATGCGGCGATTTCGCCCGTTGCCACCGCCTCCTTCTTCGAGCGTCTGTCCGAACTCGACGGAAGCGCACGCGGCGGTGATGAAAGCCAAGGCATAACGGGTTATATGTCGAGCCATCCGCTGTCGCGAGAGCGCAAGAAGGCGTTCGAAAAGAGCATCGTCAAGGGCAAAAACTACAAGCCTGCGCTGACTTCCGCGGAATGGACCGAACTCAAAACCATGTGCACGCAGGACCGCAAGGCTAAATCGGGCTTCGGCTTTGATTTTGAATGAATGCCGCGTTATGGCGGCGCAAAGGAGTAACCACCAATGTTCCGCCGCCTGTTTGTTGATCATCCCAAAAGCGTAGATGAAAATTACATCGAACATTTCGGTGTCGCCAGCCGCTTCGGTTTTGCGATGATCTGGGGCGGGATGAAGGCACTGGTGCACGCAGTCGTACCGGGCATGTGCATCACTTCCGGCAGCGACACAGTGAAACGGCTCAACCATATCATGGTCGAACAGCGCCGCGCCAAGGGGCAGGATGTGACCCAGATGCTGACCGTCGATTGGGTAATTTGACGCCGTTAGAAAAGCCGCTGGAATTCCTGACACGCACCGACGGGGTTAGGCTTGCATATCGGTATTCACCCGGCGAAGGGCCGACTCTGGTTTTCCTCCCCGGTTATCTGTCCGACATGCAGGGCGGCAAAGCCCAGGCACTGGTTGCTTGGGCGGAAGGCGAAGGCCGCGCCATGCTCCGCCTCGATTATTCGGGCTGCGGCGAAAGCGAGGGCAGGTTCGAGGACGGCACGCTCGACATTTGGCGCGACGATGTGCTTGCGGTTATTAGGCACGCGGTAAATGGCCCGATTATATTGATCGGCTCGTCAATGGGCGGCTGGCTGATGCTCCTGGTCGCGCAAGCACTCGGTGAGCGCGTCGCGGCGCTGGTTGGCATTGCCGCAGCGCCCGATTTCACTGATTGGGATTTCGACGATGCAGATAAGGCTGTGTTAGCAGCGCAAGGCCGTATCGAACGACCAAGCGACTATGGCTATGAACCGATGGTTATCACTCAGGGCTTCTGGCAATCGGGACAGGATAACCGGCAACTGGGCAGCGAGATCCGCGTCGATTGTCCCGTCCGCCTCATCCACGGCCAGCGCGACCCTGACGTGCCTTGGGAAATTTCGCTTAAGCTGGCACAGTATCTCCGTTCATCAGACGTGCAGACGATATTGATAAAGGATGGCGACCACCGGCTATCGCGTG
>JBGSPK010000301.1:0-2468 GCA_041738665.1 Sphingorhabdus sp. | reverse complement strand
ATAAGGCGCTCGCCATCCTTGGCAAAGGCAACAATCGACGGCGTCGTACGTGCGCCTTCTGCATTTTCAATGACCTTGGGCTTGCCGCCGTCCATGACCGCAACGCAGCTGTTTGTCGTGCCCAAGTCGATACCAATAACTTTAGCCATAAAAACTTACCCCGAAATTTTAAAAATTGAACTATAGCCTGCCGCTTGCGGGCCGACCCTATCAGGCACCGGCTTTTTCCGTAAAACGACACTGTAGCGGCGATATAGGTGCCAATTCGCTTGGCACAAGGCTTGCGCAACCCTAGATGGGGAAAAAGTGACGGTCCGCCCCGCTTTCGGACAGTTTTACAGTCGCAAAAAAAGAGGCAACAGATGAACCGCAGACTCTTCACACTTGGTACCGCAGCAATAACGCTGCTGCTTGGCTCGTGCGGACCAACCCCGCAATTGAAGGTCAAGGAAGCCGTTCTGACGCTGTCGCCGGTTGACAGCAATCCATCCGGTTTCCACTTCAACGTCTATGGCGGACCTGAGGATGTCTACCTGCTCCGTGTTAGTACACCGTCGGCAATTCGCACCGAAATGCATGATGTTGGGGTCGATCCTAAAACCGGCGCGGTGACGATGTTTCCAATGAGCCGCGTGCTAATCCCAGCCGGTAAAAAAGTCGAATTCAAACGTGGCGGCAAGCATGTGATGATGTGGGGCATCAACCTCATCCCGCGCCGGTTGGGGGAGATTGAAACCGAGTTCCTGTTTTCGAACAATGCACGCATATTGGTCAAGGCGCGGGTTCAGGAAATGGACGGCACTGACCCCGACGAGAAAAAGGCGATTGACGGCTAAACAATGTTCGGGCCGCATCCTTCGGGGAGACCTCTAACCGTTCGCGAACGTGCGTTGGCGGAGTCGGTGTTCGGCGACGCGCTCGATTATCACAGCATCCGCATCCACAACCGAAAGTTCTGGTGGTTTCAGCCCCGCAAAGTGACGATGGCCCCCGACGGACACCTATGGTTTCATCCCAAGAACGATCTGTTCTGTAATGATTTTTGCGATCGCGGACTGGAATTGCAAGGGCTGTTCATCCACGAATTGGTCCATGTGTGGCAGCACCAGCAGGGGATTTTCCTGCCGCTCAAGCGCCATCCATTCAGCCGTTATGATTACAGCCTGAAACCGGGGTGGAAGCTCAGCCAATATGGCATCGAGCAGCAAGCAGAAATCGTGAAGCATGTGTTTCTGTTGCGGCAAGGCGCAAAAGTGCCGGGAGCACCACCGCTTTCGCAATATGACGGTATTTTACCTTTCTGACGGCAACAGCCCAAGCCGGTCTCGCATTGACCAGCGGATAAGCATGAGTATCGAGACAATGGCAAGGCCCGTCGCAAGACCAGTCCAAACGCCAACGCCATCCCAGCCTGCCCTGAACGCCAGCCACGCACCGACACCGATGCCCACCACCCAGTAACCGAAGGCAGCAAAGTACATCGGAACTTTTGTGTCGTGAAGCCCACGCAACATGCCCGCGCCAACCACCTGCGCACCGTCCACGATCTGGAATATTGCCGCGACCATCAGGAAGCTGACTGCCAGGTTAAACACTTGCGTCGTCGCGGTATCGACTGGTGTCACGAAAATGCCGATCAATGCTTCGGGGAAGAGATAAATTAGCAGCGCCATCACCGCCATGAAGCCGGTGCCTAAAACGAAACCGGTCCATCCCGCCCGGGCGATTGCGGTTGCATCGCGTCTACCATAAGCCAATCCCACTCGGACGGTAGCGGCCTGCCCCAGCCCCATCGGGACCATGAACGTCAGTGAGGCAATCTGCAACGCGATGGCATGCGCCGCAACCGATGCCTCGTTGATCAGGCCCATCAGCAATATCGCGACCGCAAACACCCCGCCCTCAAAGGCCATGGTGACGCCAATCGGCAAGCCCAGCTTCCATATCTGGCGGAACCGCGCCCAGTCCGGCCGCCAGAAACGACCGAACAGATGGTACCGGCGGAACTTTGGGTGAAAACTGACAATAGCGGCCATGACGCCAAACTCGAAGCAATTGGTGATCGTGCTGCCGATACCGGCCCCCATCAGCCCGAGTTGGGGCCAGCCATAATTGCCGAGGATCAAGCCGTAATTGACTATGGCATTCAGGGCCACCGCACCCATCGCGACAACCGTCGCCCAGATCGGCTTTTCGAGAGCGGCGACAAAATTGCGCAGTACGAGGAAGCCGATGAATGGTAGGATCGACCACATATAAAATCGCGCAAAGATTGCCGCGTCGGCGGCAATACCCGGCTGTTGACCCGAAAGCAGCAAGATGCTTTCGGTGTTCCACAATATGATCCACACCGGAATCATGATCGCGACGCAAGTCCACAGCCCCTGCCGGAAGGTCCGCCTGATATCGCGCACCGAATGCGCCATGCGGCCTTTTTCCGATGCCATCATCGGCGCGGTCGCGGTGAT
>JBGSPK010000269.1:0-5817 GCA_041738665.1 Sphingorhabdus sp. | reverse complement strand
TCTTCTTTATGCAACCGTTGGCCGGAGCAGAGTCTAGTAACGCTTTGCATCGGCCAAACGGGATACCAATAGAACAGCATGAATGTGATATTGTTACGTAGCCTTGGGGCAATTTCTGTTCTTGCTCTTTCAGCGAGTGTTGCTGCACAAGAAGCGGACGAAAGTGCGCTCGATGGCCCCTCCAAGGCGAATGCTCCATTTGTTCAGGCTGTCGCAGAGCCAGCCGGTTCTGCTGAGTTGCGCGCGGCCATTCGCCGCATTTCATATAACCCTACTGACGCTGACGCTCTGGCCGATGCCGGCAACGCCTCGCTTATATTAGGCGATGCTAATGCCGCGCTGAACTTTTTCACACGCGCCAACGCAATACGGCCGAACAACGGCAGAATAGTATCGGGACTCGCCGCTGCGACCGTCCGCACCGAAAACCCCTTTGAGGCATTGCGATTGTTTGACGATGCGGTGCGTTTGGGTGTCACCGAAAGGTCGATTGCGGCGGACCGCGCGCTTGCATTCGACCTGCTGGGTAATTTCAGCCGCGCACAGCAGGATTACAAACTCGCGCGTTCGGCGTCCGCTTCTGATGACATCCTGATCCGGCAAGCGATATCGCTGTCGCTTGCAGGCCAAAAGGCAGAGTCAGACGCAATGCTCGTCCCTTTATTGCAGAAAAATAGCGCCTCGGCCTGGCGTGCCCGTGCATTCATGCTGGCAGCACGCGGGGATTTTCGTGAATCTTCCAAAGTAACGCAAGGTTTTATGGACCCCACGTCGGCGCAGCGCATGGAACGTTATCTGCGTCTCATGCCTGAACTGACGGCCGCGCAACAGGCAGCGGCAATTCATCTGGGCCATTTTCCTGCTAGCCAATATGTCGGGCGCGATAGCGAACAGGTGCGCCGGGTGGCGTCGGCTTTGCCCCAGGTTCAGCCAAATTCCGGCGAAAACCGTCTCATTCCGGCTGGCGCCCCGCTTGGAACCAAAAATGCGAAATCCACGCCTGCCAAGAGTGATAAAAAGCCCGAAACGCGACGGGAGCGACGGGAACGCGAGAAGGAAGAAATTAAAATAGCGACAGCCAGCATCCCCGAATCGATTAAACTGCCTAAAACAGATCGATCGCGGCTCGGTACTGAAACCGCCAGGGCCAAGGTTGAGGAAGCACAGTCTGCCAAAGTTATCAGCATGAATACAGGGGGATTGCCGACACCTGAATCGGCAAGGCCGTTGGTTACCGTTGGTATTCCTCAGAGAGCGCAAACCACCCCTGTCGAGCAGCCAGCAATTTTGCCCTCGCGTAATGTTTCCACAGACAATCAGCTGCCGCCTGTTTCGCAGCCAACGCCGAGCGCCACCCAAATTGCACCAGCAACTGTCGTAAGAGCTCCGGTTCAATCGTCCCCAGCTTCGCTTAACCAAAGCCGACAAATTTTGACACCAACAGGTACTGCATCGGGCGCTGCCGAAATCAGTTTGGCCAGTGCCACACCGGTAGTAACGCAACCCGTTGCATCAGTTGGAGTCATGCAGGGGCCAATGCCCAGCGGCGAACCGATTGCTGCAGCGGCTGTGCCAGCGTCCACGGTTGTAACTGCGCCGGTACTTGCTCAGCCCCAACCGGTTGCTGCCGCGCCAGCCTTTGACCTTGCGGCGATTGTCAGCTCCATACAGATACCGGAAGATGAGCAGAAGCGTTCTGTCGTTCCCGTTGATTTGAAAAAGATTAAACCGGTGGTGGCCAAAACGGCAGCTGTCGATCCGGCGCTTAAAACTCCCAAGATTGATCCGAAATCTGCCGCCAAGAGTAAGGCCGAACCAGCAAGTCCAGCCAGATTCTGGGTTCAGATTGCGACCGGTGAGGCAAGCGCGCTTGGCTATTATTACCGCAAGTGGAGCAAGAAGAGCGCCGACCTGTTCAAAGCACAAAGCGGCTGGACGTCGGCTTGGGGTAAAACAAGCCGTTTGCTGGTCGGGCCATTTGCCGACATGAAAGCCGCAAAAAAATGGGAAAGCGACTTCAAGAAAGCTGGCGGCGATGGCTTCATGTGGAAAAGCGAAAACGGCGTGGTGGTAACCGCACTTAAATCGAAATAGCGGCTTTGCGTTGTCTCCGCATGGAGGCATAAGCGCCGTAATGTCATCGCTCGCGCCTTATGCCTGTCATCCCGATCAAAGCCGCGGACGGCTCTATCCTGAAGCATCGCAGGATGTTCGCGGACCGCGTGACATTTTCCAGCGCGACCGTGACCGGATTATCCATTCGATTGCCTTTCGCCGCCTGCGTCACAAGACCCAGGTGTTCATTTCGCCAGATGGCGACCATTATCGTGTTCGCCTGACGCACAGCCTTGAGGTCGCGCAGATCGGCAGAACAATTGCGCGTGCGCTTGGCCTGAACGAAGATTTGACCGAGGCCTTATGCCTTGCTCATGACATCGGCCACCCGCCGTTCGGCCATGCTGGCGAGGATGCGCTTGAAGAAGCGCTAAAGCCGCATGGCGGATTCGACCATAACGCTCAGACCTTACGAACGCTGACGCAGCTCGAATGCCCCTATCCGTCCTGGCCCGGTTTGAACCTCAGTTGGGAATTACTCGAAGGGCTTGCCAAGCATAATGGGCCTGTGACCCAACCGACATGGGCGTTATCCGAAGTTGATGCGGCGTTCGACCTCGAATTGCCAAGCTGGCCATCGCTTGAAGCCCAGATTGCGGCGGTTGCGGATGACATTGCCTATGACAATCACGACATTGATGATGGCATCCGCGCCGGGTTGTTGACGCTGGAGCAGCTTCTGGAAATGCCGTTCATTGCGGAGCGCTGGCGCCGGATCGCAGCGAAATATCCCGATGCGCGCCGTGAAACGCTGGTTCGCGAGCTTGTGCGCGAACAGATTGGGGTGATGGTCAACGATGTCATCGATACCACCAGAGCCAGACTGGCGGAATTAGACATACAGAGTGTGACCGAAATCCGCTCGGCAGGGCAGCAGATTGGCGGATTCTCCGATGCGCTGGCGGACCGCGAACGGCAATTGAAGGCATTCATGTACGCCAATCTCTATCACCACCCCGCGCAGCAGGAAGCCGCCGACCACGCACAGGCGGTTATCGCCGAACTTTATCGGGCGTACTCGGACGACCTGTCATTGTTGCCCGCCGATTGGCAAGCGGGCGCGTTAGGTGGCGAACCGCAGCGGAGCCGCCATATCGCCGATTTCCTTGCCGGAATGACCGATCGCTATGCGCAAAATTGCCATCGCGCGATTTTTGGAGAGCAGGGATGACGCAGGTTGTGATTGCGGGTGCCAGCGGGTTGGTTGGACAGCAAGCGGTGGAATTTTTGGCAGCTGATGGAATCGAGGTCCATGCGTTGTTACGTCGGCAATCGGACGAACTGTCTGCGAACGTTACGCAGCATGTGGCGCCAAGCGAGGATTGGGCCGCGATAATGGCAGGCCTCAACCCCGGTATTGCCATCTCCTGCCTCGGCACGACAATCCGAATTGCCGGATCGCCTGAAGCGTTTCGCGCCGTCGATCACGACCTCGTGCATGATTTCGCTGGCGCCGCTCGCGCGGCCGGTGCGCGGCACATGATCTGCGTTTCATCGGTCGGCGCATCGCCGAAAAATGGCAACCTCTATTTACGCACCAAAGGCGAAGTTGAGGCTGCGCTTACTGACCTAAGCTTCGACCGGCTCGACATTATTCGGCCGGGTTTGCTGACCGGCGGCACCAGGTCCGACAGTCGTCCTGGCGAGTCGGTTGCTATCATGCTTTCGCCGCTCACCGACCTTTTGATGCTTGGCAGCCTAAGCCGTTACCGATCCACGCCATCGGCAAAAGTTGCCCGGGCAATCGCAGCACTCGCCGCTGGTGCAGGCGAAGGCAGATTTATCCACGAAAATGATGAGATAAACGCGCTCGCCGGTTGACTCTGCCGGTTCGTGCGGTCAAGGCGCTAAGGTCGCTGACGAAGCGGGAGAGCGTCTCTTAAAGGGACCGCCGAAGGAGCAACCGCCCCGGAATCTCTCAGGCAAAAGGACCGCTTCGGCTTTTGCGACACTCTGGAAAGAGCCTTAATCAGGCCGCCGAAGGGGTAAAGCTCTCAGGTATCCGTGACAGAGGGGGCAGCAGACTTGGCGTCAACCGACGTCAGTTGCTGCGACTCTTGAACGGACTGATATGAGCGAAGACGAAGAACTCGAACCCATCGAAATATTGGAGCTGCCGCTGGGCGAATGGCACCGCGGGCAAGGCGCGCGGATGGTCGAGTTTGCGGGCTATCACATGCCGATCCAGTATGACGGCATTATGGTCGAGCATTTGTGGACCCGCGAAAACGCTGGGCTATTTGATGTGTCGCATATGGGCCAGCTCATGCTGTCGGGAGAAGGCGCAGCAGAAGCGCTGGAGGCGCTGGTCCCGGGAGATATCAGCGCACTTAAAGAAGGCCGTATGCGCTATTCGCTGCTGCTCGCCGAAGACGGCGGTGTTCTCGACGACCTCATGATCACTGCCGCCCCTATGGGGCTGTATGTCGTGGTAAATGGCGCGGTGAAGTGGGACGATATGGGCTATCTGCGCGAGCATTTGCCCGATGAGATCACGATCAATCACATGGATGACCGCGCGCTGCTGGCATTGCAGGGGCCAAAAGCGGCAGAGGCGCTCGCCCGTGTTGTTCCCGGCGTGGATGCGCTTTTCTTCATGGAAGCAGGCTCGTTTTTCTGGGGACCAAAGACCGACCCTGAGCCGCTGTGGATCAGCCGTTCTGGCTACACCGGTGAGGATGGGTTCGAGATTTCGGTTCCGGCCACGCATGCACAAAAGCTGGCTGATGCGCTCTGTGCGCAACCCGAAGTCAAGCCAATAGGTCTGGGGGCGCGAGATTCGCTGCGGCTGGAGGCTGGGTTGCCGCTTTACGGGCATGACATGAATCCCGATGTCGATCCGGTCGAAGGCAATGCATCCTTCGCGATTTCAAAGCGTCGGCGCGCAGAGGGCGGCTTCAACGGCGCCGAGCGCATCCTGAAGGCCCTGACCGACGGAGCGTCACGCAAGTTGGTTGGGTTTAATGTCGAAGGAAAAATGCCGGTCCGCGAGGGTGCCATGATTTTTGCGGGTGATGACCAGGTTGGCACAATCACCAGTGGTGGTTTCGCGCCCAGCGTCGGCGCGCCGATTGCCATGGGCTATGTAACCAGCGCCCACACCGCCACTGGCACCGCATTGGCAGCTGAAGTTCGCGGGAAACGGATTGCGATCACCGTCGCGCCGATGCCCTTCATTCCCCATCATTATCACCGGAGAGGAAAAGCCATATGACCCGTTATTATACCGAAGATCATGAGTGGATTGACGTCGACGGCGAGACCGCGACTGTCGGCATAACCGATTATGCGCAGGGCCAGCTCGGCGATATTGTGTTTGCTGAAATTCCTGCGACCGGAGCGGCTCTTAAAAAGGGCGGCGATGCAGCGGTTGTCGAATCGGTCAAGGCAGCATCGGATGTCTACGCGCCGGTTAGCGGCACGGTGATTGAAGGCAATGCGGCGCTCGAAAGCGAGCCGGCGCTGGTTAACAGCGATCCCGAAGGCGAGGGCTGGTTCTTCAAGCTGACGCTCAGCGATACCAGCGAACTCGACAGTCTTATGGATGCGGCAGCCTACAAAGCGTTTGTCGACGGACTTTAAGGAATATCATGCGTTATCTCCCGCTTACCCAAACCGACCGCCAAGCCATGCTCGGCGTCATTGGCGCGAACAGCATCGATGACCTGTTTGTCGATGTCCCCGCCGAAGCGCAACTGGATG